>JBFLXE010000019.1:0-26930 GCA_040757455.1 Nitrospirota bacterium
AAACTGCTTTGAGGTGATTGCTGCATTCCCATCATGTCTCTCTTCTCCTCATATTGTGATGAATGCAGCATTATAAACTTATTCAATTTTTTGTTCTACGATTATTTGGGCAACAGCCTGTTGACATTTGACAGATTTTACTTTAGTATTTTTCCAACATAGAGATAAAAAAGGAGGTGTAGGGCTTGAGAAAATTTCTATTGGTAATTCTTTCTTCATTTTTGTTTCTTTTTCTGGGGTGTGCCACGAAGGAGTATGTGCGGCAGCAGATAGACCCTCTCATTGACAGAATCAGCAAGCTTGAGGCGAGGGTGGATGCTCTGGAGTCACGCATTAATTCTCTTGAAAGCAAGGTTCCTGATATCGATGCGGCGAAACGTCAAGCGCAGGAGGCCAGGTCATTAGCGCAGGAGGCTATGAAGACTGCACAGGATTGCTGCGCAAAGGCGGAATCCGCTTTAAAAAGAGCAGAAGATGCTGCTGCGAGAGCAGAAGCTGCTGCTGATAAGGCTGAGAATGCTGCGAGAAAGGCCGGTAAGGCTTTTGAATTACAACAGCTGAAATAACCTTTTGAAAAGGGGGTCTAAAGAATTCTCCTCTTTAGACCCTGACATTACCGCGAGATGTCAACAGGTATTCCCTGTTTAGCCCTGAGGGCAGAAAGCATCTTTTCTTTGTCGATATCTTCGTAAAGGTTCTTTTTTCTCAGTAATCCCACAGCTTCATCAAAAAAATTTATTTTCATCGATTTGTCCTTGTGCACTTCAAGATATATTCTTCCATCCCTTTTGCCCACCTTCACTGGTTGTTTAACGATGGTCACTTTTGTACCATTTGTGACGAGCCGGAAAACTTGTGATATGTGCTCCGGATATAATCTTATGCAGCCGTGGCTTACCCTTCTTCCGACGCCGTAAGGCCTGTTAGTCCCATGGATAAGAATATCTCCGCGGGAAAGTCTTAGGGCATGTGACCCAAGAGGATTGTCAGGTCCCGGTGGCACAACCCTCGGCAAGTCCGGTTTTTCTTTAAGGATGGACTCAGGAACATGCCAACTCGGCTTTTCGATTTTCTCGGCGACACTGAATATGCCCTCCGGCGTGTCATTACCCTCGGTGCCTATTCCTATAGGAAAGGTCATGGCCAGATCGGAACCATTCTTTTTCAGAAAATAGTAGAGGCGCATTTCTGAAAGATTGATGACAATTCCACTACGTGACTCAACATCCGGCAAAATCCATGAGGTGGGCAATGTGATCGCTGTTTCAGCGCCCGGAATGAAAGGGTCGACTGCTGGATTTGCAGCAGTGATTTCATTGAATCCGAGTCCGAACTTTCTGGCTATTTCAATGAGAGATTCATTCTTTTCAACCGTATGGGTCCCTGTCATGCCAATAACGGTTTTTGTTTCGGAAAAAGAGAAAGCCTGTGCATTCGCCGATGAAGTGAAAAACGGGACAGAGAATATAACCAGCACGGCAAGACGAATGTTCATCAATAAAGTCTAACCGTTTATTGATTCGATAATTCTCTCGATTCTTGATTTCGGGATTCCGCTAAATGCCTTTCTGAGATCGTCGTCCGAAAACTTTTCTCTTAATAAAGATATGACATCTATCCTTTCTCTCCAGCAACCAATCATATTCCTGCAGGGCAGCCCTTCATTGACACTGATGCAATAGGATAGCTCTATCAACATTCCCAGTTGATTACAGTAAATTTCCATGATGCTCCATCAAGAAACTAATTTTATTATAATCTTCCTGTAATTTCCGATCAATTAAGGCTTGGGAAGTTTTTCAAGCTCCTTCAGAAGTTTTTGTATCTCCTCGTCCGGCAGGATATAATCCTGCAGTTTCCCGGACAGATAAGCATCATATGCCGCCAAATCTATAATGCCATGTCCGCTCCAGTTCATCAGGATAATCTTTTCCTTTCCTTCCTCTTTTGACTTTTTTGCTTCTTCAATGACGCAGGCGATAGCATGGTTTGTCTCGGGCGCAGGCACAAAACCCTCTGTTCTTGCAAAAGTGACCCCGGCTGCAAACGTCTCAAGTTGTGCATAAGCCCTCGCTTCGATAAGCCCGTCCATAAGCAGGCGGCTGACGATGGGTGCCATCCCATGATATCTGAGACCGCCTGCATGAATGGGTGCAGGCACAAATTTATGGCCGAGGGAATGCATTGCAAAGAGCGGCGTTGTTTCTGCCGTGTCTCCAAAATCATATATATAAGGTCCCTTTGTCATAGTAGGGCAGGAAGATGGTTCACAGGCTATTATTTTTATTTTTTTGCCATTTATCTTATCTCTTACAAAGGGTAGAGCGAGTCCTGAAAAGTTGCTGCCACCGCCTGCGCATCCGATAACAATGTCAGGATATTCGCCAACTATTTCAAGTTGTTTGTGCGCCTCAAGGCCAATGATAGTCTGGTGAAGAAGCACATGATTTGCGACACTACCGATTGAGTATTTTGAATCCTTTGAAGTCGCTCCATCTTCCACCGCCTCGCTAATGGCTATTCCCAGGCTTCCCGGATGTTCCGGATTCTGTTCAAAAAACTTTCTTCCCGCATGGGTGTCGGGACTCGGACTCGGTACACAATTTGCTCCCCATGTCTCCATGAGTACCCTTCTGTAAGGCTTCTGGTTATAACTCACCCTGACCATATACACTTTGCATTCAAGGCCGAATTGGTTACAGGCAAATGCAAGTGCACTACCCCACTGTCCTGCTCCGGTTTCAGTCGCCAGCCTCTTTATCCCGAATGCCTTGTTATAATAAGCCTGGGCCACAGCCGTATTCGGCTTATGGCTTCCGGGTGGGCTTACGCCTTCATTCTTGAAATATATATGTGCCGGCGTCCCGAGAAATTTTTCAAGAAAATGAGCTCTATAAAGAGGTGTTGGTCTCCAGATGAGATATTTTTCGATGACTTCCTCAGGTATATTTATCCATCTATCGGTGCTTACTTCCTGCTCGATCACATTCTTAGGAAATATGGCTTCAAACATATCAGGCGTTACGGGTTGACCTGTTGCAGGATTCAATGGCGGGGGTACGGGATTTGGCATATCAGCCTGGATATTGTACCATTGCTTGGGGATATCCCTTTCATTGAGATTAATTCGTTTGTTCACGCTAACCTCCTTATTATTCTCAAATTTTACCGACAGAGGGTATTTTACTGATAAAGCACTTTTTTTTAAAGTCTTCAAAAAGACCAGAGATTTTTTGGGCGGCCTCATTGTTGACAATGAATTATTCTTGAAGTAAATTATCAAAATGCGTCGGCCTTTCATAGCGGCAAACTGGAAGATGAATAAAACCGTATCGGAAACGAGAGAATTCATAAGGAATTTTATCCCTGCTGTCGATGATGTTCTCGACGTGACTATAGCCATTGCTCCTGCCTTTACATCTCTTGCAGCTGCTTCGGAAGAACTCAGAAATACTCGTATTGTTCTGTCAGGGCAGAATGTGTTTTACGAAGAAAAGGGCGCCTATACTGGAGAAATATCTCCGATTATGCTCTCAGATATAGGGTGCAAATATGTGATTATCGGTCATTCAGAGAGAAGACAGTATTTTAACGAGACGAATGACACGGTGAATAAGAAAATCAATGCTGCAAAGAGAGTGGGTTTGGGAATCATACTTTGTGTAGGCGAATCTCTTGGGGAGAGGGAGAAAGGAAAGACCCTCGATGTTTTGAAGAAGCAGATT
The DNA here is from genome assembly GCA_040757455.1 of Nitrospirota bacterium. Lineage (GTDB taxonomy): Bacteria > Nitrospirota > Thermodesulfovibrionia > Thermodesulfovibrionales > SM23-35 > Kmv42. The sequence goes on from JBFLXE010000019.1 coordinate 3,726, forward strand.
GAAGAAGGGCTGGATGGGATCGATCTTGAAAATTTGATTATTGCGTACGAGCCAGTATGGGCTATAGGCACGGGTAAGACCGCAACGCCTGAGCAGGCGCAGGAGGCTCATCACTATATAAGAAGAAGACTTAAAGCCCTGTATGGCGATAAGGCCGGTGAATGCTGTATTATATATGGTGGTAGTGTTACCCCCGAGAATGTGGATGCATTAATGGCCTGCAATGATGTGGACGGTGCGCTTGTTGGTGGTGCAAGCCTGGGGGTCGAGAGTTTTAGCAAAATAGTTAAATTCGGAAGGAAACAATGACGACATTTTTGGTTATCATTCATGTTTTTGTATGTGTTTTCCTTATAGGAGTGGTTCTCCTCCAGAGTGGCAAGGGAGCACAGTTGGGTGCGGCTTTTGGTGGTTCGAGTCAGACGCTCTTTGGAAGCCGGGGTGCTGCAACCTTCCTGAGTAAGATGACCACAATCGCCGCGGTTGTTTTTATGCTCACCTCTTTGATGCTCGCCGTGGTTTCCGCTAAGAGTGGTTCTGTAGTGAAAACGGCTCCTGCGGCGGAAGAGAAGAAAATTCCCGTGACATCCGGTCCTGTCAAGAGCACGTCACCACAGCCGGTGTTGCCGTCTCAGCCAGTTCCTGAAGAGTCGGGACAAACACAGAGTAATTAATTTTCTCACACAGTTCTCTTTGACGGCAGTGACAGATTGCCACGTCGTTCGTCTGCCTGAGGCGGAGCGGCGAAGTCTTATTCTGAATACTCTTGATATCTCCTGAAAGAAGTAGATATGGGTATTCAGGGGTATGTAAGCTGAAGCCTCTGAATGCCGGTAGATTTTCCTGTCTTTTCATCAATCTCAATTACGACGCCAGCGAAACAACCGTTGCCCTTTGCCGGCTCAAATCTGACAGGCATGCTTGTAAGAAAACGCTGTATAATTTGTTCTTTTTCTATACCTATGATAGAATCGCATGGACCAGTCATCCCGACATCTGTTATATAAGCCGTACCGCCGGGCAATATTTTTTCGTCAGCTGTTTGCACATGTGTGTGGGTTCCGATGACAGCGCTTACCATGCCGTCCATGAAATACCCGAAGGCAATTTTCTCTGACGTCGCCTCGGCATGAAAATCAATTATGATTGTTTTAGTAGATTCCCTGAGTTTTTCAACCTCATCTCTGCCTGCCCTGAACGGACAGTCGATACAGGGCATGAAAACGCGCCCGGAGATATTAATTATGCCAACTTTTTCACCATTTGGTAGCGTATAAAGGATGCTCCCGAAACCTGGAACCCCAGGAGGGTAGTTCAATGGCCTTATGACCCTGTCAAGCTTTGAGATTAGAGGAACGAATTCTTTTTTATCCCAGACATGGTTGCCCGTGGTGATAATGTGCACTCCGGAATTAAAAACTTCCGATACGGTCTTTTCTGTCAGTCCGAACCCGCCCGCCACATTTTCGCCATTCGCAATAACGAGGTCAACTTTGTATCTGTTCACGATAGTAGGTAGAAGTGCCTTTGTCGTGGACCTGCCGATCTTGCCTACTATGTCACCGACGAACAGAACCTTCATGAGGCATCATTTAGCATATTCAACAAACCGTGATTCTCTTATAACCGTCACCTTTATCTGCCCCGGATACGTCATTTCTAATTCTATTTTCTTTGCGAGTTCCCTAGATAATACAGAAGATAACTCATCACTCATGTCATCAGGTTTTACGATTATTCTTATCTCCCTTCCTGCCTGAATCGCATAACATTTATCCACCCCTTTGTAAGAGAGTGCCATCTGCTCAAGTCTTTCAAGACGCTTGAGATAATTCTCTATACTCTCTTTTCTTACGCCCGGCCGGGCTGCGGAAAGGGCATCGGCCGCAGCAACAAGAGCGGCCTCAACGGTTGAGGGATCACCTTCGCCATGGTGCACGAGTATGGCATTCATGACCTTATAATTTTCGCCATACTTCTTCGCGATGTTTGCCCCTATGTCCTGATGGGAACCTTCGATTTCATGGTCCACGGCCTTTCCGATGTCATGCAGTATCCCGGCTCTTTTTGCAAGTTTCACATCGACCCTGAGTTCCCCGGCCATGACACCAGCGAGATACGCCACTTCTCTGGAGTGTTGAAGAACGTTTTGTCCGTAAGATGTCCTGTACTTCAATCTGCCGATGAGTTTGATGAGTTCGGGATGTATTCCTGAAAGGCCGAAATCAAAAACAGTCTTCTCGCCTTCTTCTCTAATATGAGCTTCGACCTCCCTTTTGACCTTCTCCACTATTTCCTCAATCCTGGTAGGATGGATTCTTCCATCGGTTATCAGCCGCTCAAGCGAGAGTCTGGCAATCTCACGTCTTACAGGATCAAATGCAGAGAGAGTTACAGTCTCAGGCGTATCATCGACTATCAGGTCGACTCCCGTAGCAGCCTCGAGCGCCCTTATATTTCTTCCTTCTCTCCCGATGATCCTGCCCTTCATTTCGTCATTCGGGAGGCTTACGGAGGTAACCGTGGCGTCTGTGACATAATCGCTGGCATACCTCTGGACTGCAAGCCCTATGATCTCCTTCGCCTTTTTCTCAGCATTTTCCCTTGACTCATCTTCTATGCGTTTAGCTATTTTAGCAGCTTCGAACCTTGATTCCTCCTCTATCTTTTTCAGGAGTTCCTGTCTGGCGTCCTCCGAGCTGAGACCAGACAATCTTTCGAGCACCTGCGTCTGTTCTCTGACCAGCCTGTTCAATGTGTTCTCCTTGTCCTGTATCGCTCGTTCTTTAAACGTGCAATCCTTTTCCCTCCTGGACAGTTCCTGTTCTCTCTTTTCAATCTGCTCAAATTTTCTCTCGAGTACCTCATCCTTTTGACGCAGCCTCTTGTCAAGATGGTTCAGTTCGGACCGTCTCTCCCTTAATTCCTTGTCGACGTCAGCTTTCGCCTGGTAAACGATATCTTTTGCCTCTACATGAGACTCTTTCTTTATCCTTTCCGCTTCTTTTTGTGCTTCAACGATAATCTTTTCTTTTTCTTTTTCGATCTCAAGTCTCTTGTTTCTCAATTTAGATTGAGAAATGAGGGCATAGGCCAATCCCGCAATGAGACCTGTCAGAATAGCTACTATCAAATATATCACCTGGTTCATTTATGACTAACCCCCTTCCTGAATCTTCCCTGCAAAATAGAGGGATCTCAACTGAACATAAGTATGCTGTAACAGAATCTGCTTAAACGGCTGGATTATGACTGAAAAACTTTCGGAGGGGAAAGATATTTCACGTTATAAGTATCTATCCATTTATCATCTATTACACTAAGTTTTATCTGGGTAAGTATCTTTTTAATCCTCCGTAGATGCAACGATGTCATAAATACCAGCCTCAAGAGTATACCCACCCTGCCGTGTAAGGAGAGATTAGATCCGCCCCTGAGACAGGTGGGTGTCCTGAAAGAATCTTCAGGCTTTCCCGTCTTTTCTTTGCGGGACATGCACACCGACTCTTTACCCGGACTCCCAAAAGATCTAATTTGCCGGATCAACATTCTCATCTTATCACCAACAGGGCAGGCGAAACTGTCAAAAACTTACGCCGAGCCTCCTCGTCTCTTTACTTTATGAAATAGAATAAAATAAAAATCCATCCTTTATCAAGGAAATTTTATCCACCTTTATTGCGTTTCGCGAGCCCACGGCTCTTTTGCCTGCGAATTAGACGGGTCTAAATTTTGGGAGCGTTCCTGGGAATCAAATAAGTGCAGGCGTTATCACCATTTGCAAGGCATTCACTGCGGCTGACGTCTTTGCCGAGGATATCTCTGTATATCAGGAGTTCATAGCGGCATGCTTCCTTGAACTGAGAAGCAATTTTATAAATGGGACAATTGTACTGTCTCAAACTGAGTTGGTTATCAATCTCCGATATATCGACAAAATATCCTCTCGCTTCGAGGAGATTCTTGAAGCTATAAACCTTATCTTCAAGGGTTTTTCTATCGAAAAGGGCATCCCTGTAATATCTGAAAAGTCTATTTTTCCGCCATTTGAATATGTTGTCAATCATTTCATGGCCTTCATTCTTTTCGATATCATTAAAAACGTTGAGTATGAAGTCATCGTAGGTTTTCGGAAAAAGCTCGTCAGCCTTTTCAGTGAGCTTGTATATAAAAGCCGGCCTTCCGATGCCCTGTCTCTTTGTGACATAGTCAATGAGACCTCTTTTTTCCAGGGATAGAAGATGCTGCCTTATTCCCATAGATGTTATTCGTAATTCTTTGCTTAGGTCATCTATAGACATGGGGCCCTTCTTTTTGAGAAGAAGAATTATTCTTTCTCTCGTTGGATTTTCATTAAAAAATGACCACATAGGAAAAAATAGCATATATGGAGAAATTTGTAAATAAATTAAATTAAATTAATTAATAAACTTTTTTTAAGCAATTTTGTCAGAAACAATCATTTGTCAATCATAATGGCGAATGCTGACGGCCAACAGCCACAGAAAAGCCCAAATTTTCGAGATATTTCAAACACGTTGTGATAAACGGAGAGCTTTGATAAACTTTCTTATGATTAAGAAATTATATCAGCTGATTATCAGCAGGCTGGATGGAGAAAATATTCTATCCAGGCATTATAGGGAAAGCATAGTAGACCTTGTCTCTAAGGGGATCGGCGGCTTCATAATATTCGGCGGAAAAAGAGACGATGTCCGGGATTTTCTTGATTATATCAATTCAAAGGCAGAGATACCGCTGTTTATCGCATCGGATGTGGAGCGCGGAATCGGGCAACAGATTGAGGGCTGTACGACTTTTCCCTGCCAGATGTCGCAGGCGGCTGCTCTTAATACAAGTGAAGTCGTCGATTCTCATGTCATCGAGGGAATGTTACAGGCAATCGCAGCCGAGGCGAAGGACGTGGGTATAAATATGCCCCTTATACCTGTCCTTGATGTGAATCGGGACCCCGATAACCCTATTATCTGCACAAGAGCTTTCTCAGACAATCACGACAAAGTGTCATGGTTCGGTTCTCACTACGTAAAGATTCTGGAAGGATCGGGTCTTCTAAGCTGTGCCAAGCATTTTCCCGGTCACGGCGATACCTCAATGGATTCACATCTCTGTCTGCCGGTCATTAATAAATCTCTGGAAGATCTAATGGCCAATGATATAGTGCCATTCAAGGAGGCCATCAAAGCGGGTGTGAGCAGCATCATGATTGGCCATCTGAAAATACCGGCACTGGATGATCAACCTGCCAGCCTCTCGAGAAGAATCGTTACATCTTTATTGCGGAAAGATCTTGGATATGACGAACTTGTTTTGACGGACGCCCTTAACATGAAGGCTCTGAAAGGTTTCAAAAATGTGCCTTCACGATGTATAGAAGCCGGGGTGGATGTGCTCCTGCATCCAGAGGACCCGGATTTGACAGTCAGGGAGTTAATGTCAGCAAGCGATTCGGGGGAGATTCAGGTTGATCGCATAAATGAAGCGACAAATCGCATTTTAAAAACCAAAGATAAATTGAAGAGGATCAAAAAGTCGAAGCCTGAAGCGCGTCACGAGAATCATATCTCTCTCTCAACGCGGATCACCGAAGCATCCATAACTCTGGTAAAAGCCAGAGAGTATATGATCCCGATCCGTGAAAAAAAAGTTTTCGTCGTTTTTGCCGGAGACAGGCAATTCTTTGAATCGTCACCACTCCTGCAGTTTTTCAGGAATGTATCTTCTATCGATAAATTTAACGGTGATGGAGACGACTTTCCCATGTTTCTTGAAGGCAATGAAAGAATTGCAGAGAAAATCTTCATCTTTTCCATATTCAATACCGTCGCTGCCTGGAAAGGCAGAGCGGATATAACCGAACATGAAAGAAAACTGATCAACAGGCTGATCGAAAAAGCAAAATCATCTGTTGTCATCTCCTTCGGATGCCCTTATGTTTTAAGATACTTCGCGAATGCTGACCTTCTCATCGCAGCGTATGAACCATCGGATCAAGCCCAGCGGGCTGTTATAAAATGCCTTCAGGGTCTGGAAGACTTTAGAGGCCGCCTCCCGATCACGCTGAATTTATGAATCTTGACGTAATATCCTGTGAAGGTGAATCTGAGAAGCCGGCGGTTATTTTTATACACGGTCTCGGAATGAATAAGGACATATGGGTCAACCCTTCGAATTCGCGAGTGCTCGGCGAAAAATTTCCGCTAAGAATTCTCCTTGACAGGAGGCTCTTCTCTGACGAGAGCAGTTTTTATGGGGAGTCATTGTTGGGACGACATGCGACTGGCGCATCCTCTTTTCAAGAAAATCTCCGAAATCTTCAAACCTTGTTTGATGATTTCAGAATTAAGGGAAACACTGTGGTCACATGGAGCCAGCGAAGGCCTGCGGGACCGATCGCTGCTGCTGTGAAAGAGCTCGGCTCGATTGTGAGGAGTACAAAGAAAATGAAAAATAACGGGATCATACTCGTGGGTCACAGCAGGGGAGGCCTTATAGGGCGAAAGTATCTCTCACATGGAGACAGATCAATAAAAGGTCTTGTGACGATCTCGACCCCCCACAGGGGCAGTTCGGTTGCAAATGTGGCGAAATATTTATTCCCTCTCGTTTCTCTTATGGATCCGCTTATTCCACAAGGAGACAGGGGTACCTTATCATTTGCTGTCAAGAGGATATGTGAATTCCTCAGGAGCAATGCCCTCAAAGAGCTTCGGCCGGAATCTGCATTTTTCAGGAATCTCAAAGATGGGCCATTGGGCTGGGTGCGTTATATTTCTGCCGGAGGTACAAACCCAACCCTCCTGCGCATCGGTGGAATCTCAATACCGGATATTCTTGAGAAGGTGATCCCCGAGAAATTCTATCCTGAAGAATTAAAGAAGGGCAAAGGAGATGGACTTGTATCTACTGAAAGCTCAAGAATTCCCTGGAGTGATGAACATTACAATTTTGACTGTAATCATGCGGAGATTCTATTTGAGAAAGAAGCCAGGGAAAAACTGGGAGAAGCTATCAACAGGATAGTTTGCAGATAGAAAAAGGGGTGCTTCCCCCGGACTATCCGGAGGAAGCAATTCAATACTACAGAATTGTTACTTTCACTCCGCCGAAGACTGAGAATCCAGGAGTGCCGAAACTTCCTGACTCCTCGTATTCTTCATCTAAGAGGTTATCGATCCTCGCAAATAGAGAGATCTTTTTGCTAATTTTGTAATTACCCGATACATCTATTACTGAATATGATGACAGGTTCCTGTCCACAGAAGAATCGAATCGCTGGCCGACAAAGATATAGCTGGCGTAAAAAGACCAGTCGTTAAGTGAAATATCAACCGAAAAATCAAACTTGTCCTGAGGCCTCAAGGGAAGCCTTCTGCCTGTTCTTCTGTCTTCTGTATCGAGATAGGTATAGAGTGTTCTCACAAGTAGAGCGTCCGATAGCTTGAATGATGCGCCTGCCTCAACCCCTTTAACCTCTGCTCTTGAAATATTAGCAGCTGTAAAAGTGAGAGGATTGGTCTCGATCAGGTTCTTATATCTTTGCTCGAAATATGTGAATGAAAGAGAGACTCTGTCCTGAAAAAGGGCCTTTTCGAGACCCGCCTCCCATGAGATTGTTTCTTCAGGTTTAAGATCAGGATTCCCGTAAAAGGGAAAGAATAATTCGTTTAGTGCGGGCGCCCTGAACCCTGTTCCGTAAGTTCCTTTTATGTTTAGTGCAGCGGGTTTTATATAATAGATTGCTCCGATCCTGAAGGTAGTTTTTGACCCTGAAATCTCGAGGTCATCGTATCTGAGGCCGGCATTCAACACCATTGTTTCATCAAAAAGTTTCAGTTTATTGTTGAGATAAAGTGCCTTGTTGTCCAGAAACCTTTCGAAGTTTCCGGTATTTTCTCCTTTTTCTTTTTTATATTCTGCACCCGCAGTAACAATGAAATTTTCTGAGATTTGTAAATTATTCTGCCAGTCCAGAGTATCAACCTCGGTCATCATTTCAGCATTGTTGAAAGTATCGTCGGGGTCACTGAACTTAAGGATTTCCGTTACTCTCGATATATTAATTACCTGCTCCCATGCTTCAGAGAGATAAAACCTTCCTTTTCCCGAAAGAATCGAATGGTTTCTGCGTTGTATAAAATTCGGATCGTCAACGGCTCTCCTCGCAAAGAAGTCAAAACCATCAAGTTCCGATCGGTCATAAACATATTTACCGACGAACTCCAGATCGATTTTTTCCGTCGGCCTAAAACCTATCTTCCCGGAAACAGACGTATTATTATATCCGTCTCTTTCTGTTCCGGCCTTTGCCGCAGAGATCCCCTCAGTATGAAAATATGACCCTGTCAGTCTATAATCCAGCTTTTTGTAATTACCCATTATTGTTGTAGCAGGCTTGTATGTGCCATATGAACCTGCCGCGAACGAAGCTATTGCTTCCGGTTTATCCCTGCCTCTTTTTGTGATTATGTTAATTACCCCCACCATAGCTTCTGAACCATAAAAAGTGCTCTGCGGACCTTTCACAATCTCGATCCTCTCGACATCATCCACACTGACACCCGAAAAATCGAATGATCCCGTAGCCGGGCTGTTTACTTTTATTCCGTCAACCATCACAAGAGTATGTGAGGAACTGCCGCCCCGAAGCAGGACGGTGGCAACTTTACCTGAACCTCCATTCTGCACAAGGTTGAGTTCGGGCACTTCCCTTAGTGCGTCTGTTAAAAAGTCAATCCCCTTTTTCTCTATGTCTTCGCTACGTATTATCGTCACAGAGCTTGTTGTCTCCTCGAGCGGCTCTTCAAGCCTTGCAGCTGTTACAACTACTTCTTCAAGCCTTATCTCTTCTGCAAATGCTGATGAGGACAGAAACAAAAAAACCAATAACATACATAAGTTGTTCATAATGTTTTCTCCTTTAAGAAATTTGAAACTCGTTTGAATTACAGGTAGAGTGAAAATTAAGACTGGTGGTCAGCTTGTATCTTGTCTCATGTTTAACCTCCTCTTCCCTCGAAGGGTTCAGTTTCAAGGTATTGAGGGTATCCTGACTCAGGGCGTCTTCAGTATCAGACAACCTACTTGACAGCCTTCCCATCCCGATTTAATCGGACAGTGGCATATTGTCTTTTGTTCCCTTTACAGTTGCGGGGCAGTTCCCGGTTTCCACGGAATTCCCCTCAAATACCTCGTGATTATCAAGAAGTGATTACATTATATTTTCATAGCTTATATACATAGTATCATCCTGCGACTTTTTTATTTCAAAAGTCACGCCAAATGCCTCTTGAAGCATGCCTTCTGTCAACACCATTTCTGGATCACCAAATCCGAGTATTTCCCCATCCTTAATTAACATCACTTTTTCAAATTGTAATGCTAAATTTATGTCATGGAGTGCCATAATGATTGAGATATTCTTCTTTTTTTGTAACTCTTTGAGTAATCTCAGAAGCTCTATCCGATACTTTATATCCAGATTTGCAAGAGGTTCATCTAAAAGTAGAATCCCTGCGCCCTGTAATAAGGTCATTGCAATAAAAGCCCTTCTCCTTTCGCCACCACTCAAATTTGTGATGTATGATTCTGATTTCTCTTCAAGTCCGACTATCTTTAATGCATCGTCAACTCCAATTTCCGGAGGTATGTCGTATGGATAAAGCCCCATACTTACAATCTCCCTGACCCTGAAAGGCACATTTATATCGAATACCTGCGGGAGGTAACATAAAAGTTTTGCTCTGTCTTTATTACTGTATGATTGCAAGAACTTACTCCAGAGTTTTATTTGACCATTCAGCGGCCTTAATATTCCGCTTGCGAGTTTAAGCATGGTAGATTTACCCGAGCCATTTGAACCTAAAAGCCCTATAAATTCTCCGTCGCCCATAGAGAACGTCAGGTTAATGATAAACTCCTTATTCCCTGGATACTCAAATGTGACATTATTCAGTTCAAGAATTGAATGATTATATATTGAGGACATCTTTCCTCCTCAGCAGATACAGGAAATATGGAGCGCCGATAATAGCTGTTATAATTCCTGACGGGACCTCTACGGGATGCATAATTAATCTTCCAATAAGGTCAGCAGTACAAAGAAGAGCACCCCCTCCAATGGCAGACGCCGGTATCAATACCCTGCTGTCAGCACCGATAAAGAATCTCACAATGTGTGGTATGAGCAAACCTATGAAGCCAATCATTCCTCCGAGTGATACAGATGCAGCTATCATTAGCGCTACTGCTATAAACAAAAGCAGTCTTTCTCTGTGCACCGAAAAGCCAAGGCTGTATGCAAAATCATCACCAAGTATCAATGCATTCAATGCCTTTGCCCTGAATATTGAGATATGGAGTCCTGTTGCAATAAAAAATAACCCATATGGAATCAGTGACCAGTCTGACATTGAAAGATCACCATACATCCAGAGAAAGGACCTTCTCAGTACGTCATTTGTTGAGGTACTTATGAGAAGCAAGAGTACCGCATGGAAGAGGAAACTTAATCCAACGCCTGCGAGGAGAAGCCTCTCAGGCCAAAACCCTCCGCGTTTCCATCCAAATGCCCCGACTATCATGCTTACTATGGAAGCACCGGCAAAAGCGGTTATTGGCATAGTGAATCTGCCAAGAGAATATAAACCTGATAAAATCCCTAATGCTGATAAAAGTGAAGCGCCGCTTGATATTCCAAGAATATATGGATCTGCAAGCGGATTTCTTAATATACCCTGAAGCATTGCTCCTGACGCTCCCAGAGCTGTACCCATAAGGAAAGCAACTGCAGCCCGCGGAAGCCTGATTGAAAGCAATATCTCTCTATCAATATCATTTAAATAGAAAGGATTTATTATCCTTGATCCCACGAATATAGAAATTAGAAAAATGATAACTGATATCGTTATCAATAGGGAAATTTTTATTTTAAACATTCAGCCATCTCTTCTATGCCCCTGATAACCCTCGGCCCGAGTCTGTAAAGACTGTCGCTCACATAAAAAACAGAGTCATTTCTAACTGCCCGGACTGTAGCTATTTTTCCGAGAAGTCGCTTTGAGGCAATTTCAATATTCATGTGTCCCCGCCCAATAAAGATCACATCAGGTGACTGGTGAATGATCTCTTCTATGGAATATTTTGGATATGAGGTCTCTGCCTTCGATGCAATGTTTTCGGCACCAAGAAGCGTAATGGCATCGTCTATAACAGTGCCCGATCCTGCAATTATTAATGGTTCCGGCCAGATAATGTAGAGAACCTTCTTTTTCAGTGAGGAGCCATTCCCCACGCGTACCCTTTTACTAAAAGGGTGTGCTGAGGAATTTGATTTCTGATTTCTAAATTTGTTAATGGCATCCTCCATCTTTTTTGCAAGTGTGTCTGCCCTTTCTTTTACTCCAAAAGCTGATCCTATATCTCTAATACCCTGCGGAAGTTCAGAAAGTCGCCTTGCTTTGAACACATATGTTTTAATCCTGAGTGAACGCAGCCTTTCTTCAAACTCCTTTGGATTGCCATCAGTTGTCATAACAACAATATCAGGTTTTAAAGATACAATTGCCTCTAATGACGGGGTGGTCATCCCCCCAATTTTTGGTTTTTTCTTTGCCTCTTCTGGATAATCACAGAAATTTGTGACTCCGGCTATACTTTCACCGAGATTTAAAGCGAAAAGGATTTCTGTCATGTTCGGTGCAAGGGAAACTATGCGTTTTTGTGAAGCAGCATAAACGTTAGAAAGCAAGAGGGAAGAAATAAAAATAACTGAGGAAATAGAAGAAGTGATGATGGTGGAAAACCGGAGACTTTTTCTCATCTTTTTCTCCCTCGGGAAAATTATTTACAGATTCCTGGTCTGGATAGGTCTTCCGGCTCAGGGCTATCGTCAACCTACTTGCCTGCCTTCCCATCCCGGTATATCGGAACAGTGGCTCGTTTCAGGCTTTCGTTCCCTTTACGGCTGCGGGGCAGCGGGAGAATCACCTTTTCGGTTCACTCCACTTCCCTGACATCCAGCCATTTTCTATACAACGTTGCTCTCTGTTATTCGTGAGCGTAAAATTTTATATCATATTTTATTACGAGTTTTCAATCCTTTGGTTTCTGTAAACCTGTCGATCAGCGTTCCTTCGTATTCCGGGAAATCTTCGAGGTTGAGGGGTCTCTTGCGGGTCAGATTGAGTTTGAGAAGTTTGAAATTCAATTCTCTGATTTTTCTTAATCTCTCCTTGTCGTCATCTATTGTGTTAATCATAACAGACAGGTTTACTATCTCATTTCTCATCTCTATCTCAGGCGGTATACACCCCGCGTTTTTCAGGACTCGATAAGCCATGCGGAGGTCTTCCGGTATGAAAGTTTCGTCTTCAAATCTCAAGGGTTTTCCCTTTCCCTGAAGATCATCGAATTCACCATTTTCTATGGCCTCTATAATTCTTCTTTCTGCAATTTTATGGAAAAAGTCCATTTCCTATGATATCCCAAGCATTCTATCCAGAGCTCTTTTGGCCGGTATCCGAATGTGATCCGGCACTCTAACGACGTAGATATTTTCTTTCAAAGCCCTCAAAACACTCTTGAGCGTTGTTTTTTTCATGCTCGGGCAGATCATGTCTTTCCTCAATGGATAGAACATCTTTTCCGGATTTTCCTTTCTTAACCTATACATCAGTCCAAGTTCAGTGCCCACGATAAATTCTTTTTCAGACGACGCCCTTGCGAATCTCAACATCCCCGAGGTGCTCGTGACTTCATCGGCCATCTCAAGAACTTCAAGCCTGCACTCCGGGTGTGCGATCAAAAGCGCCTTTGGATGTTCCTTCCGGGCTCTTGTCACATCTTCCGGAGTCACCCTTTCATGCACGTGGCAATAACCATCCCAGGAGATCACCCTTTTTTTAGTATTCCTCTGTGCCCACCTGGACAAGTTTCGGTCGGGTACACTTATTACTGTATCCTCATCCAGAGATTCTATTACTTTAACAATATTTGCAGATGTGCAGCAAATATAACTTTCCGCTTTTACATCTGCAGTTGTGTTTACATAAGCAACTACCGGGACACCGGGATAGCGAGCCTTTATATCTCTCAGCGTGAAAGCGGCTGGAAATATGAGAGGAGGAGGACTGTCGAACCCCGGAAAGGTCTTCTTCACCCTCCTCGGGGAATCGACGCGTATCATGTCTGCCATGGGGCAGCCGGCATTGATCTCTGTAAGCAGGACGGTTTTATCCGGAGAAAGAATAGAAGCACTCTCGGCCATGAAATTGACGCCTGCAAATACTATCACATCGCAATCTATTGAAGATGCAGTCCGCGAAAGCTCCAGCGAGTCACCCACAAAATCGGCTATCTCCTGAACTTCGTCCCGCTGGTAATTATGAGCAAGTATTATTGCGCGACGCTTCTCCTTTAATTCAGCAATCTCTTCCCGGGAAGAAGCTTTTCGAGAGGGCATCTAAAACCTGACAGGATTTCTCGCCAGAAGAGAAGAATTCGTGAAGAGGACGGTGCCGTCTTCCAGAACCACCTTATAAATCGGTTCAGATTTTTTATTATCTGCCGGATTGTTTTCTGCATACATCTGCTTGCCACTATAAAGAGAGAGCACTTTGCTCACATATTGTTTAGTCTCAGCGATTGGAGGTATATAACCGAATTTTTCGACAGTTTTAGGTCCGGCATTGTATGCGGCGAGTGCCAAGGTGAGGTCGCCCTGGAACCTTTCGAGAAGATATTTCAGGTATTTGACTCCGCCTTCGATATTCTCCTCCGGATCAAAAGGATCTCTCACATTCATTTCAACAGCGGTACTGGGCATGAGTTGCATAAGGCCCATGGCACCTTTCCTTGAGACCGCCCTGCAGTCCCAGTTTGATTCTATTTTTATAACCGCTTTAATAAGGGAGGGATCAAGGTCATAAAGGGCAGCCTTCTCATGAACAATCTCCGTATAGTGGGCGCTATTCTGTAAACGTGGTGAACTTGAGCGGATGAGGGACGGAGAAGTCGCGGATTTCTCTTTAATGACCTTGTCAGCCCTTTTAGTAAATGGGGTGTCCGTATAGCAGACGATCCCGCCTTCATCCGTATACTTGTAAATATCAGCGTGTGAGATCGTGAAGACGAATAAGACAGAGAAAATAGCGGCCAACATCTTTCCCATGTAATAAAATTTATCATCAATGGTTCAATCTGTCAACAATTTTTGGCATTTTAGTGACTCAGAGACGGCCTGCAAAAGCCCTTCCGGCGTAGCACTTATCTTTTTGGCGGGTATCCTTAAGGCTTCTTGCACATCTCCAAGGGTCACATCATCGAGAAATTTATCCTCATGATTGAGCGCTGTATCGGGGATCAACATCATTTCGTGTCTGTCAATCCTGTACAATACTGACTTCATCACGTCTCTGCCGGTTAACAAACCGGTAACTGTTATGGAAGATCCGAAAAAGGTATTCTCGACCAGGACAACGTCTATCTTGATGTCTTCCTTTTCCAGTCTTTCGGTAAACTTCTTCAAAAAAGGGAAAAAAGACCTGCCCGTGAAGGTGATAAATTTTCCCTTAGAAATTACAGGCTTCTGTACCCTGATCTTCTTCGCCCGGCTCAAGAAGAAGGGGACCATGCCCACGCCATTTTCGTATTGATAAAGTTCGCCATATTGCCCCAGGGGAGGGAACGGAATTTCCGCCTTAAGATAGAGTTCGTCAGCTCCGTAGACAATGGGTGTGCCGTGCTTTTTCATAAATCTCTTCTGGAATAATTCCAGGATTCTTATTGCACTGACAGCATCATCTTTTTCAAAGGCCCGGATGTTTCTTTTATGATACATGGTGAGGCCAACAGGCACGACCGCAACCGAGAGTAAATAAGGATAAAACCTGTAAAGGCTGGAGAGGGTTTGCTGCAACTCCTTCCCGTCATTATATCCGGGACACACCACAATCTGAGCATTGAACCTCAGTTTATTGTCCGCCAGGAATTTCAGTTCTCTGAGAATATCCGGAGCTTTTGTGTTACCGAGAAGCTTGTTCCTGAGAGCCCTGTTAGTGGAATGTACCGAGATATACAGCGGGCTTAGTCGCTGCTCGACGATGCGTCTCCGGTCTTCCTTGCTCAGATTTGTCATCGTTATGTAATTGCCATAAAGAAATGACATCCGGTAGTCTTCGTCTTTTACGTAAAGTGTCTTTCTCAGCCCGCGTGGAAGTTGTTTGACGAAACAAAAGAGGCAGTTGTTTCTGCACGTCATTATCTTGAAAGGCTTAAAGGTCATCCCAAAATCATCAGTATTCCGGCGGTCGAGGCGCAAGCGGAATATGTTCCTGTTCCTTTTTACTTCAATGTCGAGAGCCTCTTCCGAGCTGTAAAACATAAAATCTATGGGATCGCGCAATTTGCGTGAGTTTACAGAAACGAGCAAATCGCCGGGCTGGAGACCTCCCTCATCTGCGGCACTCCCCGGGTGGATATTGGCTAACTCTATGCCTTCACGTTGCATGTGTCAATTTCAAACCTTTATAGATATAATGTAGTCCCGATATTATCGTCATAAGAGTAGTTATCCATAGAAAAAAACGAAATAGTTGCGGCTGCAGCGAAACATTGATATCAACAAGAACGTAGGCAATAAGCAAGCTCTGCATCCATATTGTAATCTTGCCCAACATGGAAGGTTCAACCTTCGATGAACCAGCAATAAGATAAAGAATGAACCAGCCCGTAACAACGATCACATCCCTGCTTATGACCGTTACCGTGAGCCATATTGGTATCCAGCCGTAGGAAGATAAGACGATGAATGAGGTGACCAGAAGGAATTTGTCTGCAATGGGGTCCAGAAACGTCCCTAAAGCGGTCTTCTGGTTTGTAAGGCGGGCAAAGAGCCCATCGAAAAGATCGGTGAGAGCAGCGATAAGAAACAGGTATAAGGCGTAGTCATAACGCTTGTATATGATGGACGTTATGAATACAGGAATCAAAACTATCCTGGTTAACGTCAGGGTATTGGGTATATTCACTATGCTCATGATAATCCTCATTTGTTCTTCCGCAGCAGAAGACGTCTTAAGGGATATTAAGAGGTAATCTTTGGAAACCGAGTTTTAGCCCGAGACGGGTATAACATTCTTTGTTAATTTTTCTTTCAAGAGCTGACAAAAGTATTTTAGCATGACATTCCTCAACGGCAAAACTACTCTTGACGGATTCATTATGGGCGGACAGGAGATATCTTCGCGCTATGGCCTTCTTTCCCTCCAGAACGCAGATTTCACCCAACCCGAGTCTGCAATAAATTATTCCTCTTTTATCTCTGGTAGTCCGAAAAAACGAAGAGGCCCTCAAATAATGGTCACGAGCTCTTCTGTGGTCACCCATCATCTTGTAAGTAGAGCCAAGACCCCACAGAGTATATGCATAACTGACTCTGTCTCCTATTCTTTCGTAAAGTCTGACCGCCCTGGCAAAGTTGCCAAGGGCTTTCTGATAACCCTCTAACATTCTATGAGCATTTCCCATGCCGCAGTAAGAATAGGCTCTTCCAAAAGTATCTCCTACGGAGGAAAATATTCTGTTCGCCCTTCTGTAATAGGTAAGTGAATCAGTAAATTCTCCCGCGATTCGTGAGGCTCCGCCGAGACCGCAGAGACAGTATCCCTCACCCTGCCTGTCGCGGAGTTTTCTGAATATTTCATATGATCTCTTGAATAATCCTATCGCGGCACTTATGTCACCCTTTATCCTGAGAGCGCCGCCTTTTGCCCATAAAGCGAAGGCGAGGCCCTGCTTATCATCTTTTCTCTTATATATTTTTTTCGTCTCATCAAATAAACGGACAGCCTCTCTCCATCTGCCCTGTGCCCTCAGGGCAAGCCCGAGGCCGACCTTTGCATCAGTAACAGTCTCGGGGGATTTTAATCCTTTTGCTAAATCTAAGGATTCATAATAATATTTCTCAGCGAGACCAAATTTTCCCGTCATCCTGCATATGTCGGCGAGGGAAAGCTTACAATGGAGGATTCCCCTGAGGTCTCCTATTTCTCGATAACCTTCCATAGCCTTTCTGAAAAGCGGGAGAGATTCAATATAGAGAGACTTTTCTCTCAGTTTTTCAGCGCGGCAAAGAATTTCATTTATTGCCGCGGATTTCCCTAAGTTCCTGGATGACTTTTTCATAATTTCTGGAATTGAAAAAGGCAGAGCCTATAACAAGAATGTCCGCCCCTGCCAAAACGATTTCTGCTGCATTGGATAGCTTTACACCACCGTCAACCTCGATAAGCACCGGAAGTCCTTTCTCCAGGATGAGCTTTTTCAAGGTTCTGATTTTATCTATGATCTGTGGAATGAACCCCTGTCCTCCGAACCCCGGATTCACCGACATGAGAAGGGCAACATCTATGTCGGAAAGTACATATTCAAGATTCCATATGGGCGTCGCAGGATTAAGAGAAACTCCGGCTTTTATTCCACTCTCTTTTATCCACTGAACCGTTCGGTGCAGGTGTACTGATGCCTCATAATGTACAGTGAGATAGTTTGCGCCCGACTGAATAAAATCGCGCAGATATTTATCCGGTTCTTCAATCATGAGGTGAACGTCAAGAGGCAGTCTGGTAATCTTGTGGATCGACTCGACTATCGAAGGGCCTATAGTAATATTGGGAACAAAGTGACCGTCCATGATATCGATATGGATCATGTCAGCACCTGCTGCCTCGGCTGCCTTGATCTCGTCTCCGAGTCTCAAAAAATCTGCTGAGAGTATTGATGGCGCTATTTTAAACATGACAGATAAAGATACCCCGGATGATTAAAAAATTACAATGAAATCTCAGTCAATTTCAGATAAATTGTGTCGCCACTTTTGATCTGTTTTCCCGGTTCCGGTTTTTGTGTTTCCACTATCGCTCCTTCCCCCTGGACTTGGATAGCGAGATTCAATTCCTTCACGATCTGCTGGGCGCGCTCCACCTCCATATGTCTGAAATCGGGACAATAATAAATTTTCTCGTACGGACCGAGACTTGCAATTAATGTTATGTAATCGCTGACCTGTTCATCGGAACCCGGTTTCTGGGCTATTATTCTGTCTCTCTCCATCATATCCGAATGCACATGAATAATTTTCGAAATCTTCAGACCCTTCTGGAGTATAAGGGACTCGGCAGTCAGCAGTGTCTCATTAACCAGCATCGGTATAGATTTTACCCGCGGGCCCTTGCTTATAACGACCTTTATTCCTCTTTTCTCTTTTACTTTGTTATCAGGCGGAATGTCCTGTCTGATTATATGGCCGGGGGGTATGGAGGCATCGTAATCCTCGCCCTCGATTTTCAGATATAAACCCCTGTCATTGAGGAGTCTGTTTGATTCGAGCAAACTTCTACCATGTAAATCCGGCACTTCAACGGTTCTGCTGAAACTGAGGACCTTAAAAGTGAGATAGCCGAAGACAAGGCCAAGCATTATAAAGACCAGGATATAAACCGGAAATTTTATCAGATTACTTATCTCTCTCTGCAATTCTCCTCCGGATATTTTTGATTAAGATTCCTGAAGCTTATTTGCAAACACCTTACTTTTGCGAGCCCCTGTGCCGAAGAATTCTATAGCTTTTTTTACTTCAGTCAAGTCAACGCTTGTGTTCAGGCAGGGTCCAAAGGGCCTTATATTCGTTATCCCCAGAATAGGAATCGGGTAGGTGTCGGCTATGCCGCTACTGAGGTCATTCTCACATGCAACGGCGACAACCGCGTCGGGCTTGACATCATTTATGATCCTTCTGGCAAGTGACCCGCCTGTCGCTACAAAAAGGTCCAGATGATTTTCCTCGGCGATCTGAATCAGGTCTTTAATTTCGCACTTCCCGCATCTTTTACAATTGTAGATATTGTAAGTCAGTCTGACATCGCAATCTTTTATCTGGAGGCAATGGGGCAGAAGGAGAAGTATTTTTCTCGGACTTAGCTTCTCCCTCATGACAAGACTGTTGTTCATGTTGATAACAAATCTCTGGAAACTCTCCTTTTTATGTTTCGAAAAGGATGCGAAGAACATGAGGAGGGGATACAGTACTTTGAGCGTAAGACACCTCTTCCATCTACTGTTCATCGAAAAAGGCACCTTCTTTGACCCGTCTCCCCTGGATAAAAGCATTCGTGGTCATGGACCTTTTCCCTTGCGGCTGCAATTGTATTATCGATATCAAGCCCTTTCCTGTTCCAACTATCAGTTCATCGCCTACCTTCTCAATTCGGCCGGCTTTGCCAGTGCCATCAATCAACTTCACTTTATGGATTTTAATTCTTTCTCCATCAAAATAACAATATGCACCCGGCCATGGATACATCCCCCGGACGAAGTTAAAGATATCAGTCGCCTCTTTTGACCAGTCGATCCTCCCATCCTCCTTTTTTAATGGAGGAGCATAACTGGGAATACCTGTCTGAGGGGCTGGCTTAATGGATTCTTCCTTAATTTTTTTTATTGTCTTCATCAATAAAGAAGCGCCCAACTCTGAAAGCCTGCGGCTCAAGGTTTCCGTATTATCATCATCCCTTATCTCTATCTCCTCCTGCAAAAGGATATCCCCGGTGTCCAGACCTTCATCCATTAGCATAGTGGTTACGCCTGTCGTCTTCTCGCCATTGATTAGTGCCCATTGTACAGGAGCAGCACCTCTGTATTTCGGAAGTAGAGAAGCATGAACGTTGATGCACCCGTGAGGCGGAAGTCTCAGGACAGAAGATGGCAGTATCTTTCCGTATGCTACAACGGTGATAATTTCGGGGCGAATGGCAGAAAGCTCCTCAAAGAATGACATATTCCTGAGATTGACAGGTTGTAGGACCCTGATTCCCTCACCAAGTGCGAGTTCTTTCACAGGTGAGGGGGAAAGTACGTGCTCACGGCCTTTTCTTTTGTCGGGTTGCGTGACGACGGCAACAACCTCCTCGTCAGAATGGATCAATGCGTTCAGGGAAGGTACAGCAAATGCGGGGGTTCCAAAAAATATTACGCGCATGGTGTCTTGTTACCATACAGACATTTTACAAACCATCCTGCACGGTCGCCTTCTGCATTTTCTTGTATCTTCTTTTGAAAAATTCCCTTCTGACAGGATTCATCCTGTCAATAAACAGAAATCCATCAAGGTGATCGATCTCATGCTGAAGTACTCTTGAAAGAAGGCCTGACCCTTCTATCTCTATGTCCCTTCCCTGCATGTTAAGACCTTTAACCAGGATTTTTTCTGCCCTCTTTATCGTTGCCATGTAACCCGGGATGCTGAGACAACCTTCTTCTGCTTCAACCTGGCCCTCTTTTTCGACAATGAGGGGATTTATCAATACCATAAGAGAACCGGTGTCGACCCTCGATGCCAGGTCTATCACGCAGATTCTCTTCAGAATCCCGATCTGATTGGCTGCCAGGCCGATGCCCCTGGCGAGATGCATTGTTTCAATCATGTTATTAATTAAAAGCAGGGTGTTTTCGTCTATCTTCTCAACAGGTGACGCTTTCTGTTTAAGAACCCTTTCGGGGTATTTTTTTATCTCTAACACTGCCATATAGTTTATTATAAAACATTTAACCGGGATACGAGAAAGCTTTGAAATGAATGGCGAAATTGTGTATTATAATTTCAGCTAATATGGCACAAGGAATTCCTGCTAAGAATTTACGGGGGGTATTGGATTAAGGTCATAGATTTTAAGTCCCGGGAAGATAGAGAGACTTACCGGCATAGTGTATCCCACATAATGGCCCACGCTGTGAAGGTACTTTTTCCCGGGGCAAAGCTCGCCATAGGACCCGCAACAGATGAAGGTTTCTACTACGATTTCGATATAGACAAGACTTTTACCACAGAAGACTTCACTCTGATAGAAAAGAAGATGTGGGAAATTATAGGGAAGAATAATCCCTTTATCCGAAAAGTTATGCCGAAAGAAGAGGCAATAAGATTCTTTCAGGAAAAGGGGGAATCTTATAAAGTTGAGCTTCTTAAAGAGATAGAAGACGAGGAGGTGTCCCTCTATCAGGAGGGCGATTTTATCGATCTCTGCAGGGGGCCCCACATAGAGTCAACAGGACTGGTATCGGCATTCAAATTATTGAGCGTTGCCGGTGCCTACTGGCGGGGAGATGAAAAAAACAAGATGCTCCAGAGGATTTACGGGACGGCCTTCACAGACGAAAATGAGCTAAAAAAGTATCTTGACTTCCTCGATGAAGTAAAGAAAAGAGATCACAGGAGACTGGGGAAAGACCTCGACCTTTTCAGCGTCGGCGAAGAGATAGGGGCGGGGCTGATCATCTGGCATCCCAACGGGGCATTGATCCGGAGGGCAATAGAAGAATTCTGGCTTGATGAACATTACAGGTCCGGATACAGAATTCTGTATACCCCACACATCGCGAAGCTTGAACTTTGGAGGCAGAGTGGCCATCTCGATTTTTACAGGGAGAATATGTATTCGCCGATGGAGATAGAGGGCGTGGAGTACGAAATCAAGCCGATGAATTGTCCTTTCCACATCCATGTGTACAAGAGTGCATTAAGGAGCTACAAGGAGTTACCTATTCGTTATGCAGAGCTGGGTACGGTTTACAGATACGAACGCTCGGGGGTACTGCACGGCCTCTTGCGAGTGAGAGGTTTTACGCAGGATGATGCACATATATTCTGCAGGGAAGATCAGATAGAAGATGAGATTCTCAACGTACTGGATTTCACACTCTTCATACTTAATACTTTCGGTTTTGCTGATTATGACGTGTATCTCTCCACGAGGCCAGACCACTACGTGGGTACTATTGAAAGCTGGGAACGTGCGACGGATGCCCTCAAAAGGGCTCTTGAGATGAAAGGACTTTCTTATGATGTCGACCCGGGCGAGGGAGTATTTTATGGCCCCAAGATTGATATAAAGGTGAAGGATTCACTAAACAGGCCATGGCAATGCAGCACCATCCAGGTTGATTTCAATAATCCCGAGAGATTCGATATGGTATACAGGGGAAGTGGCGGCAGGGAACACCGGCCCATAATGATCCACCGGGCTCTCATGGGATCTCTGGAACGGTTTTTTGGAATCTTGATTGAGCATTATGCTGGCGCTTTCCCTCTCTGGCTTGCTCCTGTTCAGGTTAAGATCCTCACAATCGCTGAGAGACATAACGGCTATGCAGAGAAAATATTGGAGAAATTGAGATCTGAAAGAATAAGGGCAGTGGCAGACCTGGAAAATGAGAAGATCGGCTATAAGATCAGGAACGCCACTATTATGAAAGTGCCTTATTTGGCTATAATAGGCGATCAGGAGATATCGGGGGATAAAATAACTGTCAGAAAGCGTACTGGCGAAAATATGGGCGCATTTGCGATCGAAGAATTTGTGGAGTTCGTGAAGGAAAAAATCAGGCGAAAAAGTCTGGAAATTTAAAGGAGGTGAAAGCATAGCGAAGAACATCAGGGTTAATGAGCAGATAAGGGCGAGGGAAATCAGAGTTATCGATGTAAACGGAGAACAGCTCGGGATCATGACAGTGA
This sequence comes from Nitrospirota bacterium, assembly GCA_040757455.1. Taxonomy (GTDB): domain Bacteria; phylum Nitrospirota; class Thermodesulfovibrionia; order Thermodesulfovibrionales; family SM23-35; genus Kmv42. The sequence goes on from JBFLXE010000019.1 coordinate 26,314, forward strand.
ACGAGGGGTTAAAACTTGCTCGTGAAAGGGGACTCGATCTCGTCGAGGTGGCACCCAATGTTACACCATCGGTATGTAAGATACTCGATTTCGGCAAATACCGTTATCAGATGAGCAAGAAGCAGGCCCAGAAAAAGGCGATGGGAATTAAGGAGATCAAGATCAGGCCACAGATAACTGAATACGATCTCAAGTTAAAAGTAAAAAATATCAGGCGATTCCTTGACGAGGGTAACAAGGCGAAAGTGACGATGTACTTCAGGGGTAGAGAGATTGTGAGGCCAGAATTGGGAATGAAGGTCTTTGCAAAAATAACAGAATGGCTGACCGGCAAATTCAATATCGAACAGGGTCCGAAGCTTGAAGGCAATCACATAACCATGGTTGTTGCGCCAAGCAGATAGAAACCAAAAGTTATATTTTTAATCAAATAATTTTGCTTCACCATCAAAATTCCTGCAAACAGAAGCAGTTTTGTTTTTTTGTTATGTTGAGCCCTTCGAGAAATTCCCAACTGATTGATATAAGCCGATTGACAGGTGATGCAAAAAATAAAATCCCCCAAAAACAGTCGATAAAACCTTGATATAAAGCCTCACGGGAGCAAACATGTCAAA
>JBFLXE010000020.1:0-26725 GCA_040757455.1 Nitrospirota bacterium
ATCAAGGGAATCGGTGAAAAAACTGCCAGGGAACTGCTCTCACAATTCAAAAGTCTCGACGAGCTTCTGAAAAATACGGGGAGGATTAGCAAAGAAAGGATTAAGCGGCTTGTAGAAGAAAATGCAGACACAGCAAGGCTGAGCAAAAAGCTCGCCACACTTGATACTTCAGTTCCCATGGATATTGATCTCGAGGAGCTTCGGCTAAGGGAGCCGGATTGGTCTTTGCTGCTTTCCCTTTTTAAAGAACTGGAATTTACCACTCTAATAAAACTCATTCCCTCGGGGGTAACAAGCAAAATAAACTGTACGACAATCCTTTCTATTGATGAACTCAGGAAATTCAGTCACCAGGTTGAGAAAGAGCTTGCCTTCAGTATCGAGGTATCAAACAGAGATCCGATAACCGGAATCCTCATCGGAGCAGCATTTTGCCTTGAGAAGAAAAATGCCATTTATTTTCCTGTTTCACATTCCTATCAGGAGCTTCCAACGGATAGGACTGAATTCTTAAAGAATCTTGAGCCTTTGTTCGGAGATGAAACGATAGTCAAGATAGGACACAATCTCAAAGACAGCATAACAATCCTGAAGCGGAATGGGGTTCAGACGAGGGGCCATTTATTGGATACAATGATCGCCTCGTACCTCATAAACCCGAACAAACCGAACCACAATCTCGAGGAAGTCACACTTGAATATCTTTCCTACAAAAAGAGAGATTTGCAGGACATTCTCGGCAGACGAAAGTCGCTCGCAGAGGTTCCACTTGAAGAAGCCGCCCCTTTTGTATGTGAAAATGCGGGTATAACGTTCGAATTGAAGAGCATATTGTTTGAGAACCTGCAGAAGAATGAACTTGAAGATGTATATCGGACTGTGGAAATGCCACTTATTTACGTGCTCTCCGATATGGAGATGGCAGGGGTAAAGATAGATTCTGATAAACTCAATGGCATTTCGAAGGAAATCGAGAAAGAACTCGAAGGAATTATAAAGAGGATATATTTTCTGGCCGGAGAGGAGTTTAATATAAATTCACCGAAACAACTCAGAAATATCCTTTTCAACAGTCTCGGTCTACAGCCGGGTAAAAGGACTAAAACTGGTTATTCCACGGAAATGAGCGTCCTGGAAGAACTTGCAGCCGTCCATGAACTTCCTCGGGAGATACTCAATTACCGCAGCTTGAGCAAATTGAAGACTACTTATATCGATGTTCTTCCCACACTGATAAATCCTGAAACGGGCCGTGTGCATACCTCTTTCAACCAGGCTGCAACTGCTACCGGAAGGTTGAGCAGCAGCAACCCGAATCTCCAGAATGTTCCGGTCAGGGGAGATCTAGGAAGGCGCATCAGGGAAGCGTTTATAGCGGAAGAGAATAATCTTCTGCTTTCGGCCGACTATTCACAAATCGAATTGAGGATTCTTGCCCATTTCAGTGGTGACAAGGGTCTGACAGAGGCTTTCAATGCTAATCTTGACATTCATGCGCGCACTGCATCCGAAATCTTTAATATCGCGATCGATAGAGTGACCTCTGACATGAGAAGGATTGCAAAGACAGTAAACTTCGGGGTTATTTACGGAATATCGCCTTTCGGGCTATCCGAGACTCTTAACATATCAAAAGAAGAAGCGAAGAAATACATTGATCAGTACTTTGAAAGACATCCGCGAGTTAAAGATTATATTGCAAGGATGACGGCCGAGGCCAGAGAGAAAGGCCACATTAAAACACTCTTCGGCAGAAAGCGGGCGATTCCCGAGGTCAGGAGCAAAAATTCCGCCATGAGGCAGCTTGGGGAGAGGCTCGCGGTAAACTCCCCTATACAGGGAACCGCTGCGGATATCATCAAAATTGCAATGATAAACATCTGGAAAAAGATAAAGGACGAAGAGATGAAGACGCGCATGATCCTGCAAGTTCATGATGAGCTTTTGTTCGAGCTTCCGATTGAAGAACTGACGATTGCAAATGAGATCGTAAGAAAGGAAATGGAAGAAGCCGCAACTCTCTCTGTACCGATAGCAGTTGAGATCAAGTATGGGAAAAATTGGGCTGAGGCACACTGAACCATGATATGCAGTAATCCGGGTTCTTAACTTTGTTTTTTCATTTTGAGTAAAATATGATGCCGGGCAAGGAGGTCTCATGAAGGAAAAAGCAAGTCCAGAAAAGACCAGCAGAAAATCTGCAAAAAAACAGAGAAAGAAAAAAGCTGTACCGGCGGAGAAAAAAATTAAAGCCAAGAGCATTGCAAAAAAAGATGTAACGGCAAAGACCTCAAAAAAGCGGCCCAAGATAGTTGCCAGGAAGGTGAAGAAAAAGGCGGAGGCCAAAATTACCGAGAAGACAAAAAAACTGAAGGCTGTAAAACCAAAGAAAGCCGAAAAAGCCAAAAAAGAATTAAAGCCCGAAAAGAAAGAGGCAAAACCCAAGAAAGAGGTAAAACCTAAAAAAGAGATTAAGCCTGTTGAAGTAGTCGCACCCGCGAAAAAATTAAAACCAGCTATAAAGGTTGAGGCTGAAAAGGAGGTTAAACCGGAAGAAAAAATAAAACCTGCGATTGAGCCAAAGAAGCCCATCCGGATAAAAGATATAATTATTGTTGAAGAGGAGGTCATAAAACCCGGGGAAAAAGACAAAGTTAGGATAAAAGAAGAACCCAGAAAAGTCGTAGCGAAGGAGGTCGTAAGGAGACATGGAAAGAGGATCGAGATTGTTCCGGAGATACTACCTCCCTCGTTTCCAAAAGAAGAAGCCTTTGCACCAGTCAGAGGGCTTCCGCTTGAGTATGGAGAAAATAGCGTGACTCTGTTGATGGTCGATCCCTATAAGATCTTTTCTTTCTGGGAAGTTCGCGAGGACACCCTGAGAATATTCAAGGGAAAACTTACTCTTAGAGTGTACGACGTTACAGATATAAGTTTAGACAAAATAGAAGAAAGTAAATTCTACGATATAGCAGTCGGTGAAAGAATCGGTAAATACTATATCAACGTTTCTCCTTCGAGAGAATTCGTGACGGATATCGGTGTTTTTTATGACGGAATTTTTATCACTGTAGCCAGATCTAACAGGGTCGCGACGCCTCGTGTGATTGCGCCAGAGCCGAGACCCCATGAGATACGGCGAGAGATACCCGAAGAGGTGCCTCACGAAGCGTTTCGAGAGGTACCTCCTGAAGAAATACCCTGGACTGACTTATCCATAGGCTATTAACCTTTAGTTGTGCCGGTGTAGCTCAGAGGCAGAGCAGCTGATTCGTAATCAGCTGGTCGTCGGTTCGACTCCGACCACCGGCTCCAGATTTTTCTCGCACGTCAATTGCCATTCGCCTGAGCCGACATTGAACATTACTTTTGAATCTATCCAGCAATTCTCTGTCAGCATCGAAAGCCCGAAATGAGAGGTTCTTATCGTTTCAAAGAGAGAGAACAATATTCGGCAATGGTCAAACAGTCTTATGTATTAATGCCTCGGCCTCTTGCCTGCCTAAGGGTTTTGAGAACCAGTATCCTTGATAATAATCACATCTCAGCTTTCTTAATTCTTCGAGTTGTTCAACCGTTTGTACCCCTTCTGCAATCACTTCCATTTTCATGTTGTGAGCCATTTCAATGATCGTTTTGACAATCTCCATGGTCCGCTCATTGTTACACATAGACTGGACGAAAGACTGGTGAATCTTCAGGGCGTCGAAAGGGAACTGGTGAAGATATCCTAATGATGAGAAACCTGTCCCAAAATCATCCATCTGTACCTTTATATTCAAATTCTTTAACTCTGAAAATACTCCTGTAGCCGTTTCAGGATTGTTTATTATAGTGCTTTCAGTAATTTCCAATTTCAAACAGGCTGGATTAAAACCTGTTTCTTCCAGAATTTGCTTTATCGTCTCCACAAGATCAAGTGTATATTGTTTGATCGAGACATTCACGCTTATTGTCAAGTGCGACTGTGCAGGAAACGCTACATGCCATGCGTACATCTGCCTGCATGCCTCAAGGAGAACCCATCTGCCTATTGGTATGATTAATCCTGTCTCTTCGGCTATGGGGATAATTTCAACTGGTGATACTAAACCTCTCTCCGGTGATTTCCAGCGCAGGAGGGCCTCAAATCCCACAATCTCATTGGTCTCAGAAAAAACTATGGGTTGATAATTCAGGAGAAACTGATTCTTTTCAATTGCCCGCCGTAAACTGTTCTCCATTTGCAAATATGATATTACCTGGGCATGCATGATTTCATCAAATATCACATAACAAGCCTTTCCAAGCTTTTTGGCTTTATACATGGCTGTATCAGCATCCCTCAGAATATCCTCAGGTTTTGCATACTCTGGTTTACTTAGAGCTATCCCAATGCTTGCTGTGATATTCACAACTTGATTGTCTATCTTTATAGGACGTTTGATGATGTTGTGCAGTCGTTCGGTCACGCTTATCACATTCCTGATATTCTTGACATCGGACAACAGAACAGCAAACTCGTCTCCCCCGAGTCGAGCCACTGCCTCGTTCTCAAACCGTGCCACTGTATCATAAAGGCGTATATGCTTTTTCAATCGTTCGGCCACCTCTATTAGCAGTTGATCTCCCGCAGTATGGCCGAAACTGTCAACAATATTCTTGAACCGGTCGATATTAAAAACAATAACAGCGAATTTATAATCTTTTTGCCTGTTTGCACGTGCCATTGTTGCATTCAGGTGGTCCAAAAATAAGGCCCGATTTGGCAGACCCGTCAGGACATCATAAGAGTTATAAAACTTTATTTTTTCCTCGAACATCTTGCAGTCAGTGATATCCCTTCCGATTCCGCAAATACCTAACGGGATCCCCTTAAAGTCCTTGAATATACTGCCCGAAAATGAATAAGGAATACGTCTCCCGTCTTTTGCAACTACTGATATCTCAAGGCTTGCATAGCCTTCCTTTATTATTCTGTCAATAGCATTCTTAATTTGTGGAACGTCCTTCTGCACGAAGAAATCAGCCGGCCTCATTGAGGATATCTCCTCATCGCTATATCCTGAAATTTCATTCAACGCCTTATTCCATCTGAGCAACCTGCCATCCAAATCAAAAACGAAGAATATGTCTTTCAGAGAATTTAATGCACTTTCAGTAAATGCCTTTTCTCTCATTAAATCCTCTGTTCTTTTTCTAAGTTCGGCAGTTCGAGCATTCACCTCTAATTCAAGCTGGTCGTATGCCTGCTCTAATTCCTCTTCTGCTCTCTTTTGTTCAGAGATATTACGTGCCACAGCGAAGATAAGTTTCTCCTCAGTTAATGAAAGGGCGTTCCAGGAAAACCATTTATAAGAACCATCCTTACATAAATATCGGTTCAAAAAAGTGATAATCATCTTTCCCTCTTCAAGACCCTTAGCCGCATCAATTGTCGACTCACGATCCTCAATGTGAACAAAATCGAGGTATGGTTTAGACAACAGTTCTTCTTTCGTCCAACCAAGCGTCTTTTCCCAGGCCGGATTTAATTCCTTGAAATAGCCGTCAAAACCAGCAACGGACAGGTTAAATAATTGATCATATTGTCCCGAAATTTCCTTTAACGTCAATACGTTGTCTAAATTCTTTCTCATATTTTGATTTTAGGGCTTCCGAACAGAGAATTAAATCCTACCCCGGTAGGAGTTAAGAATTTTTTAGTATCAGAATCTCAGGTCGGACTGTTGAAAAAATATCAAGATTTGAGACTAATTACGTGATTTACGTAACGATTACCCTGTGTCCTGACAACTGAAGCAATATTACAATAAGTATCAGGATTACCAGGACGGCAATTACAATTCCCAGACCGTTGCCGCCAATCTTAATCTGGTCGATCTTCTGCGCAAGAGTGTGAATTTCCTCATCGCTCAACTGGTTCACTCTCTCTTGAATTTCACTCTCAGAGAACCCAAAATCCGCAAGCCGCTCCTTGATTATTTTCATCTCAAGGATTTTTTGAATCTTCTGCAGATCCGCTGCCCTGTCAGGAAGCGCAACCGGAATCGTCTCTGATGGTACAAAACCTGCATTTACCTTCGGAGCAATTCCTATCAAAAACATAATAAAAGCCAGATAACACGTGACCCATTTCATAACAAAAATTTTCATGACATACCTCCTCAAATAAATTTGATTCGAGACTCTCAGACTCTCAGATATCAGAAGCAAAAAGGAAGCCAGTTTGAAAGCCATTGTTTTTAACGTAAAATTTTTGAGAAATACTTCGTTATACAGGGCGAAATTCCCCGCTATCAGGCAAAATTCCGGATCAAAGCTTACATTGTTGACGCAGAACAATACTTTTGTTTGTGTTAAAATAACATATCCCGGCTTCCCAACTTTTTCAAAGAAAGAATACGGATATGGAAGAAGATCTTCTCAACGCCGCACAGGAACAGGAGATCCAGAGGATCAGGCGTCTTGCTTCCTTTCCGGAATCGAATCCGAACCCGGTATTGGAAATGGATTCCTCCGGTAAAGTTACATATTATAATTCATCCACAATTGAAACCCTGAAGAAATTAGGCGTTGAAGAAATTGCTCTTTTTTTGCCAAAAGATCTGAGCGGGATTTTGAAGGCTGCCAAGGAGGACGGAGTAAAAAGTTTTTATCGCGAAGTTGAGATTGAAGATGAGATCTTTGCAGAAGATATTTACTTCGAAGAAGGGCTCGATGTTTTCAGGGTTTATGTACGAAACATAACTGCTTACAAGAAGGCCGAAGAACTCATTCTTAATACGCTTGAGGAGTCACAACGGCGTCAGAGAGAAATATCAGCGCTCCTCGAAGGCTCTCACGCAGTCTTGAAATATCATGATTTTAAAGGCGCTGCACGTGCTATTTTCAATTCCTGCAAGAACCTGTTGGGTGCGACATCAGGATATATTGCCCTCCTGAGTAAAGACGGATCAGAGAATGAAGTTCTTTTCCTGGATTCCGGTAGACTCCCCTGCAAGGTTGATCCGAGTCTTCCGATGCCTATCCGGGGCATGCGGGCAGAGGCGTATCGTAACGTTAAGGCTATATATCACAATAACTTTTTGGAAAGTGAATGGGCAAAGTTCTTGCCAAATGGCCATGTACCCCTGAATAACGTCTTGTTTGCTCCCCTGATTGTTGATGACAAAGCAGTCGGTCTGCTGGGCCTTGGAAATAAACCGGGCGGTTTTACCGAAAATGACGTCCGCATAGCGAAGGCATTCGCAGAGCTTGCCTCGATTGCGCTTGTGCAGAAACGTGCAGAAGAGGCGGTAAGAGCCAGCGAAGAGTATTTCCGGCTGTTAACCGAAAATGCCCTTGATATATTCGCCGTTCTGGAGGTAGACGGGACTGTGCGGTATGTGAGTCCATCGATCGAGGGGGTGCTTGGATACAAACGTGAAGAGGTAATCGGCGGAAGTCCGCTCAAAAATGTTCACCCTGATGATCTGCCTGATATTGTGCAAACCCTCACTCATCTCGCACAACACCCCGGTTCTACTCAGTTCGTGCAATTACGTTACCGACACAAAGATGGATCATGGCGCATTCTTGAGGCGGCTGGAAAAAACCTTCTTAATGATCGAGTGGTAAATGGCATTGTGATCAACTCCCGCGATATCACCGAGAGCAAACAAGCTGAAGTGTCTTTACGGTATGAGAAGGAAAAACTCGCAAATATCCTGGACACTATGGTAGATGGTGTATACATTGTGAATGAACAACAAGACATTGAATACATAAATCCGGCTCTCGAGAGAGAATTCGGTCCTGTTCAGGGACGCAAATGCTATGAATATTTTCACGATCGTAAAGCGAAATGTCCGTGGTGTAAAAATGAGATTGTTTTTGGAGGTAAGATCATCCAGTGGGAATGGTATTCCCCTAAGACTCAAAAAACCTATGATCTTATCGATACACCTTTGAAGAATTCAGACGGAAGCATTTCGAAATTAGAGATATTTCGTGATATCACTGAGCGTAAGGAGTCTGAGGAAAAACTGAAAAAAATGACAGAAGAACTGGAACGCTCCAATGCCGACCTTCAGCAATTCGCATATGTCGCGTCACATGACCTGCAGGCGCCTCTCAGAAATGTTGAAGGTTTCATAAAGCTCTTTGAGAAACGTTACAGGGGCAAACTTGATGAAAGAGCCGATGAGTACATTAAATTTATCACTGATGGCACAAGAAACATGCAGGCACTCATAAAAGATCTCCTGGAATATTCTCAAGTTGGGGCAAAAAGCAAGAAGTTTAAAAATATTGACTGCTCGTTAAGCGTTGCTCGCGCACTGGCTAATCTGAAGGAGACAATTGATGAGAGCGAAGCAAGAGTGACATACGATGAGCCGCTTCCGAGGGTAAAGGGTGATTCTTCTCAGCTTGACAGGTTATTCCAGAATCTCATAGAAAATGCTATCAAGTTCCGCGGTGACAAGCCCCCTGAAATCTGCATATCTGCGGAACAAAGGAGAAATGAATGGGTTTTTTCTGTCAGAGACAATGGCATCGGAATAGACCCTGACCACTCCGAAAGAATTTTTGCCATCTTCCAGCGGCTTCATTCGAGAGATGAATACGAAGGCACCGGGATAGGACTCTCCATCTGTAAAAAGGTTGTAGAACATCATGGTGGAAGAATTTGGGTTGATTCTGAACCCGGAAAAGGTTCCACTTTCTACTTCACTTTGCCGGTGCAGAGCGAAAAGTAATTTTCACATTTCTGAATTTTACATTCCAAAAATAGCACAAATTGTGTAAATTAAAAACGGAAATCTATAAATTGAATGTTTGAATCTGTTTCAATATCATCGCAAAGGAGGTGGTTGTCAGGAAACTGGTGAATGTTTAATATGTTGAATTTGCCAGAATAATTTTTGAGAGGTGGAATCATGAAAAAATTAATTTCCTTTCTGTTGATTATGGCATTTGTTTTGACATTCTCATCTGTCTGTGTTGCGCAACAATCTTCGCTCGGCCGTGGCAATATCGCATTGAAACTGAGTTATATAAACTTTACTGTAGACGATGATACAGGCGTCTATGCTGGACTTGAAGGATATCGCGAAATCAGACCGAATTTATACCTCGGCGCGGAGGTCGGATATGCCAATTCAATTAGCGAGGCGGATATTTTTGTTCCGATTGAGTTAAACCTAAAATACGCAATAAGAGCTGCACCTGAATTTGTAATCGACCTGGGTGTCGGCGGCTCTTATAATTATGTTGAAGAAGAACACAGTAAAAACGATTGGCTGTTTGGTGCACAATTCTTCGTGGACTTGAATTACATAATAGAAAAATTTTTTATGGGTATCAATGTAAAATATCAACTGACTGAGCATTATAGAGAAGATTCAGATATTGATTTCAACAACTGGAGACTCGGTGGACAGATAGGCATAATGTTCTGAGGTTTTTGACAATTTGAGGCGGAGCCGTCATATTTGGCTCTGCTTTTCAATTTTAAGGCACAGTCATTTGGCTCCGTCTCACACGATTAAGCGGTCAATATTCCGTACAACGCCCTCAACGAAAAAACAATTGGCTCAAAATTATTGATAGATGTAAAAATAATGTCATGTGCAGCTTCATACAAAATATTTGGTTCAAGTTACAAACTTGAACCCGCAGAGGGAAAATTAATAAAAAAGGAGATAATAGATTCGTTACAAATTTGCCCTGTAAGGAAAATAGAGAATGAAGGCAGAACCTTTTCTAACCATGCTATCCCGAAGCTCGTAACTCATTGATTTATATGGTAGGCGATGCTGGTTTCGAACCAGCGACCTCTTCCGTGTGAAGGAAGCGCTCTCCCACTGAGCTAATCGCCCACAACTGCTTATAAAATAACACTTTTCCTCTCATTTCTGTCAACTCCAAATTCAATATTGTGTGCTTTTTGTGCACTTTTCCCGGTCTGACTTGCAAACTATCCAGCGGCAGGTCAGCTACTGCTTATTGCGATTTCTATTCTGTTCCTGCCCCTGGCTTTTGCCTCATAGAGAGCGATATCGGACATCCGAATTAGTTTCTCTGCAGAATCGATAGAGGGATCAGGTATGCCTGCGACTCCGATGCTGACTGTTAATTGTCGGGGTATACCAGGAAATTTTGAATCTGCTACTTTCTTTAATATGCGTGAAGCAGCTTTAAAGGCAGCATCTTTCGCTGTCTGTGGAAGCAAGATAATGAATTCCTCTCCACCCCACCTTGCAACAATATCGATTTCTCTCAAGGCGCCCTTTATTGTTCTTGCCATCTCCTTCAAGACCTGGTCACCCGCATGATGACCATACTCGTCATTGATTCCCTTGAAATGATCGATGTCTATCATCAGGCATGAAGTGGGAGTCTGATATCTAATTGTCCGTCTGAATTCCTTTTCGAGAGTCGTCTCAAAATGCCTCCTGTTATAGAGCTGTGTTAGTGGATCTGTGATAGCGAGGATTTCAACTTTCAGCAGCACTTGCTCCAGCTGGCGATTCTTCTCCCTTAATTCGTCGCGCAGTGCCTTTGTTCGCAAACACGCATATATCCTTGCGTTCAGCTCGATCTCATTGTACGGCTTTGGAAGAAAGTCATCCGCGCCTGACTCGAGAGATGTAACCTTATCCTTCGTTGAACTCTTGACAGTCAGAATGATTATCGGAATCCCCTTGGTATCTTCATTAAGCTTTAGCCATCGCGCTACTTCGTTTCCGTCAAGATCGGGAAGAATGAGGTCAAGCAGAATCAATTCGATAGGTTGCGTTTTGGCTGCCTTTATGGCGGACTTGCCATCCTGAACCCAGACGACTTCATATCCGCTGGCTTCTAAATATTCCTTTGTAACATCCGCCTGAAGTTTGTCGTCCTCTACGAGGAGGATTTTCGCTTTCGCCATCTTTCTTTGTTTAAATTTGCTAAATTATTTCAAGCAAGCAACAGAAATTTGAGTCGAGATTCAGTTCACGGGAATTATAACATTTTAGAAAAAAATTTACTTTATGCTAAATTCAAAAAAGATCCTCGCCTAAAAATAAAGTTGTCATTATATTTGTGAGGAATCGCATTCAATACTTATCTTTTATGAACTTTCGTTGACACTTGCCGAATCTACTTGATATACTCCAGTAGTATTTTGAATGAATTGCAGGAGCCCTGAATATATATGAGCCTTGTCGGAAGGCTTGAAGACCTCGCCCTCGCTGACATCTTCCAGATACTCAGCATCGGGAAAAAAACAGGTACTCTTATACTTTGGGGCAGCCACGGAAACGCGATGGTTGTTTTCAAGAACGGCCTTGTGGTAAGGGCCGAAACAGACGATATCGAGACTACCCTCGCTGAAGATCTGCTCCGCGCGGGAGTTATCAGAGATACGATTTTTAATCTTGCACTGGAAGTTAGGAAAAGACTGCCGGCCAAGAGCACACCTGAAATCCTGCTCGAACTTGGTTCTGTTAACAGAGAGACAATAGAGAAGGTGGTAAGGAAGAGAATAGAAAAGGTTATTTATCAGCTTCTTGTCTGGCAGGAGGGCTTTTTCCAGTTCGAACTTGACGATCTGGACCCTCATGGTAAGGTCAGCCTCGCGGAACTTGGTTGGGAACTTTCCCGCGGGATGAGCCCTGAATATCTCTTGATGGAGGGAGCAAGAGTGCATGACGAATCTTCCCGGACAGAAGGGGTTATTATGGGAGACCTAACTGATCTTGAGGAGTCAGAGAAAGGGTGGGAAGAAGACTGGGGATCGCAGCCGCAGACCGAAAGGAAGGATATCGCCTCTTTGAAGGCACTGACGCAGGAATTGAGATTTCCAAACTCGACTTCCGAGATCACTCTGTTGATACTCAGGTTCGCAAGTGATATATTCCAGAGGGGTATTCTTTTCATGGTCGGAGAAAAAGAGCTGGTCGGCTTGGGTCAGTTCGGTCTGGAGATAGAGAAGCCCGATGAAAGGATAAGAGAAATAACCGTGCTTTACGACGAAAGCGGCTTTCTTAAGAATATCATTATGGAAAAGCAACCTTACAAAGGAGCCATAGTGAAGGATAAGGCAACGGAGGCGATGATTAATGAAATCGGAGGCAGCTGGCCCGTCGAGTCTGCATTCTTCCCTATAATCGCGGAGGGAAAAGTTGTGGCACTTCTTTATTGTGATAATCTGTCCACGGCTGAAGAGGTAGGGGAAACAGCCGGGCTTGAAATATTTGTCGATCAGGCAGGTCTCGCCCTCGAGAAATCTTTGCTCCAGAGAAGGTTGAAGGAAATGGAAAAAAGATCCGAATTCTAATGTTTTTTTTAAAACTAATCTGCTAAAATTGAATCAGATGCATAAGGAAGGAGCAGAAAAATCTATCCTTATAGTTGAAGATTCAACAACCACGAGGGCTCTCATTAAGGCCGTAATTGACGAAATGGGAGACTTCACCACGGTTGAAGCAAGCTCCGGCTTCGAAGCATTAAAGGCCCTGCCGTCACGGGAATTCAGTCTCGTCATAACAGATGTCAATATGCCCGACATAAACGGCCTCGAATTGATTAATTTCATCAAGAATAATCCCCGTTACACTCACATTCCTTTGATCATTGTAAGCACCGAAAGGAGCGAAGATGACAGAAGGAAAGGAATAGAGCTCGGAGCAATGGCTTATATCACCAAGCCGTTCCGGGCCAACGAACTTCAGGAAGCCATAAAACAGGCAATCAATAAATGAAAGCCTCTAAAAAGGAATTCGTTGCCGAGGCCGAAGATCTCTTGTTCGAATGCAGGCAGCTGCTCTTAGAAATCCAGGAAACGTATCAATCGTCCTTAAATCCAGACATCGTCAATGCATTCTTCCGATCAATTCATACTCTTAAGGGACTTTCAGGTTTATTTGGCAGCCAGAGCATGACTGATCTAAGCCATTCCCTCGAATCCCTGCTGGATGACATAAGACTTGGGAAAATAAATGTGACCGAAGATGTCGTCACTTTCCTTTTCAGGAATCTTGACATCCTGAATATGGCGATTGACGGCATAAAAGAGGATAAGGAATACGATCTGCGGGAACATATATCGGAGATAAAGGCATACAGAGAGTCCCTGAAGGAGATCGAGACAGGTCCCGATATCAAGGGACTTATTGATGACTCAATCTTAAAAGTCCTCTCAGAATATGAGGAATACAGACTAAGAGATAATATAAAAAAAGGTAATGGCATTTATCTTCTCAAAGCCATGTTCGAACTTTCTACTTTTGATACTTCTCTTGGAAACCTCACCAAGATTATAAAGACAGCGGGTGAACTGATTTCTACTCTTCCGGTTTCCTCAAACGTACCTGATGGTTCGATCGGCTTCAATCTTATGTTTGCCACCGGCAAGCAGTTGGCGGATCTTCAGAGGGATATTGGAGGCGACATAAAGGAACTCATCAAGCCTAAACAACCGGAAGTACAGGTATCCAAAAAGACCGAGCTTTCTTTGAAGAGTTCCACTGCGACAGTCAGGGTGGATATCGACAAACTTGACAGGATATTGAACACAATTGGCGAGCTGACACTCGCAAAGGATGCGGTCAGGAGGATCGGACAGGAGGTATCCGAAGTACATGCAAATTCTCCCTTCATCCGGGATATCAACAAGATCTCTCAGACGCTTGAAAGAAAACTCTCAGAGTTGCAGGACGATGTGCTTGCGATAAGAATGGTCCCCATTGGCCAGATTTTTTCCAGGCTTGCACAAGTCATAAGGCGATATTCGAGGGAGATGGGCAAAGAGATTGAAATCTCACTTTATGGTGAAGATACGGAACTCGATAAGTCGCTGGCTGAAGAGATCGTCGATCCACTCATGCATCTCGTAAGAAATTCTATTGACCACGGCATAGAGCCTGTCAGTGAAAGGATCGCAAAGGGCAAAAGGGAACAGGGTAGCATCGTGCTGAAAGCCTACCAGAGAGGGAACTATATTGTCATAGAAGTCACGGATGACGGGAGGGGCATTGATCTCGGAAAAGTAAGAAAGAAAGCGGTGGAGAAAGGTCTTCTCGAACCCGATGCTGAGATGGAAGAAAGAGAATTGATCAATTTCATCTTTGTTCCCGGTTTCAGTACTAAAGATTTCGCAAGCGAGATATCCGGAAGAGGTGTAGGTCTGGACATCGCCAAGGAGAAGCTTTCCTCGCTCGGAGGTTTTATTGATGTATCCATGGATAATAGTCAAGAAACGACCTTCACACTCACTCTTCCGATTACTCTGGCAATAATAAAGGCTCTCCTTGTGAACGTAGGGGAGGAAAAATTTGCCGTTCCCCTGACAGCCATCTCTGAAACAGTGGCTGTCGAACAAAAAGATATACAGACGATCGAATGGAGAGACGTCTACTATTTGCGTGGAGAAATGCTGCCCATCATAAGCCTCGCGAAAATGTTCAATCTTGAGGGCAACCTTCAGGACATTTCATTTATCGTTGTCGTCGGATTCAGTAAAAGGAGACTGGGTCTTCTCGTTGACGGAATTCTTGAACAACAGGAAATCGTGATAAAGTCGCTCGGTGATTACTTCAAGGGATTGAGCGGCTTTGCAGGCGCTGCAGAAATTGGGAGGCATGAATTAGTACTTGTCCTGGATGTCGAATCGATTATAGAAAAATCTCTGATGAAACAGGAAGGCATGCTGCATGTATGAAGATTTTTACGGACTGAAGCAGAAACCTTTTAGCAAGACGCCGGATCCACGCTTTCTTTTCCTGAGCAAGAAACATGAAGAGGCGCTGGCGAGATTACAATATGCCGTTGAGGAAAGAGAATTCATCCTCCTAACCGGAGAAGTCGGCAGTGGCAAGACCACTTTAACGAGGGTGCTCCTCGAATCCCTGGGCGAGAGGTACAGGGTGATAATAATAATAAATCCCCGCCTTACGCCTCTTCAGTTTCTGAGAACGATTGCAAAACGATTCGATATGGAAGTCCCCCATAATCTCAAGGATAGTCTTCTTGATGCTCTCTATGAAAGAGTCTTCAGGGATTACCAGGACGGTATGACTCCGGTGATCATCATCGATGAGGCTCAACTCATACCTGATAAGGAAACTTTTGAGGAAATCAGGCTCCTCACAAATTTTCAGCTCGACACGGCTAATCTGCTCAGCCTCATACTCGTCGGGCAGACTGATCTGAATAGAAGACTCAGGCACAAGGCTTATCTACCCCTAAGGCAGAGGATCGGTCTCTTCTACCACCTCGGTCCATTGGAAGAAGCTGAGATGAAAGATTATGTCGAACACAGACTCAGGGTTTCGGGTCTCCAGGAACCTATCTTCACAGAAGGCGCTTTGAGGAGGCTCTATCATTTTTCAGGTGGGATACCGCGACTAATAAACAGCCTAGCTACCACTGCACTTCTTGACGGCTTTGGTAAGGAACAGAGGGTAATAGATGAATGCCTCATCAATGAGGCAGCGAGAGAATTGGGTCTGAATGGATATCGCGAAAATTAGGAAGAAAAAGAAGCTGTCCGAACCTGACGTTCGCCGGGTTAACGCTCAGACGGAAGAGCAACACATTATTGCGCCGGCACGGGATGAAATGTCTTCAGGCTCGAAAGAATCCGAAGAAATTATCCTGCCTTCTGAGGCCGAGACGAAGCATGAGGGTTATCCATCGGGTGCAGAGGCGACCGAAGAGAAGAGCCATAATTCGGGAATAGCCAATATAGAGGTTAAGGTCGAACAGGGTGAAGCCGAGGAGATTGTCGAGATACTGTCCTTCGGTCTCTTGAGAGAGGAGTTTGCCTTCAGGGTCTCACAACTCGAGGAGATACTGAAATATCAAAGAATAACACGGGTCCCGAAAGCACCGGATTATGTCGCCGGCATCACATCTCTCAGAGGAAAGGTTATCCCGGTGATAGATCTTAAACTTAAACTCTGCCTTACTGACAAAGCTTCCAACATCGACCGGGGAGGCAAGATACTCATCCTTAAAGGAGCAGGAGGACCCATCGGCGCCATAGTTGATAAGGTTATTGGTGTGTTGCGTATCAGAAAGACAGAGATTCTGCCACCGCCATCACATCTTAGAGAGACGGAACTAAAATTTATAGAAGGCGTGGCAGTAATGGACAGGCGATTTATCTCTCTCGTTAATATGGAAGAAGCCATAAATATAAAAATGACTTAGCGACAAACATGTTACAGAGGATCGTGAGATCATGAATAAAAAGAGCTTCGAATTCAAGTGCATGGCCTTTATTACACTGTTATTAGCAGCGGGCGTACTCTGGGCCTATCTTTTTGTAATTTTCAGCCATATGGATCTGCGATTTAGAGTCGTGGTGCTCGTGCTGGGCATTTTTATAATTGCTTTTGTGACTCGTTCCATAATACGGAAATTCATAATATTGCCCATGCAATCTATAGAAAAAGCTATAAAATCAATGGCAGACCGGGATCTCACTTCACGAGTAGATATCCAGTCAGATGACGAAATAGGTAGGCTTGGAAAGGCTTTCAACGAATCACTGCATTCGATTGCCAGCATTTTTCGCAGAGTGAAGAACGAGTCAGGCCGCGTATCGGAAGTCGCCATAAAGGTCGAAACACAGTTAAAAAATGTCTCAGAAAATTCAAGGCTTGAATCTGAAGCCGTTGCCAATATAGCGAGTTCTCTCGAACAGATGAACTCCGCATCCATCGAAATCACGCAGAGCACAGAGAGCCTTGCAACAGTTACAGAAGAAAAAGCTGTATCTCTGGAGGAAATGGTCACGAGCATCAGCCAGGTTGCCAACAGCGCGCAGGAGCTTTCCGGCACAGTCGATTCCACATCAGCCTCCATCGAAGAATTATCCGCAACAATAAAGGAGGTCGCTGACAAAGCAGAGGAACTTTCTGCAGCCTCCGAAGAGACCTTGACTGCAACAGAAGAGATCTTCTCCTCTATTAAAGAGGTCGAACAGAGTGCAAAGGAATCGGCAAAGCTCTCAGAAAAAGTAAAAATTGATGCATCCACTTTCGGGCTGACATCAGTTGAAAAGACTGTGGAAGGTATTCAGAATATCAAGACATCCTTCGAAAAGACGGCCACTTTCATGAAGAGGCTAAGCGGTAGATCCCAGGAAATCGGCAAGATTCTAAATGTTATTGATGAGATCACAGACCAGACCACTCTCCTTGCCCTGAATGCGGCTATTCTTGCGGCGCAGGCGGGGGAACACGGCAGGAGTTTTTCAGTTGTTGCTGATGAAATAAAAGATCTTGCTGAAAGGACGTCTCTTTCTACGCGTGAAATAGCCGAGCTCATTCAGTCTGTGCAGCAGGAAGTAAAGGCTGCCACATCTGCCATGGACGAGGGCCTTGCGTCTGTTGAGGAGGGATTAAAGGTTGCCAGCTACGCGGGTGATGCTCTCAAGAAAATAGTCGAGAGTTCCAGACAGTCTGCAGAAATGTCCCTTGCTATCGAGCGTTCGACAGCGGAACAGGCAAAGACAACAAAAATCGTTTCAGATTCAATGGAAAAGGTAAAAAATATGGTCGCTCAGGTAGCCAAGGCGACCACCGAACAGAGCAAAGGCGCACGACTGATCACAAAGGCAACGGAAAAAATGAGGGATGTATCTAATCATGTGAAGTCTGCGACGGCCGAACAGCTGATAAACATAAAACAGATATCCGAGTCAATAGATCTTGTCTCAGAGAAAAGCCGTCAGATTGCAAAGGCAGTCTATGAACAGGGAGCAGGGTCCGGGCAGATATTCGCCTCTATTGAAAAGATAAGAGAGGTACCCAAGAAGACTATCGATGCCATTTCTGATATTAATCAATCCCTGGAAGGTTTATTCAGAAATTACGAAGTCGTGTCAACAGAATTAAGGGCAATAAAACTGCCAGGAGAAAGCGGCACAACAACCATGGATATGATAAACTTCGGCATCGAACCTTTCAGGGTGTCACCTTCGGAGATGCAAGAGAAATTCAAACCACTCGTTGAATACCTCGCGAATAAAACCGGCAAGAAGATGGAACTAAGGGTGGCGTCTGATTACAAGGGTGCAATCGCGGATATCGGTACTGGTGTCACTCAAATCTGTTTCATGACCCCTACTTCGTATGCAGAGGCAAACAAGAAATTCGGTGTTGAGGCACTCGCGAGAACTCTTGTAGACGGGAAGCCGACCTATCGGTCTGCCGTTATCACGAGAGCAAATGGCGGAATTGAAACGCTGAAGGCATTGAAAGGACATTCTTTTGCCTTTGGCGATCCGCACTCGCTGTCTCATTATGTAGCACCCAGGGTTATGCTTCTTGAGTCAGGAATAGACCTGAAGGATTTACTCTATTACGAATATCTCAGCTCTGATGAAGAAATAGTAAATGCCGTTGCCCAGGGCCGCTTTGACGCGGGCGGTTTGTCGTTGAGTGCAGTGAATGGGTTCAGAGACGCCACTCTCAGGACTATCAAAATCTCGGAAGACCTGCCAGGGTCCGTCATATGCGCGAATAAGAACATCTCAGAAAAGGAAAAGTTGCTGATCAAGTCTGTCCTTGTCGAATTGACCAATGCAAGCCATGAGGGTTCTGCGATTCTCCGCTCTATTTATTCCCGGTATACATCTTTTGAAGAAGCCTCGGATGAGGATTACGCCATCGTGAAGGGCATGATGTCAAAAATAGGCATGATCTAAAAATTAACGAATCAGGTAATAAATGAATAGAGAGAGTACGAAATTCGTTGTTTTTAATATAGGTGAGGAAAATTTCGGGGTTGAGGTATACCGTGTTGTTGAGATTCTCAGTCCTCAGAGGGTGTATTCGATACCCGAACTCCCTCAATTTCTTTCAGGTGTTATCAATGTTAGAGGAGAAGTGATACCGCTTCTTGATCTGAGGAAAAGGTTCGGAGTTCAAGCAACCACCCAGGAGGAGCGAATAATGATAGTCAAATACGATAGCGAAAAAATCGCTCTCCTCGTAGAGAATATCCGGGAACTCATTTCACTTTCCGGAGAAGAAATAACAAGCCCGCCGATGATATTTAAGGGCTTAAAAAGGAAATATCTCACAGGTCTCGGAAAGAAGGATGAGCGAATAATCATCCTTCTTAATATTGACGACCTGCTCACATCGGAGGAGAAAATAATTTTGAAGGATTCGGAAGGAGTTCTTGAAGAAAATGCAGGATCTGGAAAGACTTCTCAGGGATGACGATGTCGAAGTAAGAAGAGAAGCGCTCGAAGGTATCAAAGGAAAGCCCCATTTCTCTTATATAAAGTTGCTTCTGAGCGCAATGGGAGATCCAAGCTGGCGTGTCAGAAATACTGCGACGGACATCCTTCTTGAGTATCCTCTTGATTCATACATAGACGGCTTGATTCAGCTTCTCTACTGTGATGATAATGCAGGCGCCAGAAATGCTGCAATCGAAGCTCTTGTGAGACTCAATAGAAAAGTGACCCCTTTTTTGATTAAAGCATTCAAAACCCATAACCGCGATGTGAGAAAGTTCATCATCGATGTTCTCGGAGGATTCAGCGACGAAAGATCGTCACCCCTCATGCTGGACGCCTTAAGCGATGCCGATGAGAACGTGAGGGCTACAGCAATTGAGCATATAGGAAAAATCAAAGAAGCCTCGGTGGTTGATGCCCTGATTAGGATCATCGAGGCCGATGATATCTGGACTGCCTATCCGGCTGCCGATGCGTTAGGCAGGATCGGCGATAAAAGGGCAATTCCCGCCTTGCTTAAAGCACTGGAGAGTAAAACACTGAGAATACCAGCCCTCAAGTCACTCAGCATGATCGGGGAACCGGAAACCCTGAAATTTGTTGTGCCTTTTATCAAAGATTCATCAAAAACGATACAGCAAGAGGTTCTCATGTCGCTGGAGAGGTTTTACCGTAGAGGTGTGAATGAGGATTTCATAACCGATGAGATAAAGAAGTCTGTGGGTGACGAGATATTTGATATTCTGACAACCCATATATGGTCTAAAAAGCCTGGAGTAAGAATGTCGGCGATACTCATGCTGGGTCTTCTCAAGGATGAGAGGGCCTATAATCCACTCCTCGAAATATCACAGGAGGAAAATTTTGAAGATGATGTCAAAAGAGCGTTTGTCTTCATTGGCAGAGATAGGCCGGAATCCTTGCTGAAACTCTTCAAAACAGACAACGTCTATCAGAAAAGATTCATATGTGGAGTTGCCGACATAATAGGGTCTCTTGTCTATGCTCCTGTTTTCGAGAGTCTGCTTTACGATGAGGACGGGCACACGCGCGCCCTCGCCGCAGTCGCGCTCTCTAAAATTGGCGACCTCGGGTCAATAGAGCAAATAAAGAAACTTCTCGATGATCCGTATGAAGATGTCCAGGAGGCCGCAGTCAGAGCACTTTCGCGCATGGGTTCATGGCTTTCGGTCCACGAATTCATATCACTGCTTCGTGATGGCAACCCTAAAATAAGAAAAAACGCAGCTGCAATCCTCGGCAGGATTGGCGCGGTTGAAGCGATTCCTGCGCTTGGCTTTGCCCTCAAGGATGAAGTAGTATCCGTTCGAAAGGTGTGCGTTGAGGCATTTTCGATGCTAAAAACGGAAGAGTCCATCAGGTTTCTAATCCTTGCCCTTACCGATGAGGATCCACACATACGTGCCTCCGCGGCACTCAGCCTCGGTCAAATCAAGGGGGAAGGGGTCTTCGAAGCCCTTTCAGTTCTCACGTCTGACATCGACGATTCGGTCAGGGTCGCCGTGTCGAAAGCCTTTGCCATGCTACAAGACCCGAGGACAGTCAAGCCGCTCATCGCTTCACTTTCCGATAAAAATGGCTTTGTTGTTGCCACAGCGATAGAATCCCTTAGCAAAATAGGCAGTTCGGAGGCCCGCTCTGCCCTGTTAAAAATGCTCACTAATAAAGACGCAGAAATAGTGAGAACAACAATCAGAGCACTTGCATCATTCGAAGATGCTGAAGATGAAATAGTTCCCTTTTTGAAGGATAGTGACTGGGCCACGAGAATGGCTGCTGTGGAAGTTTTGGGAAGAAGGGCAAAGGGTTATATCCGAAAGGAACTCGAGAGATTACTCGATACAGAAGAAGATATCATCGTTAAACAGACGGTGATGGACGTCCTTAGAGATACCCCTTAGACGCTACGTAAATTAGAATGCGTCATAGAAAGGAAAATAGCGGGACTTAAATAATGTTCGAAAAGGAAGAGATCATCCCTCTTCAGGAAGACGTTTTCAGACTCCTGAGAGATTTGATAAGGGATTACTGTGGTATTTATTTCGATGATGACTCCAGATATCTCGTTGAGAAGAGACTTTCTCGAAGAGTTAAAAGTCATCACTTCAATACTTTCAGGGACTTTTTCAGATATCTGCTTTATGATAAAAACAGGGACGAAGAACTCGCATCAATCATAGATGTCCTTACAGTGAACGAAACCTATTTCTTCCGGGAACAGAATCAATTGAATGCATTCAGCGAAGAAATTTTGTGTGACTTAAAGGAAACAAACAAAGCGACAAGAAAATTGAGGATATGGTCTGCCGGATGTTCCACGGGCGAAGAACCTTATACGATAGCGATGCTTGTTATGGAGTCAGGATATTTCCAGGGCTGGGACATCGAAATTCTCGGAAGTGACATAAGCCAGAGAGTCCTTCAAGTAGCCCGCAGCGGGCTTTACAAGAAAAACTCCTTCAGGACGACGGAGCCATATTTTTTGAAGAAATATTTCAGGGAAGAGGAACACCTTTTCAGAATATCAGATAGCGTAAAACAGTGTGTGAATTTCTGTCACCTTAATCTTCTTGACCCATTTAAAACAAAGCTCATCGGGACAATGGACGTTATATTCTGCAGGAACGTGCTGATATACTTCGATCAACAATCAAGAAGAAAGGTCGTGGACATGTTCTATGAAAGACTCGCCGAAGGCGGGTATTTACTGTTGGGTCATGCCGAGTCTCTTATCAATCTCACGACGGCTTTTTCCCTCCGTCATTTAAAACACGATATGGTTTACCAGAAACCGATCAGGAAGGGGGCACATATAGATGCCTACCATTAGAGTTTTAGTCATAGATGACTCTGCCCACAGCAGGCAAACCATCAGAAGGATCCTCGAAAAGGATACTGAGATAGATGTTGTCGGGGTCTCCTCTGACGGAATCGATGCAATGGCAAAAATGCTGAAGTTAAAACCTGACATAGTTACCCTTGATCTCGAAATGCCCGAGATGAACGGGTTTAGTTTTCTCAGATGGTTAATGAAAAAAAATCCTATACCAGTAATAATCATCAGCTCCACTTCAGATTCGAAGACGGTCTTCAAAGCGCTCGAACTCGGCGCTGCAGATTTTATAGCGAAGCCCTCACGATCAACGCAGGCAGACTTGCAGAGGATGGAAAAAGATCTCTTGAGGAAGGTAAAAGGAGTAAAAAGTCTTCGCATCGACAGACTTAGTAGAAATCTGGAATTATCCGAGAAGAAAGAAAAACGGGGCATTTTTTCCGACAAGCCTTCAGAGGCCGTTGAAGCCGTGGCTATAGGGTCATCGACAGGTGGGCCCACTGCTCTGAAGATAATATTGTCACGACTGCCGTCTGATTTTCCAGCGGGCATTGCAATAAGCCAGCATATGCCGAGAGGGTTTACTTCTTCCTTCGCCGAAAGACTTAATGGTATCTCGAAGATACATGTGAAGGAAGCATGCGAAGGAGACGAACTGGTGAAGGGGACTGTTCTTATCTGTCCCGGCGGCTATCATATGATTTTCAGAAAAAAAGGGCGAAGAATTGTCGCCACTCTAAAAGAGCCCCAAAATATGGATAAATACGTCCCCTCTGTCGATATGATGATGGCATCCCTGGCAGACATTTGTGGAGGCAGCGCCATGGGCGTAATCCTGACGGGCATGGGCAGTGATGGAAAACTCGGAATGCTGGAAATTAAGCAGAGAGGCGGGTATACTATAGTGGAATCAGAGGAGACTGCTGTTGTTTATGGCATGCCTTCAGAAGTGATAAAGGCGGGCGCTGCCAACAGGGTTTTACCTATTTCCGAGATACCCGCTGAGATCATAAAGATTGTAAGCGTCGAGAGAAACCTGGAGGGTTCATGGAAAAAGAGTTCAGTTTAACAAAAAAAGCAGACGAGTTTCTTCAGATATTCAAAAAAGGCGAAGAATTCACGAAGGATTTGATCAAAGAAAACGAAAGACTGAGGTTCAGGATAGCGCAGCTTGAAGAGGCTCTGGATAAGTCGGGGGATGAAGAGAGAACGAGAATATATGAGGAGAGATTAAGAATGCTCGAAGACGAACTCACCTCTCTTCTGGAAAGATACAGAAAAGTTGAGGAAGAAAACAAGGACTTTGCGTCGAAATACGTGGAGGTGGAGGCGGAAAACAATAATCTCGCGAACCTTTATGTGGCAAGTTATCAGCTTCATTCGACACTTGATTTCAACGAGGTTCTGAGAATAGTCCTTGAGATAATTATCAATCTGGTCGGTGCAGAAAAATTTGCAATCTTCCTGATAGATGATAGGGCTAACGAACTTTTGCCTGTTGCCGCAGAGGGTTTACTCCTCGGTGAACTGCCAAAGATAAAACTCGGGGCGGGCACTGTTGGAAGTGTGGCAAGGGCGGGTGAAAGCCATTTCTCAGAAAACCTACAGTATACTGCCACGGTAGATATTACTGCACCTGTCGTATGCATTCCGCTTAAGATAAAGGAACACGTGATCGGCGTGATAGCGATCTATTCGCTCTTTATACAGAAGAAATCGTTCACCAATGTTGATTATGAATTGTTCAATTTACTTGCGGGACATGCTGCGACAGCCATCTTTTCTTCGAGGCTTTACACACAGTCAGAGAGGAAACTCACTACTATCCAGAGCTTCCTTGACCTTCTGAAGGAAAAACCAAAAAAATAGAGAGCGGAGGAGGCCATATGCCGACTATTCTTATTGTCGAAGATTCACCCACAATGAGACAGCTGATAAGTTTTGCCATGAAAAGAGTCCCGGAATCAAGGATCATCGAGGCAACGGACGGTGTCGATGCCTTGAAGAAATTGTCCTCGGAAAAAATAGATATTATACTTGCTGACATCAATATGCCTATTATGGATGGCCTGAAGTTAGTAAGCCTTGTGAAGAATAATCCTTTTTACAAAAATATTCCCATCATCATGATCACGACAGAGGGAGCTGAAGAGGACAAGAACAAAGCACTCGCGATAGGCGCGAACGCCTATCTCACGAAGCCAATTCAAACGCAGGACCTGATCAGGCTCGTGAACAGCTTCATTTCGTAGCCGACTTGCATTGCGGACAAAAAAACCTCCCACTAAACCAAGTCTCTTCGTGCGAAAAATCCGAGATCAGGTCGAGAAGAAGAGATGATTGACATTTATCGCATTTCAGATCGTTGAGACCAAAATCTGATATGAGTTTCTGCGCGTCATGAGCATCCCTTTTGATTTCCACAACATAGCGTGCAATCTCTTGTACCGCCGGTTTCTGGCTGACTATTTTCTTTATCTGCTCGACAACCTCGTTCGGCCTGGTAGTTGCCTTCACGATAAAACCGGCAGCTCCAAGGCTCAGAGCTTTCTCAACCTCCTCGGATTGGCCTTTGGCAGAAAAGACCACAACAGGTAAGTGGGAGAGCCTGGGGTCTGTCTTCACCACCTGCAAAACCTTATAGCCGTCCATCACCGGCATCATAAGATCAAGCAATATGATATCAGGAACTTCAGTGGAGAGCATCTTTATTGCTTCCATCCCGTTGTCTGCGGTGATTACGTTAAACTGTTCCAGTGTAAGTTTGTTCTTGTACATCTGTTGAACAATTTGCGAATCGTCAACCAGCAATACTTTATTTCTCATTTGCTAAATTTTAATTTGAAGTTTATCCAATGTCAATAACAAAGTTCATTGACTTGATCAGGCGCGACAGAATTCTCGGATCGCAGATTGTGGAGTATAGGTATATTCCTCCGTTAAGACCGGTATTTAAGAGACTTGACCTGTCCGGTCTGCTAAAGAATACACTTCGGGAACAGGGCATTGAACTTTTTTACAGTCACCAGGTCGAGGCTATCCGCCTCATAAGGCAAAGACATAATGTGATCGTCATGACGCCGACGGCAAGTGGTAAGAGCCTCATTTACAATATTCCCGTTCTTGAGTCACTGCTGGAGAATACTGATGCCAGAGCCTTATATATATTTCCTCTGAAGGGGCTGGAGCAGGATCAATTAAGGAATCTTCGTGAACTCCATGACCACGTTTCAGTCGGCGTCTTTCCCGCGCCAGAACTTTTGCATTCCTTTTCCCATGCTGAGCCTGACCCGCCAAGAGAAAAAATAATTAGCAGATTTGCCGAGGTTTATGATGGCGATACCTCGCCTTACAGGAGGAAGAAGATAAGGGACGTCATCCCAAGTGTAATCTTCACAAATCCGGACATGCTTCACCTTGCGATCAATCCTTATCATGAGAAATGGGCATTACTCTTCAAAAATTTAAAATATATAGTTATTGATGAGATACATACTTACAGAGGGGTATTCGGTTCTCACGTCTCCAATGTCATAAGAAGACTCAGGAGGGTATGCAAGTATTGGGGGTCAGATCCCCAGTTTATTGCTGCTTCTGCAACCATCGCAAATCCAGCACAACTTGCAGAGGAGCTTACGGGCATTCCTTTTAGGGTGATTGATCGGAGTGGCGCACCACGGGCAGGAAAACATTTCATCTTCATCAATCCTGTGGAAAGTCCCTACACTGAGACAACAAGACTCTTCGTGAGCAGTCTCAGGGCTGGTCTCCGGACAATAGTTTTCACAAAGGCCAGAAAAATAACAGAGCTTATATACACGTGGACAGTAAGTCATGCACCGGAGTTGAAGTATAAGATCAGCCCATATCGGGCGGGATTTCTTCCCGGAGAAAGGCGAGAAATCGAACGAAAACTCTTCAGCGGGGATCTCCTTGGAGTCGTTTCAACGAGTGCCCTTGAATTAGGAGTAGATATAGGCGGACTTGACTGCTGCATACTCTGCGGATATCCGGGCTCTGTTTCTAGTACGTGGCAAAGAGCAGGCCGCGTAGGCAGACATGGACAGGAGTCACTTATCGTGTTAATCGCAATACAGGATGCCCTTGACCAGTATTTCATGCGTCATCCAGAAAAATTTTTTGAGAAGACCAGCGAAGCAGCAGTTATAGATCCCCAGAACAGGAACATACTCAAAAAACATATTCCCTGCGCCTGTTCAGAAGTATATTTGAGGGCAGAGGACAGTGTTTATGACATTAAAAAAATTCGCCCGTTAATCGATGAGCTCGTTGATCAGAGGATTTTAAATCCTGGTAAGAAAGGTGATATCTGGTTTTCCAGAATAAGAAGGCCTCAAAGGGAAGTAGGGATCAGAGCAATAGGCGAACCATTTGTCATTTTTAATGAAGAAGGAAAGGCGATCGGTGAACTGAGTGGTGCCAGGGTTTATAGAGAGGCATTCCCCGGGTCTATATATCTTCACTGGGGTCAACAATACAAAGTGATAGAACTGGATTTCGAGAAAAAGAAAGTGAGATGTCAACAGGCTGTTGCCCAAATAATCGTAGAACAAAAAATTGAATAAGTTTATAATGCTGCATTCATCACAATATGAGGAGAAGAGAGACATGATGGGAATGCAGCAATCACCTCAAAGCAGTTT
>JBFLXE010000021.1:0-26702 GCA_040757455.1 Nitrospirota bacterium
TTGACGATAAAGCCAATTTTTTCATAATTTTTATTCCCCCGTAGAACTTGCTTCAATCAAAACTTTTATTTTTCCTGGCGTCATTAATGTCGTATCTGGATGGGTATGGTCACCATGAAATAGACTTAGTTCCATAATTTTTTCAACAGCCTAATCAGGATTTTCCGTTCTCGACCTTAACTGAAAAATCGCAGCCTTGTGCAGGACATGTGAAAACGTATTGCATAGCAACTCCCCTTCTCTCGATATCTTCATATGGATTTAGGATTTTAATTATCCTCTTGCCAGACCTGAGAGGAGCAAGTATCATGCCGATTCGAAAATCATCAATTTTATTGAAATTTAGTCGTCGCAGGAAAGCCGTGAGTCGGGCATAATGCCCTTCAGTTGGGCAATTTGCCTTAAGGTCGGCACTTTTATTTGGTGCCTGAGAATTAAAGCATTATATGAAAACTTCCTACAATTCCCAAAGTGATGTTACTATAGATAACGCGATAAATACTTTTACATTGTCATTGCGAGCCCGAAGGGCGTGGCAATCTTGTCTTTGGGTTTCTTCGTCACTTAGCTCCTTGCAATGACACTTTATTCGATGCGTTTATATTAATAAGATCATGAGTATGAAGACATTAATTATAAAATCCCTCCTATCCTCCCTTTGCCAAAGGGAGGTAATGTACCCCTCTTTGATAAAGAGGGGGAAGGGGAGATTTTTCAATAATGATGCCTAACTTATGAACTACTTAGTAACTCGGAAAAGGACCGTTTATGTGTGTTTTAAAGGCCGGATGCTGCTTCGTTGGCCCCGTGAGCTTTTTCAATTTGTTGCTCAAGAAATTCTTGCCAGTAGTTGTCTTTCCTTTCTTCTCATCTTCTCCTCATCATATCCTCCCTTTTCGTGACCATAGCCAGTGAGATGAAGGAGGCCGTGGATCAAGAGTCTTTTGAGCTCTTCGTTTAGTGTCAAACAATGTTCTATAGCCTGTCTTCTTGCTTTATGTAGATTGATGACTATATCGCCGAGGACTACATCCTGTAAGCGCGCAGTTTCTCCCCCCTTCCCTTTAGCAATAATCCCCCCTCGCCCCCCTTTAGAAAAGGGGGGAAGGGGAGTGTCTTTTCCAAAGGGGGGGGTGGGAGTGTTTTTTCCAAAGGGGCGTAAGAGGGGGTTGTCCTCCTGCGGGAAAGATAGGACATCTGTGGGTCTGTCCACATTTCTGTAATAGCGGTTCATTATTCTCATCCTCCTGTCATTGACAAAGAGGATACTGAGTTCAGCGTTGAGAAGTCCGAGCAGGCGCAACGCCTTCTTTAGAAGACCTTCTATTCTCTGATGATTGATTCTTATGAGTCTTTGCTGGTTCTTTATGTAGACTTTCATCTTTAAAATCGAAACCCGGATAGTCTATTCGCTTATGAAAAATGCCGTTGAGAATATACGAAAAGCGTTTCTTCACCTCATGGATATCTTTAAGAGTGAGTTCGCATTCATCGAGCTGACCATCGAGGAATATGTGATTTATTATTCTGTCAACGAGAGAAGCGATTCTTGAGGGAGTCGGGTCGGTCAGGACCTTTGATGCAGCTTCAACGGCATCGGCCATCATCACGAGTGCGGCAACACGAGTTTGCGGTTTGGGACCTGGATATCTAAAGTCTTCTTCGACAGGCATGTCATTTTCTTTCTGCTCCCTGGCCTTCTGATAAAAGTAACTGACAAGCATAGTACCATGATGCTGCTCTATGATATCGATTATGGGTTCAGGTAATTTGTACTGCCTGGAAAGCTCCACGCCCTCCTTCACATGATTGACAATTATCATACTGCTCATATGTGGAGTTAATTTGTCGTGCTTGCTAATCGAGCCGCTCTGATTCTCGATGAAGTAATCAGACATCTTTATTTTTCCAATGTCGTGATAATAAGCAGTCACCTTTGCAAGAAGTGGATTAGCGCCTACGACTTCTGCTGCGGATTCAACGAGATTTCCGACTATAACGCTATGATGGTATGTGCCGGGTGCGGTTACCATCAAACTCTTCATTATCGGCTGGTCGACATCGAGAAGTTCCAGAAGGCTTATGTCAGTGGTAACCTTGAATGAGTATTCAATAAGAGGAAGAAGTAGAGATACCGTCGCTGCGACAGCAATACCGTTGAGGGAAGCGAACATTATAGAAGGCGGTGCCTTTGTAGTAAGGATTTCCTCCTTGAAGAGAAGAAGAATAATTGCGGTAAGCACATTGGCAAGGATTACATAACTTCCCCCCCTGAGAAGGTCAGATCTTTTTTTACATCTCATCACGCTAAAAGCTGCCGTGATACTTCCGACAAATGCATAAATAGTGAATGCCGGATCGTGAAGCCAGAGGCCCGTGAGAAGACTGACGGTGAAAGAAAATGTGATTGCCGTATGAAAGTCAAACAGTAATGATACAAACATTGCACCTGCCGGGATAGGTATTCCGAAAAAGGCACTGTCCAGTGCTTTATATTCAAGCCCCTTCGAAAGATTTACGAAGAGGTATCCGAATAGTCTGCCGGCAAGGAGTGTGCCAACGAGCAACAACCCGAGAAGCAACAGCATATTGTATTTCTTGGTATATGCTGGCTTATACCGCATAATGTCTCTGTATAAGATGAAAATGAGTACGATAGATAGCAGGAATCCCCCTATCACCTTGTCTATTTCGATTTTTTCCTGAATTGACAGGGACGTCAGAAAACCGCACAGAATGACGAAAAGAACCCTCGTTATTCTGTCCTTATTACTGGATTTCTGAAATAAGCCGTTGGTCTTCGAAGGTTTTCCGGAGATAAGAGTCTTCAAGGAATTTATTAACTTGTGAGGCTTATCAGTCTTCTGTTCGTCTTTCATATCGCTCGTAGGCCTTAACGATCTCCTGAACAAGCTTGTGTCTCACCACATCCTTTTCGGTAAAATATATGAACTTGATGCCTTCGATTCGGCTCAGTATCTTTTCAGCCTCTATAAGACCTGATATCTTTCCGTGTGGCAGGTCTATCTGCGTTACATCACCCGTAATGACGGTTTTTGAGTTGAAACCGAGCCGCGTCAAGTACATCTTCATCTGTTCGGACGTGGTGTTTTGTGCCTCATCCAGAATAATGAAGGAATCGTTCAGGGTTCTTCCCCTCATGAATGCAAGAGGAGCGATTTCGATGATGCCCCGCTCAATGAGTTTTCCGGCCTTTTCTGCTTCCATCATATCCAGCAGTGCATCATAGAGCGGTCTCAGGTAGGGATTGAACTTTTCATAAATATCCCCCGGCAGGAAGCCGATTTTTTCTCCGGCTTCTACAGCCGGCCTTGCAAGTACAATCCTGCTTACCTCTTTTTTCATAAAGGCATTTATGGCCATCGCCATCGCGAGATACGTTTTCCCTGTGCCTGCGGGACCGATACCGACCACGATATCAAAATTCTTAATGGCATCTATATACTGCCTCTGCGTTTCGGTCTTGGGTACAATGAATCTCTTCTTTGAAGAGACGGGGATGTTATTCAGAAAGAGATCCCTGACAGAAACAGATTCCTCCGAAGGCGAAGTGGAA
The DNA here is from genome assembly GCA_040757455.1 of Nitrospirota bacterium. Lineage (GTDB taxonomy): Bacteria > Nitrospirota > Thermodesulfovibrionia > Thermodesulfovibrionales > SM23-35 > Kmv42. The sequence continues at coordinate 3,578 of JBFLXE010000021.1, forward strand.
CGCAGGGCATACTTTATATCATCGGGGCCAAGGCTGAACCCGCTTGAGCTCAGCGAGCGAATATCCTCGATAAGTTTTTCTGCTTTTTCCACCGATTTTTCGTCTCCCTGCAGAAAAATCTTGTTGCCCCTCTGGGATGCAACAATCCCTAACGCTTCCTCTATAATCTTAAGATTCTTATCGAGCCCGCCGTAAAGCAGGTTGTATTCTTTCTCTATATCAAGTTCTATTTCGAGGGTCAGTGCAAAACCTCCATCACTATTTAAAAGTCACGAAGGATTTTAGACCTTCGGATTTCTTCAGTTTTGCTGATAACATATCAGCATCTTTTCTTGCAGCAAATTCGCCAATTCTGACTTTATAGATTGTCTCCTGTTTTCTCGTCGCTACTTGACTTACATAAGCCTTATATCCCTTCTCCTGAAGTTTTTCTTTCAATGCCTCCGCCTCGGCAAAATCCTTAAAAGCAGCGACCTGAACAGTATATTTTTTTACATCATGCGATCTGGCTTTTGTGTCAGACCCAGGCGCCACACTCTTGACTTCCACTGACTGCCGCGCTACCTCAGTCTGGGAACTCTTTACCGCCTCTTCAGATTTCTGTATTTCCTGCATATTCTCGTTCACCGCGTGGGATTCGGTCTCGGGAACCGGCTGGCCAACTGAGGCACTATCCTGGGCTTGGCTTTCTGGCAGTTGGACAACTGGCTGAGAGAAAGCTGCGGTCTCTTGTTCAGCAGGACGGACGTTTCGTCCGACAAGGTAGCCCAGGGCAAAACTAAGCGAAGATGTTATTATTATCGATGTAAGAATAAACCACTTACTGATAAACAGGACGGGTGTTTTTTCTTTAAAATTAACTTCTTTCATAATATTAGCATAGCATCACCATATGAGAGAAATCTATATTGTTTTTCTTTGGCTTCTTTGTAAGCCCTTTGAATATTCTCACGGCTGCAAAGGGCTGTCGCCAACATAAGCGGCGTAGAACGGGGAAGATGAAAATTGGTCAGCAAACAATCGATGGCTTTAAAAGAGTATCCAGGATAAATGAATAGGTCCGTTGTTCCTCTCAATCTGCCGTTTGTAGAAGTCGCACGGCAATTTCCACTCACAAAACCCTCTATGGCCCTTGTTGTGGTTGTCCCGACAGCGAATATCCTCCGGCCCCTTGCTTTGACCGCTCCTACCTCATTTACTATCTCTTTATCAAGCTCAAAGTACTCACTGTCCATGACATGATCTTCCACATTTTCTGCCCTGACCGGCTTGAAGGTACCTATTCCAATATGAAGAGTGAGTTCCCTCACGATGACACCTTTCCGCCTGATCTTATCCAGCAAGTCTTCCGTGAAATGAAGACTCGCCGTGGGAGCGGCTATGGAGCCCTCCCTACTTGCAAATACGGCTTGGTACGTCTCTCTATCTAACTCATCAGGCTGACGTTTGATATATGGTGGGAGAGGCATTGTACCCAGCCTCCCGGCAATCTCCATCACATTCCGGGAAGCACCGAATCGTGCCCTTCTGCCATGATATATTTCAGCTTCAATATCTTCCGAGAATTTCAAGATTCCTGTATATTTACCCTTTGACAAAATCTCCCAGGCATCTCCAATCTTCTCGATGAGAAGAATTTCCATCGGATCGCCGTTCTCTTTCACTCCCTTCAGCCTTGCGGGAAAAACTTTCGTGTTGTTTAAAAGCAGCATGTCCCCTGCTTCGAGATATGAGGGAAGATCTGTGAACCTTTTATGCTCAATTGTGCCATCTCTGTGAAGCACGAGCAACCGCGAGCGATCGCGCTTCTGGAGCGGTCGCTCTGCGACGAGATGCTGTGGAAGGGAGAAGTCGAAGTCAGAGACTTTCATAGAGTTGGATAGTGGTGCCGGGATAAAAATGTGAAAGTATATCTTTATAATTTTTACCTTCACGGGCTAATTTTAACGCACACCACTGGCATAAACCAATACCATGACCGTAGCCTTTGCCGGTGAATATGAGTGAATCTCCGTTCTTCGAAATGGAGAAGTTCGTGCTAGGCAGGCGGCTCCATCCAAGAGCTTTTCTCAAGTCTGTCGCGTTCATAGTGATGACGCCTTCTTCCGTGACCAGATCAATCTGTTTGACCCTGTGAGTTGTCGTATAGGATTTTACTAATAATTCTTTCAAGTTGCAAGTATTTACGGCTTTTTCGATTTCAGATAGCTCGATCTGTCTTTCCCACGTTGAATATGGTGATATGTTACAGTCGGATTTGGTCGGCCTTAGATAAGGGAAACTCCTGCCAAAAACGTCTTCAGCATTTTCAGTCATTCCACCACAAGTTGAATGATAAAATGCCTCGATTAATCTTTTATTGAACGTCAATACCTCGCCGCGGGTTGCCTCAACAGCATCCGAAACTCTCACATCGGGGTTATTTCCTTTGTAGACCTGATTCAGCACAGAAGAAGCAACATGGTATATGGAATTACCATTCGTCGTTTTGTGATAGAGGGCATAAGTCCTCGAAATTACCGCCTGAGCCTTAAGGACCTCCACATCCCAATCGGGGCTGACCTCCGAGATGACAACATCCTTCACATATTCTTCCAGTGGGAGTTCATTAATTACATAAAGCCCTTTGTTGCTTCTCCAGACATCTATGTTACCGGAGTAACGGGAACCCATCACGAGGAGGTCTCCCTTCAGCCTTCCCAGTATTTCCATTTTTTCGTTCTTTGAAGGAATTTGAGTATAAATGTCATTCAAAATAAGAACTTTAATATTGACATCAGCAAAAGCGCCATTTACGATCAACAACATGAGAGCACATAGAATCAAAAGTCTTAGCATCAACATTATTTCCTTCCGAGAAGCCAGAAGATAAGAGTCAGCAATATACTGAGAAGAATACTTGTAGCCAGCGGAAAGTAAAAGGTAAAATTTTTCTTTTCTATCAATATGTCGCCGGGCAATCTTCCGATCCAGGGTATTTTGCCTGAGAGAAGAAGCAGTCCACCGACAACAGCAACGATAAGACCGAGGAATATAAGAAATTTACCTATATATTGAATGCTGTCAGCCATCAAAATAAGTTTACAATGTTCACCGAGTTTCCTGAGTTTACCAGGTTTTTGACATTGTAAACCGAGTAGACTGTGTAAACTTCATTTCTCATTACTCATTACTCTTCACTGTTTTCGGGTATCTCTCCATTTCCGAATATATGCAGCCGCAATATTTCTGTCTGTATAAGCCTAACTCCCGGGACATCCTTGAGCCTTCCTTCCATCCGGTTCTGAAATCTTCCGCATAAAAGTATATTGCGTGTCTCTTTTCCATATCCTTACCTATTTCAATTATCTTATCAAATCTCTGATATGGACTAACAAGAAGTGTCGTGGTAAAACCGTCAAGCCCCATTTTTTTTGCATTTTTTGCAGTCTCTTCAAGCCTCATGAAATAGCAGAGAGTGCACCGGTTGTCTTCATTGTGCACAATGTCTTTCAGGAACTCCTTGAGTCCATAACGATCAATGTATTCGATGTCGAGGCCCCGGATTTCCTGAAGATATTTTAGAGCATCCAGACGGTTCCTGTATTCTGTATATGGATGAATGTTCGGATTAAACCACAAACCTTTAACAGTGATCCCCTTTGCGGAGAGGCTCTTGAGGGGATAGAGATAACAGTTGGCGCAACATATATGCATGAGGAGCTTCATATTTTCAGGTTACCTTGCCGCCTTCATCTCCCGCATGTTTATATTCTCTTCTGGTTTTGGTTCTGCATTAAGATATTGAATTTGTCATTATTCAATGCAGGGGGTTTAATTAATCAAACCCCTGCTTCTCTACGAACGTCTTTTGTCTTTACCACCCCCAAATAATCCCAAATCCCCTTTATGAGGAATATTTAGATGGCTGTATGCCTTTTCTGTAGCCCTTCTTCCATGGGAAGTTCTGATTATAAAGCCCGATTTCAGCAGGAAAGGTTCAACCACATCTAATAAAACGTCGGTTTCTATCTGGAGAGTTGAAGCAAGCGCTTCTATTCCAACAGGACCACCTTTATAATTCAGAATAATGGCTTTCAACAGTTTTCTGTCTGTCTCTCCCAAACCATATTCATCAATACCTTCGAGGGTTAATGCTTCCATAGCTACATCCTTTGTTATTTTTCCCTGGGCTCTAACTTGGGCGTAATCACGAATACGTTTCAGAAGTCTATTAGCGACTCTTGGAGTGCCTCTTGACCTTCTGGCTATTTCGTAAGAACCGTCCTGATCTACAGATATACCTAAAATTGCTGAAGAACGCTTTACAATCCGGATCAGATCTTTTTCATCATAGAAATCCAGATCTCTTGTAATGCCGAATCTTTCTCTCAATGGAGAAGATAAAAGGCCTGACCTGGTTGTTGCACCAATCAATGTAAAAGGTTCAAGTCGATATCTATGAGTTCTTGCGTGTACGCCTTTGTCGAAGATGAAATCCACCGCAAAGTCTTCCATTGCCGGATAAAGGAATTCCTCGACAGTTTTCGGTATCCTGTGGATTTCGTCAATAAAAAACACATCACCCTTTTCCATATGGGTGAGGATGCCCATCAAATCGCCACCTTTTTCCAATGCCGGCCCGGAAGATGTAATGATTTTGGTGCCCATCTCGTTCGCAATGATATGAGCTAATGTTGTCTTTCCCAGACCCGGCGGCCCGTTAAACAAGATATGATCTATAGGTTCTTTCCTTTGCAATGCTGCTTCTACAGCAATCTTTAATGTTTCTACTATTTTTTCCTGCCCTATATATTCAGAAAACCGGTTGGGTCTTAAGGTTAAGTTATCTTCATCTAAAGAACTCTTCTCCCTTAAAATTTCCGGAATTTTATTCGCTTCTTCGTAAATCACTTCTTTTGACCTCTGTATACTTCTTCAAATAATTCTTCAGATGAGATTATACGGGTATTCCGCTTCATGGCTTCTTCTATCATCTTCCGGGCTTCTATTAATTTATGCCCTAATTGTCTGACAAGGACATCCTCGACTTCTTTCCTAAAATCTTCTACAACTTCAGGTGGAAGTTCTACCTCGGGCATTAATGCATACACTGCAACTTTTCCTTTAAGGGTCGCAATAATTTTTTCTGCTTTTCTTTCACCGATACCTTTTAGCTGTCTTAAAGCTCGGGAGTCTTTTTCCTCTATAGAGCGCGCTATATCTCTAACAGGTTTTACGAGAGCTTTAACGGCAGCGGTGGGCCCTATATCTTCAACAGATATGAAAAGTTCAAAGAAATCTTTATCAAGTGGAGATTCAAATCCTACAAGTATAGGCTTGGGTTGTCTTTCCGTTTGATTGTATGAAATATATAATTCTAATTCATCGCCATCTGCTTTATTTCCTTTAATTCTATTCATAACATATGCCGGAATCAGTATATCATAGCCTATTCCATTGACTATCAATGTGATTCTGTCGTCATGCAATTGGTTAAATTTTAATATCCCTTTTAAATAAGAAACCATTGTTTCTCTCCGAAGTCTTTCTGTAAAATGCGGTCAAGGCTATAGCCAGGGCGTCTGAAGCATGAAAGGATTTAACATCTGTGATCTTAAGCAATTTTTTAATAGTCTCTTTTATCTGATATTTGTTTGCTCCTCCGTGTCCCACCAACGAATTCTTCACTTCTTTCGGCGTAATTTCTACCAATGAGATATTATTTTGAAAAACAGATAAATATATAATACCTAAAACTCCTCCCAGTAATATACTGGCTTTGGGATATCTAACCAAAGAAAATACGTTCTCTATGGCAATTAAGTCGGGGTGCAATGTGCGTATCAAATGATTTATATCTGAGTGAATTCGGAACAGCCTATTTGAAACGTGTTCTCTTGAAGATGTTTTAATATAGCCACATTTAAGCAAAGACGGGTTCGATTCATCACATCTGATTGCGCCAAAGCCTGTACCGGCCAAGCCCGGATCTATACCGAGTATGATCATATAACAAATAATTAACCTATTTGAGAAAGACTATTTCTTTCTCGGTGCCTCAAAGAGTATCTCTTCCACCATCTGACAGATTACGTGCCCGATAGTAATGTGAGTCTCCTGTATGCGAGGCGTGCTGTCAGAGGGAACAATGAATGAGAAATGAGTTTTAGTCGAAAGTTTTTCACCCCTCAGACCGGTTAGGGCGATTGTAGTCAATCTCTTTCTCTTGGCGACATCAATGGCCTTAAGGACATTTGGTGAATTTCCGCTCGTGCTTATAGCGACGACGACATCGCCTTCGTCAGCAAGACATTTAAGCTGCTTGGCAAATATCTCGGAGAAATCATAATCATTAGCGATTGAAGTTATCACAGCCATATCTGTATTAAGGGCAATTGCCGGTAAACCGGGACGTTCCCTCTTGAATCGGTTCACAAACTCAGCTGCAAGGTGAGATGCATCGGTCGCACTGCCTCCATTACCAAAGAGTATCACTTTTTTGCCTTCCTTGAAGGCATCAGCTATGATTTTCGCGACCTCAACTATTTTATCAATATTTTTATCTTCCAGGAATTTTTCCTTTATTTGAATACTTTCTTCAAATGCCTTTATTATCTTGTCTTTCATAACGTGAATAAGCTACGTTAGCCAGACTTCATTTTTTTATTTTTAGAGTAAACAACAATTCATAGCCGGATGTCAACTCACATTGGTTGTCTTACACTTTCAAAGTTCTTGACCTTTTTGGCCGTATATGTAATACTAAGAACGAAGTTTCGGAAGTTCATTTGTAGTAGCTTCAAAGACTTTGGACTTTGTAGCTCTTCATAATTATTCCGTATTCTTCGATTTTTGTAATAAGGAGGTGTAATGTATGGTTAAGGGAACCGTCAAATGGTTCAACGAGTCCAAAGGCTTCGGATTCATTACCAAGGAAGATGGTGGTGACGTCTTCGTGCATTACTCGGCCATCCAGGGCAACGGCTTTAAGACCCTGTCCGAGGGCCAGCAAGTGACTTTCGAAGTTGTTGATGGTCCAAAAGGCCCAAAGGCAGAAAATGTCATGAAAGCTTAGTGAAGATGCGGGTTCCGATTAAATCGGAACCCGCGATAAATCCTCCTTGAATTTTCCTCTGTGTATTTCCATATTCAAAAATCCAAATGAGAAAGAAAGACCTTAAAGGCGATCGAGACGACGAACTCCTGGAGATTGTTAATGAAAACGGAGAGGTTATGGGGCATGCACTGAGGTCAGATATCCATGGAAATCCTTCTTTGATTCATAAGGTGGTTCACGTACTGGTACTGAATAGTAAAGGTAAGCTATTACTGCAGAAGCGGTCTCCAAAAAAGGATGTTGCGCCCGGCAGATGGGACACCTCGGTGGGTGGACATGTTGGGCCGGGAGAGGACTTGCTTTCTTCTGCAAAGAGAGAAATGGAGGAAGAGCTTGGCATCAGAGGTTCCGAACCCGTGTATCTCTATTCATACATTCATCGGAATTCTTATGAGACCGAGCTGGTTACGACGTTTCGGTGCTTTTTCGATGGAGAGATCATCTTCAATCAAGATGAGATTGAAAATGTGCGATTCTGGAGCATTGAAGAAATAAAGAAAATAATGGGGACGAATATTCTGAGCGACAATTTCGAACAGGAATTTCACTACTTATATGGATTATATAGACTTCAGGCTTTAACTTGATAATTCCGTGTTGTTTTGCCACAGGGTTTACATGTTCCGTCATTGACCCGAAAATACCCCTCTTTGGCAAAGAGGGGCAAGGGGAGATTTTATGATTAATAATTGGAAACGTTTGTTCTTAAAATCCCCCATCTCCCCCTTTGGAAAAGGGGGAGATGGTATTTTCATATTCCCTTGTGAGCCAAGGGCTCATGTCGATTCCTGGCAGGCAGGAATCCAGAAGGATAAACTACTCGCTGCGGAGTATCGACAACTGAACAGCTTTTTAATAGTTTGTCATTCCGCACTTGATGCGGAATCCAGAGGCTTCGGGCTGCCGGGTAGTTCATTGATTACGGATTGTCAGACTCAAAAATCACACTTTCAATTCCTGCCGCAGGACTTTCCCTGGCAGGGCCTAGGGCGGTTACTCTATAATCTCTGGGTGTCGTTGGTTTATCCGGGTCACGGAAAGCGGGCACCGCTGTTTCGCCAATCAGTCTATATCCTTCTGCCTCGTCAGTCTTTCTGTAAATCCTATATCCGGATATCCACGTTTCTGGCGGCTCTATCCAGACGAGATATACGCCATCTTTTCTCACTATCGCCTGCAGCCGTCCGGGCTTAGACGGGCTAAATTCAGAGGGATTGATCTCAACTTCGTCCGAAGGCGGGCCTTCATCCCTTAGGGCGGTTTCTCTTGCACCTCTTATCACATAATAGACGTTTTTATTAAAAGTGAAGACATCTTTGAAGGTGGTGTCATCGAGAGGTTTTTCATTAACAGGTATCAATCCGTAATTACCTTTTTCGAAGCTTTTATAAACGTTATATAAAATTCCTTCACCTGTTTTTTCCCACTCCAGAACCAAAAAATTATTCTCTACTCTGTATGATATTCGTTTGGGGGGCGGGGGTGTATCAAGAGGAGTGGCCATCACTGTATTTGAATCATGACTTATTATCCCTTTCAGATTCTCCGCAACAATTTTGTATTGATATGTGTAGCCAGAGTAGAAATCCGTGTCTGTGTAGAGACGCTGGTCATTCTCGATAATGGCGACTCTCCTGAAATCGTTGGCTTCAGATTTCAAGATCTGAAAGGTTTTTACAACTGATTGCTTATCTTCCGGGTAATCCCAGATCAAGATGATCTGTGATTCTCTATGAATTGCCTTAAGTCCTGAAGGAGGAGGGGGCTTTTCATATGATTTGAGCGTTGGAAGACTTTTCTTTCCGCATGAGACAATGAGGCAAAGAGCAACAGGCAAAATAAGATACATGAAGAAGAATATTTTCTTCGCTATCCAGAATCTACGTCGCCGATATGTCGCAGGAAGGAACATTAACATAATTAGTAATAGGGGGTTAATGCGCTCATTACCTGGTGCGCAGTAATTTTCTAAGGCGTACTATCTGCTTCGTAACCTCTTCGGGCGATGTGCCGCCTGACGATTTCTTATTATTCACAGAATCTTCAACCTTTAAAAAGGAGTATACATCGTCAGAAAATAGATTGGAGAATTGCCGCAGTTCCTTCACGGTCAGATCTTCCAGCCCCTTTTTCTCGTCAATGCAATACAGAACAATTTTGCCCGTGATTTCATGTGCCTTTCTGAAAGGGATCCCTTTTTTCACAAGATACTCTGCGATATCGGTTGCTGTGGAAAAAGCTTCACCCGCGGTCGTGTACATCCTTCTTGTGTTAAATTTAATGCCCGGAAACATTTCGATCAGGATCATCAGGCATGCCTTTACTGTATCGGTCGTATCAAATAAGGGCATTTTGTCTTCCTGCAGGTCCCGGTTGTATGACAGGGGAAGTGCCTTCATTACGGTCAGAAGATTGACGAGATTTCCGTATAGCCTTCCTGTCCTTCCCCTGATGAGTTCTGCAACATCGGGATTCTTTTTTTGGGGCATTATGCTCGATCCTGTCGTGAAGGCATCGGGCAATTCAATGAATTTAAACTCTTCGGTGGACCACAGCACAAGCTCCTCGGCAAGCCTCGAAAGATGCATAATAAGTATTGCAGCATTTAAAAGGAACTCCATAACGAAATCCCTGTCGGAAACTGCATCAATGCTATTATGGGAGATACTCTCAAAATCCAGAAGCCTGGCGACATAAACCCTGTCTATGGGGAGCGAAGTTCCCGCTATGGCGCACGAGCCGAGCGGAAGACAGTTTGTTCTTTTCAATGAATCTTTGAACCTTTCAACATCCCTCTGTAACATCTCGATATACGCAAGCAGATGATGAGACAAAAGAACAGGTTGTGCCCTCTGCAAATGGGTATATCCTGGCATCAGCGAGGTCAGGTGCTTTATAGAGAGATTAAGAAGAGTCCTCTGAAATTTTCTTATGAGCGAGATTATTTCCCGTATCTCCGCTCTTATAAACAACCTGAGGTCAAGAGCAATCTGGTCATTTCTCGATCTGGCTGTATGCAGTTTCCCGCCCACGTCCCCTATTTTCTCTGTCAAGGCAACTTCGATGTTCATGTGAATGTCTTCAAGATCTTCTCTGAAGACGAACTTCCCGGTTTCGATGTCTTCTGCAATCTCTTCAAGCCCTCTGATTATTTTTCTGGCATCTTCCGGAGGGATTATACGCTGCTTTCCCAGCATCTTTGCATGGGCAATGCTTCCCTCAATATCGAATTTCCAGAGGCGCTGATCGAGGGATATGGACTCTGTGAATGCTTCAACAATTTTTGCGGTCTTTTCCCTAAATCGTCCTGACCATGGCTTTTTCATAATAAACACAGTACCTGCGAGCTGATCCGCAACTAATTTTTGGCTTCTATCATAAGAATCATAATGGGAACTGTCAAGGAGGAGGGTCCCAAATTTGCCGATAAAAGGTGTTATCTCTGAAAGATGCGTGGCAATCTCATTATAAGAGACGAGATTGCGGAGCTTGTTTCTAATCCGCCAAAGGCGGAGAGGAATCTTGCTCCGAGTTTGCTTCGGCTTCGCCTCGCAACTTCACTCGCAACGACAACTCTCTTATCGCTGGATTTGGGAAAAGGTAAAAGCATGATAAAAAGCCTACCAACGCTCTCCTTTGATAGTAAACAGCTATAAAAAAATTATTTACAAGGCATTTAAAAGAGAGGTATCTTATCAAAAAACGATTTTTTCTACAGACTCCTTAGGTTTAAATAAATCAGGCGGTATAGGCTATGAGTAGATGCAGAAGAATAATCTGGTTGGTTGGAGTATTTTTATTTAGTGGTATTGCCTTTGCCCAGGAGGATGCAAAGGGCTGCAAAGACCATCCAATGTTTACAAGGATGCTGGCCCCCGGGCTCCAAAGGCTGGATCTACTACTATTCCTGTAAATTTTAAGTGTGGAATAACTCAGGCTTCCGGTACGATAGACATTGATATTAAAGGCAAGATTATTAAGAGGCGGAAAGAAAAAATTTCTTGGATTTAATATGTATAGCAAATGGGACTGTGTTTTTAAGAGTGATCTCCTTCGGTATGATCCGCTTCATGGTAAGAAGTGTCATGAGCCTTCTGATGATTATGGTGACTATGAAATTCCTTTCGAGAATGGTCATGTTACAAATTTACCTGGCATTTACAATTTTGCACTTGAGATTGTTAGGAAATGAATGACAGAAAAGTGGCTTCGCTATTAGGTTTGAACTGCCATATTTTTATTTTTCGAAGAGGTTAAAGTTATAATAGATTATCATTTGTCATGATGCCGGAGGTTTAAATGCTCAAAAAAAAGAATAATTATGTGGTAGCTATTGTGGGTGCGACGGGTGCTGTGGGTGAAGAAATGGTAAAAACCCTCGAGGAGAGATCGTTCCCTGTTGAAAAGCTGAGATTGTTCGCGTCAGAAAGATCCGAAGGGAAAATCATCGAATTCAGGAATAAGGCGACTACCGTTGAGACTTTGAAAGAAGATTCTTTCAAGGGAATAGACATTGCTCTTTTTTCGGCAGGCGCTGAAAGGTCAAAGATATGGGCGCCTTTAGCAGCTCAAGCGGGATGCGTTGTAATCGATAATTCGAGCCAGTGGAGAATGGATCCTGACGTTCCCCTTGTTGTTCCTGAAGTGAATCCCGATGATCTCAGATGGCATAAAAATATTATAGCAAACCCGAACTGTTCCACAATCCAGATGGTGGTTGTCCTGAAGCCCATACATGACGCCGCAAGAATAAAGAGAGTTGTTGTGACTACCTTTCAGTCAGTCTCAGGGACTGGCCGGAAGGCGATGGACGAATTATTACAGCAGACAAGGAATCTTTTGAATTTTCGAGAGATTGAATGTAATGTGTATCCGCACCAGATAGCATTTAACGTTCTTCCTCATATAGACAAGTTTCTCGAAAATGGTTACACAAAAGAAGAAATGAAGATGGTGAACGAGACACGAAAGATATTGGGCGACGACTCCATAAGGATAACGGCAACTACTGTGAGGGTGCCGGTCTTTAGAGGACATTCCGAAAGTGTGAATGTCGAGACGGAAAGAAAAATCACGCCGAATGATCTGAGGGCCATTCTAGCAGAGGCTCCCGGTGTGGTTGTATTTGATGCTCCGGAGAAAAATATTTATCCCCTTCCCATTGCCGTGGCCGGAAAAAATGAGACCTACGTCGGACGAATAAGAGAAGATGAGTCAATAGAAAGTGGCATCAATATGTGGATAGTAGCAGATAACCTCAGGAAGGGTGCGGCGCTGAATGCGGTTCAGATTGCAGAACTGCTCATCGGAATGGCGTAAAGAATAACAAGATTCACCATATTCAGTGAGCCGGAGCTTCAAGATTGATCCTTTTAGATTATTAGTGGTTCACTTCAAAGCCAGTGCAAAATGTTGATTACATAGTAAGTGGAGACTATGTCTTGTCAATGGACGAGAAATTTTCCGTTGTCAGAGACGGTGCTATTGCCATAAAAGGTAGCGATATCTGCGATGTTGGCACCTTCCAGGAGATTTCTAAAAGATATGTCCCCTCGCATCTGATCAAAAAAAGTGGGACGGTAATTTTCCCCGGACTCGTTAACACGCATACCCATGCAGCCATGGTTTATTTCAGGGGTATGGCTGATGATCTGCCACTGAAGACGTGGCTGGAAAAACACATCTGGCCCGCAGAAAATAAGTGTCTCGGCCCTGATTTTGTGTCAGACGCAGTTGAGCTGGCATGCTACGAAATGCTGAAAGGTGGGATAACGACCTATAATGACATGTACTTTTTTGAGGATGCGGCTGCCAAAGTTACCAGGAAGCTGGGTATGAGAGCTGTCCTGGGAACGGGCATCCTGGATTTTGCAACGGTCTCGGCGAAATCGGCCGACGAATATCTTGAAAATGCCAGACGGTTCGTTACCACCTGGGAAGGGGATGAACTGATTACACCGGCTATCGCGCCACACGCTCTCTATTCATGCTCTACAGAGACAATAAAAAAATCGAAAGCTTTGGCAGAGGCGTTTGATGTGCCCCTTCATATTCATCTTTCTGAAACCCAGTGGGAGGTAGAGGAGGTGAAAGTCCGGCATAATCAAAAGCCGGTGAAATATCTTGACTCACTGGGCTTTTTGGATGAGAGTGTTCTGGCTGCTCACTGCATATGGCTTGATGACGATGAGATCGAGTTGCTCGCAAAGAGGAAAGTCGGCGTATCCCATTGCATGGAAAGTAACCTCAAGCTTGCATCCGGTTTCGCTCCCGTAGCAACGATGCTTTTGGCAGGCGTGAAGGTTACCTTTGGTACTGATGGCGCGGCGAGCAACAATGACCTTAATATTCTCAGTGAAATGTCAACTACCGCGAAGGTTCATAAAGCACTGTCGGGCAACCCCACTGTCCTTGACGCAAAAACGGTGATGCTGATGGCAACGAGATGGGGAGCGGAGGTGTTGGGTCTTTCTGAAGAGGTTGGATGTATCGAAAAGGGGAAAAAGGCTGATATTGTTTGTCTGGATTTGAAAAAACCTCATCTTACACCTTTGTATGATGTTTATTCCCACATTGTCTATGCGGCAATGGCCTCTGATGTTGACACGGTGATGGTCAATGGCAAGCTCATCGTTCAGGAAGGAAAACTACTCACGGCTGATGAAGAAGAGATTATACGGAAGGCAGAAAAGTGGAGGGAGAAAATAACCGATTAAATAAATTAGATCGCGCTATCTTTCCTTAACGGCTGCAGCAAAAAAAGTGAAAAATACTACGGTCAGACTTCCGAAAATACTTATCATTAATGGTCCCAGCGAATATTTTTTTCATATACCCATGGGAACCTTTGGCATATGTGACTATTTGAGCCGGAAGAACATAGAGGCAAGATTGCTTAATCTCGCTTTATACGATAAAGATGACCTTAAGGAAAAACTTGATTATTCCATCAGGAATTTCAGGCCGACTCACATAGGCATTATATTTCACTGGCAGGAGACGGCAGAGGGTGCAATCTGGACGGCAGAACAGATAAAATCCAGGAATGAATCTATAAAGGTTGTATGCGGAGGATTTGCAGCAGGATATTTTGGAGAAAATCTGCTCAAGAGATGTAACCATCTGGATTTTATTATTGAAGGCGACCCTGAGAAGCCTCTTGAGGACTTGCTGAGGGGTGAGGATGTTTCAGCTATTCCAAATTTAATCTACAGAGGCAACACAGGGATCAGATCAAACGATGTCTCCTATTTTATCGATGCTGAAACACTCTCGGATATTTCTTTCTGTAAAGTTGGCTATCTTTATGATCATGATCTATATCTGAGGGCTGTTGAGAATAAACTGGGATTTCCCTTATTTATTGGCAGGGGTTGCGTATTTGACTGTCACTATTGCGGAGGAAGCTCTAAAGCCTTCGGAATTCACAGCGCAAGGAACAAGCCGGTCGTGAGATCTATCGAGTCAGTGATATCAGATCTTGAACACCTCAAGAATCATACTAAAAAAATATACATATGCTACGAAAATGACAGGCTGTATCTTAAAAGATTATTGAGAGCTATCAGGAAGAAAAAAGAACTTGTGAAAACTTTTCAGCTGAACTACGGGGCATGGAATTTATTCGACCAGGAGTTTCTGGAATTATACAGAGACGTTTTTGCCATCGGACAAGAGAGTAAACCACTCTTCGAAATATCACCTGAAGTCTTCGATGACCACGCAAGGAGGAGGATCAAAGGCAGGAAAATTTTTTCCATCGCAAATTTACGAAAAAACCTTTGTCTCGCTGAGCATTTCCTCGGTGACTGCGCAAGGTTCTCCATTTTCTTCAGCAGATACCATGATGCCATTGGCACATATAATGACTTGAGAAATGAGATCGCGGGCATTTTCAGGCTGGAACATGAATTGTTTTGCGAGAAAATAGTCAACGCGCAGGTTTTCTACGATCATCTGTCTACAGACGTGGCCAGCAGCTATTGGGAAAAATATGTGGAAAAACCACGTGATGTGGATACTCTTGTCTCAGCCATAAGAAGGATCAAGACTCACGAAACCGCGAGTTTCACATTCAATAATCTCTGTGTTTATATTCCTGAGGCACTGTCTGAGAAGGACATCCTGAAATGCGAATTGTTGATACATATATTGAAGGTTCTTAAAAGAGAGTTCAGAGAATTATTTCATGTGCTCTTCACATGCCTTGATGAGTCTGTGATCGGCCTCATTGAGAGTATAATTGTGGAAAAATACGTAACAAGAAGCTGGAATATATTTGATGCTTTAGATCACTGTCAGCTTTTGGACTACTTGAAGACAGAGCTTACGAAAAGACAGATTTCGAATCACATCCCTTTTTTAAGTGATCTCATAAATTTCTCGAAAAAAAAAATACATATGCTGCAGAAAAGAAAAGCATGTAATGAGCGAGTATCAAACGCAAAAGCCCAGATTGAATCACTATTTTCTGTCAGTGGCCGAGCACGATTATCTCAATCTTCATGATTTCTTGCGCCGGCTGAGGGAAAAGGAGCCGGACAGATTGAATCCGGAGATGACCGTATTCATTTTTCTGATTGACGAGATATTGAGTATGGCGTACGACACATATAAGGAAACGATAAAATCTTTTGAAAACGGCATCACCCTTGATGATTATTATTTGTTGATGGAAAGGAAATGCATCTTTACGCGCACATATCACAGGGATCTTCTAAAAAAATTATTCCAGAGCGGGGTACTCTATTGAACTGATCGCAATGACACTTTACTTAATGCGTTTGTATTTAGAAGACATCCGCCAGTCTCTCCGTTGCCTTCGAAAGACGCAGCGAGAGCACGCTTATAATGCCTTTCAACATTTTAATACCAATGCGCGGATACTGATCCAGGAAGTCTTCCAGTCTGTCGTTTCTGAGTACGATTAGAGAGGTGTCTTCCACAGCCTCCGCAGTAGCTGTTCGGTTACGTTTATTAAATAGTGACAATTCACCCACAATAGAACCTCTGCTAAGGAGTGCCACTATTATCTGATTGCCTTTGAATTCCGTTCTTTTCTTGACTTCCACTTTTCCTGAGAAAATGAAGCCGGCAAAATCGCCTGGTTCTCCTTCTTCAAATAAAACAGTATGTGCAGGATATTCAACAAATTCCAGGAAAGGCTCGATTTTTTCAATCTCCTCATCAGTAAAAAAGGAGAATAGTGGCTCACCCTTCAGCTCTCTGATCAATTCTTTCGATGGTCTGCCTTGTATGTCCATGTCAGTTGAACCTCTGCCAATATTTATTAATATTATAAACGAAAGACAGGGAGCGGAGAAATTCTGTCGTAAAAAAAGATGCCAGACTTGTCTGGAATAAGAGAATTGATATGGCTGAAACAAGATATTTATATGACGAACCTCTTCATGGTTCGACAGGCTCACCATGACAGGCTCACCATGACAGGCTCACCATGACAGGCTCACATCCAGCCATATTTGAAAGTATTTTGGAGAGCAGTGATATAATATGATTATTGGCGGTGTCCGAATGAGGCGCCCGGCGGGTTTGGCAATCAGAGAGGAACAAACAGGGACAAGCTGAATCGAAAAGGAGACAGAAATGAAAAAAAGGGCCGCTGGATTTATTCTTATCTTTTTATTCGTTAATCCTCTTTTTCTTCGCGCGGATGCACCTCTTGAGACTGTTAAAAGGCAAGTCAACAAGGTACTTGACGTGTTGCGTGATCCCGCTCTCAAGGGAAAGGCGGGCGAGGAAAAGAAGAAGGCGAAGATTCGTTCAATCTCGGAAGAGATGTTTGACTTTCTGGAACTCTCACGGAGAACACTTGGCCCCAATTGGCGCAAATTTAATGAGGTGCAACAGAAAGAGTTTATCGACCTTTACAAATCAATTCTGGAAGATGCATATATTGATAAAATAGTGGCATATCGCGATGAAAAGGTCGTCTTTAATGATGAGAAGAAATTGACAGGGAAGACGTTCGAAGTCCGGACAACGATTGTCACAAAAAGGGCTGATATCCCGATTAACTACAGGGTCATCCTTGAAGATGGGGAGTGGAAGGTTTATGATGTTGTGATCGAAGGCGTGAGCCTGATAAATAATTACAGATCTCAGTTTAGAGAGATTTTGCTGAACAATACCCCTGATGCCTTGCTGGATAAACTGCGGAAGAAAGTGGGAAAGGCATAAGAATAGTAACTGAGAAATTTAAAGACAGGATGAATACCATGCCATGAAATTTACTCGATACAGCTCGATCGTGCTACTTTGTTTTTTTCTATTCTGGAGTAATGCTTTCGCAACTTCTTTGTCAGCTGGCCCTGAAACTTCGATCGAGGAGAAGACGGAGACCGAGATGCCTTCATCTAATGAAGAGAGGCCAGAAACTCTGGAATCACCTGGCTCTTTAGAAATGTCGGAACCGGAAAAGACAGAGGTCACGAATGAATTCGCTGATGAGGAATACGTGGAAGAAATTTTAGAGATTGCCGATCCACTCTATCCATGGAATAAAGCAATGTATCATTTTAATGATAAATTTTATTTTTGGTTCCTTAAACCCGTTTCACGGGGATATTCCGCCGTTGTTCCGGAAGACCTGAGAATTGCCGTGAGCAATTTTTTTCATAATCTGACAACGCCGATCAGACTTATTAACAACGTACTCCAGCTTAAGTTCAAAAATGCAGGAAACGAATTGCTGCGTTTTTCTTATAATTCAACCATCGGGATAGGTGGTCTTATTGACGCTGCGAAGATTCACCTGAAAATCCGGCGTTCTGATGAAGATTTCGGCCAGACTCTTGGAAGCTACGGGATGGGGCATGGATTTTATATCATCTGGCCATTCATAGGGCCCTCGTCCATGAGGGACACCGTAGGGACTATAGGAGACGGTTTTCTAAATCCTGTCAATTACGTAAGACCTGTTGAAACCGCAGTAGGAATACATGCCTATGATGAAGTGAACGATACGTCTTTTCATATTGGTGAGTATGAAGATCTGAAGAAATCCGCAATTGATCCTTATATTTCGATCCGCGATGCGTACATTCAACATCGCAAAAAAAAGGTTGAGGAATAGACAGTTCGTTCAGAGCCTTTATTTCTTTTCGAATATATATTTACTGATTAACTGCTCAATATCAACGGCTGATTCTGTCTCTGTTATTATGCCGTTGGCTGCAATATAATCTTCAGAACCACCGGGGGAGATCTTAATAAATTTGTCCCCAATAATACCTTGAGTTCTAATACTCGCGGAGGAGTCATCCGGAATCTTGACTTGATCATCAATGAGCAGTTCGACAATAGCCTCAGAATTGTCAAGATATATTTTTGAGACTTTTCCGACCTTGACGCCTGCGATCTCCACCTCTGAGCCTACCTTTAATCCAGAAACGTTCACAAAGCGGGCTCTTACCACATATTCGTCTGTCTTGAAGAGATTAATGTCTCCAAGCTTTATCGCCAGATATGCAAGTGAGGCAAGTCCTATTACGATAAATAATCCAACTAATGTCTCTGTGGTTATTCTTTTCACCTTTATCCCTCCACTTCTTCACTTTCGTATATGCGTCCCATCGTTTTCTCGACGAATTCGCGGATAACCGGATTTTCCGAGGTCTGGAAATCCTCTGGCGGCAAGCAGTCCTGTATAATGCCATCATAAAGCAAAGCCACATAATCCGCAAGTTTAAAAATTTTCGGAACATCATGGCTTACCATTACAGATGTATATCCGAGTTTGGCTTGGGTCCTGAAGAAAACGCGGTATATCTCATTGCTTTTCGCGATGTCCAGGCCGGTAGTAGGTTCATCGAAAAAAATGATTTTTGGGTTCAGTACAAGAGCCCTGGCGAGGCCAACTCTTTTTTTCATTCCTCCGCTGAGCTGAGCCGGATATTTTTCGTCACTTCCTTCGAGATCCATCAACTTCAAAATGTCCTTAACGGTCGTTCTGATCTCCTCCTCGGATAATTTTGTACGCTCTCTTAAGGGTAGGGCGATGTTATCAAACACCGTCATCGAATCAAAAAGTGCCACGTTTTGAAACAGTACCCCAAAATTTGCTCTTATCTCCTGCAACTGCCGTTTACTGATTTTGTAAATATCCCTGCCGTGGACCAGGACTTTTCCGCTATCTGGCTTCACAAGGCCCAGAATATGTTTAATGATCAAGCTTTTTCCCTGGCCGCTCTCGCCAACGATGACCGTAGTTTTACCCTCATATATCGAAAGATTGATACCCTTCAGAACCGCCTGTGCGCCGAATTTCTTCTTCACGTCTATAAGCTGGATCATTGGTTGTTCGTTCATATAAGTAGGGAAGTTATGAAATAATCGAACACGAGAATTAGCACTGATGACAGAACGACAGCGCTGGTGGTTACCCTGCTGACGCCCTCAGCGCCAAAACCGCCAGTTCTCTCCAGGTGTACGAAAAAACCTTTTGCTGAGCAGATCCATACAATAAGCAGACCGAAGCAGACTGATTTGACAAAGCCCATATAGACATCAATGAACTCCACATCTCTATACATGCTCGAAAAGAAGGCCCCTTCGTTTGCGCCAAGGAGCTTAACGCCTATAATATATCCCCCCGCTATTCCAACCACATCAAATATCGCGGTAAGAAGCGGAACAGATATGATCGAGGCAATAAACTTGGGCGCAACGATGTACTTGTGTGGATCTATAGCCATGCATTCCAATGCATCGATCTGCTCCGATATCCGCATAACACCGATTTCGGCACAGATGGCCGATCCGGCTCTTCCCGTAATCATAAGTGCAGACAGAACCGGGCCGAGTTCTCTTATTAGACTGAGGGCAACAGCGGAACCGAGAAGTCCCTCAGAGCCGAACTTGCTGAGAGTATTGTAACCCTGGAGTCCCAATACCATTCCGGTAAAAGCTCCCGTGAAGATTATTACGAAAATGGAAAGAGTGCCTATAATATATATCTGTTTGGTTATGTAAGTAATTTTATAATAGGGAAGTTTGACGACATTGTAGATGACCAGAACAAGAAATATTCCCATCCTGCCGGCCTGATTGATATAGTAAAGAGAGGCATCTCCAATTATGTCTAAAAACCTTAGTAATGGCATCGTTCTTCAGATAAATTATACACGCAAAAACCAGTGAGATATACCTTTTTTCAGATTTTTTCCAAAATAGAAAAGTTGATATGGCTGATACCTCGTAAACCAATGAATCGTGCCTTTTGTTATAATTGAGTTAGACAAATATAAATATGTTTATCAGGATAGATTTGGCATTTGGCAGAATTGGAAAATGGACAAAATCAAGATCGGGATAAGCAGTTGTCTCCTGGGCGAAAAGGTCAGATATGATGGAGGGCATAAGCTTGACCGGTATATAACGGAGACTCTGGGGAAGTATTTCGACTGGATATCAGTCTGTCCTGAGGTGGGATATGGGCTTCCCGTTCCGAGAGAATCAATGCGGCTGGCAGGTGAGCCGGATTCTCCACGGCTTGTGACAGTGAACACAAAGGTAGATCACACCGAAGGAATGATGGAATGGACAAAAAAGAAATTGAGAAAACTTGAAAAGGAAGAATTGTGTGGTTTTATCTTCAAAAGTAAATCACCGAGTTGTGGGATAGGATGTGTAACAGTCTATATGCCATCAGGTATGCCGGGCAGGCAGGGGCTCGGTGTATTCGCTGGAAACTTTATACAGAGGTTTCCCTTTATACCCGTTATAGATGAAGGAGATCTTCAGGACCCAGAACTGAGAGGTAATTTCCTTCGGAATATATTCGTGTATGGCGGTTTCTTGTTTCAGAGGAGTCGATCTTCAGATCAAGGTGCTTTTTCTCGCTGACGATTATAAGTAAGATATTGACAAAACTTGTCATCTGCTGCAAAAACATAGGTCTTTTTTCCCGTTAAAATCAATACTTCTTAAGGATAACTTTCTGGCATAGAATCTGCTTAACAAAGGACATGGAATCTAAGCAGAAAAAAGGGGGTCATAATATAGAGGATCAAAGGAAACAGAGTCGTGAGGATTTCTCCTTTACAGTTGTCGAATACATCCTACCCGAGACTACCGAGAAATTTATAGGCTTTACCCTGAACTTAAGTCGCTCGGGTCTGTGCCTTTACACACCAAAACTTCTCAAGAAGGGCCAGGAGATAATAATAAAGAGCGACTTTCCTCTTATTTCAAAGAAAGCGACTGTCTGCTGGTCAGAAAAATATGACGCCTTTTATTACAAGGTGGGATTGGAATTCGTAGAATAGCTTCTTTTGCCAGTTCTTTCCTTAATTAATTCAGAATTCTCTTCTTCCTTCTATCGCCTTGCCAAGAGTTACTTCATCTGCAAATTCTATATCAGCACCGATTGGAAGGCCATAAGCGATTCGCGTCACCATGATATTGAAAGGCTTTAATATTTCTCTTATATATTGAGCGGTCATTTCACCTTTAGTATTCGGGTTTGTCGCAATGATTATTTCCTTTATCGAATTTTTTTCGACCCGCTCTATGAGTTCTCTTATCTTAAGTCTATCAGGTGTTACACCGTCGATAGGAGAGAGGGCTCCGAGAAGCACATGATAGAGACCGTCGAAACTCTTTGATCTCTCAATGACAAGGATATTGCTGGGTTCCTCCACAACACATAGTCTGTCTCTGTCACGTGATGCGTTACTGCATATAGAACAAATCTCTTTTTCTGTGATATTAAAGCATTGCCTGCAGAAGCGAGCCTTCTCCTTTACCTCGGTGATAGCTCTGGAAATATCCTTCGCATCCTCCTCAGGCATGGTGAGTATGAAAAAAGCGAGTCTTTGGGCAGTTTTTCTACCTATGCCAGGAAGTTTTGTCAGTTGAGATATCAGGTTCTCTATAATGTTCTGTTTCATCAGAGAATTTATTAAGTATAAAAAAAAGAGAAAATCCTGACAAGAGAGTTCCCCGGTTTACTTACAGGTAGCAAAAAGTTAGGGGTGTAATATTCTTAATTTTGAGCCCTCCCCTGATCAGGGGAGGGCTCAAAGATGCAAGAAAGAAATTATTCAACCAGTCAGGTGAACAATAAAAACTTATTTCGATTCTAAGACAAAACGCTTGTTAAGGGGTTGCACAGGCCGATTATTGTCAACTCCCATAACAGTCCTGAACTTCTCTATCTGGTCTTCAGATAACTCTATAGGGGTTGTCAGTACACTCCAGTTCACCCCTTCAGTACAAGGGGGTGTGGTGAGAGAACCGTAGTAATGGTAATACTTTTTATCCTTTGGTAACAGGCCAGAGGCATTCACAGAAACACCGCTTACCACATTTTCTTTGTCAATTTCTGTAGGGATGTTATCCCAGAGAACCTGTATCAGCTTGTTCAGTTGTCCCTTTTTCATGAACGCCCCCGCTACAGCAAGCTCACCATTTCGGTTCTTATGAACAAGGTGTAACTCCATATCATAAAATTGACCCTTTACCGTATGCTCGCTTGGAGCGTGAAAATGGAACTGGACGAGTTCATAATTTTCACCATCAATCGTAACAGTACTTCCCGGCTCACAGTTAACCTGAATGGTGTGTCCATTATTGACTATTTTCAGCGGCGTATCCTTGTATGAAAATTCAATCTTCTCCAGATCGGTTTTATAAGTTTTGTTGAAATCGATCGGCGATTGCGACATTCCGCTGCCACACAATGCGAATTCCGGTTTCAAAGTACCCCAGTATTGCGGAGCACCTTCACCTGCATATCCCCAATGGATTTCCTTTTTCTCCACGGGCTTAGCAGGTGGTTTTTCCGCGGGTTTACAGGCGACAAAAAGGCTTACTAATAACACAGATAAAACTACGCTTACAATTTTTTTTGCCATTTCTACCTCCTTGTAATAATGTAAGCCTGTTCAATATCTCACAGTCCCTTGAAAATCAAGGTTCTGTGAGTAGATATTAATTCCCTTTTACCGCAAATTCTCTTAAAATATCTCATCAATTCCACAAGGAGGCCATTGAATGAGAACT
>JBFLXE010000022.1:0-25592 GCA_040757455.1 Nitrospirota bacterium
GGCTGCCTTGAAGGCAGCCCCCTATTTTATTAGAGATTTCCCTATTTCTTCTTCACATCCTTCTCCGGATCACCGGGTCCGACGATGGGGCCATCAGGTGCGGGTGATGATTCGGACACCCCGGGTGTTCTGTCAGTTTCAACCATCTCTCCACGACTCGCAGGGTCATCCTTGGGTTTGGGAGGGCGTTCTGGCCCAGGAGGAGAGACACGACCAGAACTGCCAACCCCACCGCCTGTTTCTTTGACCCCCCTGTCATACCTTATCTTTCTCTCAACGTCTACAGATTTCGATGGCGTTGTCCCACCTGTTTTATTTACGTCAGAAGATTCAGACTTTGTGCCCTTGTCCGGTGGTTCGGGTTGTGGCCCTAATTTATTGATGTTGCTCTGTAAATTCCGTACCTCGGCAGATAATTTCCGCAGCATTTCCATTGATCCGGACTTCGTGTTTGCCTTTGCCTTCTGTTCCAGATTGTTCAGAGTACTTGTGGCCTGTTTAGCATCGTTCGAGAGCATGAGCAATGTTTTATCGGTGCGCTGACTTTTCAATGCCTCAGCAATTTTCTTGGACAGGTTATTCATCTGATTTTTGAGATTCGGAACGCTGGTTTTGGTGAGCGTAAGCTTGAAGAGGTCATCTCCATCTTTGGCTTTGTTCAGCTTCGCTTCCGCATTCTTTATTTCCTTGTTTATTTTCTCGACCTCCTGAAGCAGAGACTGCTTTAAATCAGGGCCCGGCTTCCCGCTATCACCGATTACCCCTTCTACATATTGGTGAAACATAAGTAAAAGAGCTATAATGACAAGAATACCTGCGAAGAATTTGTGATTCGTGTATTTCATCTCAGACCTCCTTATTTTTATTTAGGTTTATACTAACGTAGCTCTTCAGTTAGATATGCTCTAACAGTTAAAGCCTATCCTTTCCATGCACTACAGGCAGTTGCCCGTTTCGGACCGTGTACAGCTGTTGTTGAGCTCATTTGCCTCAGGGATTCGATTATCATAATCCACGATCACCGTATAGGAAGCCGCTGGATCCACGCCGACAACGTATCCCAAAGGCGTCGCAACCTGCGGCGTCAGCCCTCCGAATGTAACGACGACCTCCCCGATCCGAACGTGGATATCCTGCGTTAAGATTCCCGTACATCGGTTTTTGATCCATGGTTTTATCCATACACCTCTGTCGTTGCGGGTGATCTCGAACCTGGTAACTACCAGATCCACATCCGGTTTCCTCTTCATCCCTCCGGTTGTTTTATCAAATTCCAATGCTCCGCATTCCCCCTGTGACTTTATGGGTTCAACTGCCTTTGATCTTGTATCCTTTTCTATACCCAGCCCGACCCTTGCATATCCCAGTATTACAAAAAAACCTAGAATTAATATCATCATCATAAAAGAAAGTGATTGTTTCAATTTTCTCTCCTCATATTTCTGTTCTTATTGCAATTAATCTTCTATGAGATTCCTTATTTTTCACACAGCGAAAGTTTTAATAACTCCTCTTCCCATGCGCATATATCTCCCTTGAACACAGGCAATTTATCTTTTGTTATGCCTTTGTCCTTTTCAAGTGCAACAGCAAGGACCCCGCTTATGAATGCTGAAGAAATAGACGTTCCGCTGATAAAGTTATACTTGTTAACAGGAACCGTCGTCAGGATATTCACTGCAGGTGCACTCACCGTAGTCTTCGAGGTGATTTCGGCATTGGGATAAGGCTTCATCTGTTCATCTAAGCCTCCTACTGAGATTACGGAGGGATGCGAAGCCGGAAACCTCAGGGATTTTTCATACACGAGATTTCCGGATGGTGCAACGAACATGATGCCGTGCTCCGTGCCTTTCCCTATCAATTTTGAGATGAGATTGTCATGTCTGGCGGTACCAAAGCTCATGTTCACAATATGGGCATTCTGCCCAATTGCTTTATCCATTGCCTTTGCAATGCTGTCGGAATAGCATTCCCCCTGAGATGCTTCACTTGAGATCTGCCTGCATGCTCTCAGAGCAAGGACATGAGCGCCGGGGGCAATACCCTCGATTCCCATTCCATTCACTCCCGCTGCTATTATCCCTGCGACTGCCGTGCCATGGATTTCCGGAACATATTCTTTCCCTTTTATAAAATTTTCAGCATATATTACCATATCTTTCAGATCCTCGTGTTTCATGTCAACGCCCGTGTCGATTACGGCAACCGCAATGCCGTGCCCTTTCAGCGATTCATGTATCCTGTCTATTTGCATGATATCATTGGAATACTGCACCCTGCGTTTCGGGTCACTCATCGTCCTGAATATGAAATTGGGTTGTGCCATTGATACCCTGCTGTCCTTACCGAGAGCGTTGATAATCGGGAATATGTCATCCTTTGTCTCGAAAATGACAACCATGAGGTTCAGAGCCTTTATCGGAAAAGTATCCAATAGCGTGAAGGAGAATTTCTCTTTCAGTTCATTCACGAGGAGACCAGAAAATGTGGATTCTGCAAAAACAGCCATAATCTGTCCCTGAATATGATCGGGCAGGTCTTGAAAGGTAAAGGATCTGATCTCGCTCTCCCCCCTGATATTTTTCTCATCTTTAAACCCTGTAACTTTCCAGGAATATTTCTGCCCGGGTGAAAATACCGTATTAAATACCGATTGCGGTAGGGAATATGACGATTCTATCGTGTAAGCAGAGAAGATCGGCTTTGACCCAGGCTTGTCAAAATACTGGATCAGGTAGACAGCCGTAGCATCGAGCGGTTCCCACAGGAAACGTTCCGGTGCATATTTAATCTTGGCTTCATGTGCGGGCGCAATGAGTTTTATCTTTGCAGGGATTGGTATGGTCTCTCCAGGCGTAACAAAGTAGACAATCGACGGCAAAGGTATTGCAGTCGACGGGCTGGTGATCACAAATCGAACGATATGCGATCCCGGGTCAAACGTGGGCAGGGGCGGTATTTCAGGCGTCTCTAAAAGGACGTCTTTCGCATAGACGAGATGCTGGTTTACCGTACTGAGGAGCCTGCCATCCACCTCCCAGTATCCCTGCAAGAGGCCTGAACCGGTAAAGCGTATGGCGGCAAATGCCCTGAGCTTCGGATAATTTCGTGCAACGGTAATCTCCGGTCTCCTGTTGTCAAAGTAGAGTTCAATCCGCTTCAATGCAAAATCTGCCCCGGCTTCTGTTGTAATGGTAAAGAGGACAGTAGCTGTTGCACTCGTCTGGGCATTGGAGAATGTCCTTGTATAAGCGAAGGCGGTACTATTGTTTTGCAACGCTCTTTCAATAATCCCTGCGGGGATATTGACCGTCTCGGCTATGAGTCCCGAACCATTCTGTATATTTACGGTAAAAGGAATCGGAACTGTGCCGATTATTTCGTTCCCTACCGTGAAAATACCTTCAGGTGAAGTCAGAGGTATATTCAATGACGATGTTCCCCTGAACTGATAACTGACATTGTGTGCACTGCTCTGCCCCCGGGCGATACGGAAAGAGGAAGGTACCGGTGTAACATTAACAGTTACCGGTGGTAACTGAACAAACAGTAACGTGGAAACAGGGTCAGGAGGTGCCGTTCCGCATCCTGCGCCTGCGGTGACGGTGAAGGTACCCGGTGTCGTATAGATATGCGTAGTGGTAGCGGTACAGGGTGTTACGGTGCAATTTTGAATATATACGGGTGTCCCGTCTCCAAAGTTGATATTTATCGGACAGGGAGTGACAAGAAAGTTAGCAGTGGCGTTTATGTTCACGTTTTGTCCGACGATTGCCGGATTTGGGGTAACATTCAAGGTTACAGCCCATGAGTTTTCGGCTGTCACTGCTATACATAAAATAAAGGCCATACATATGAAGATATTTATCGTTCCTTTCATGGTGACCTCCTTAAAATGAAAAAGGTATTGTCGCTGCCAGCACAAGCAAGATGGTAAATTCATCTCTGTCTGCATTTGGAGATATATCATCCGTAAACTTCGTATACATCCCCCTGAGCGCAATGATGGGATTAAGGAATCCCTTCAAAATGCCTTTGATGTTGTAAGCAAGCCTGAAATTTGTGCTGAGGGTTCTGTTGTCTGCGGTATCTTCTTCTCCTTTGACTATACTGTATGTGCCGCCGACATCAAAGGAGGCTCTTTCGCGGAAGAAGGTTGTTCTTAGATCCATATTTATTGTGTATGTGTCAGTCCAGATATCGGTAACGTGGTTCTTCGACTGGTTCAGCGAGAACGAGGGCATCAAGGAAACTCCGGTCACGCTGTAAGATGGAATGAGCGTGTACGTGATTGTCGTTGTATCAGAATTGGCCGGTGTCCTGTCATTAAGCAGTGAATACGCGGTTTGAAAGCCAATATTGATTCTGTCCTGTGAATAATTCACCCTACCCGAGATCGTGTCTGTATATGTATCTATTTCTGATGAATCGGCTGGTTCCCTCCTGCTGTTCTGTATGCTCTTCTGGTAGTTTATTCCGAGGGGCAGACTGGGTATTTTGCTGCAGGAATAATCCAAGCTATACACATAATTTACAATACGCGGGAAGAGTCTGTCTCCCTTCACATTGTCATGATACCAGGAGAAGCCGAGGTTGAGTGCATGTGCATCGATGTTCATGCCATTCATGATATTTACACCCTGTTTGTCTTTCTGGATCATCTGGTTTCCAACAACTGCATAATCTCTTCCAATGTATTCATACATGGCACTGTAATTATACCAGCCCAACGTTCCACCTATTTTCAATCTCGTTGCCATGTCATTGTCACCTCCGAACTCATCAGAGTCATCAGGGTCGTGCTCTGAGAAGGCGGTCTCAAACTCGGTCGTCATTTTATTTTCAAAAAAATCGGATTTCAGTAAAAATCCAATGACGTCTCCCTTTTTTTTGCCTGCAACCGTTGAAATACCGTATGAGCTGCCCGGTTCCCCGCCTGTTGCAAAGATAGTTTTAAATTCCAATCTTTTGTCGAATAATTTGACTCCCCCGGATACCCCCAGGATATGATCTTCCGTGCTCCCTTCAATGCCTATACCATGCAGTCCGTAAACCTGTTCGCTCCTGACGCTGAAGGCGTTCACCTGGACATCTCCGTATTCAAATCCGATAACCCCGCCCCTCCTGGCAAGCCCCGACACTGTAAACGGGGTTTCATTGACCTGAACATCGCCGACTTCTGCATTGACCTTGAATGCATCTTGTATATAGGAGCCGGTGAGAATCCAGTTCACAATAGTGAATCCTTTCTGTAAAGGATCGCCGACAGGAAGACTCTGATCAAGGTACCTCACATTTGTCTGGAAGGCAAAGCTCCAACCCTTCTCCCTGATTTTTGTATCTGACCTGAGATTACCTTCGACCTTGGAATAGGGGAGAGACGTTGCTTCATCCGGTTTCTTGAGAACCGCCTCATAATTAACCGATGCCTCATTGTCCGTATATGCCTCCTGAAATACACCACTATGCCGGTTCGAAAACACTATGCTCTTCTGTATCTGCATCCCTTCACTGTTTTCCACGGTTATACTGAGCGTATGGGTTCCTGCAGCAAGCACTTGAAAAGGAGTAAATTCAAACCCCCGGTCGGTTGCCGTCACCAGTTGGGTGACATCGGTGCTGTCAAGAAGCACTACCAATGTTTCCAGTACAACCGGTATGGAAAAGCCGATCTTTATATCAGGTTTTTTTGCAACAACTTCTGCATTCTCTGCCGGCACTATCGCGTAAATCCCTTCTTCTGAAGGTTTCTGCTCTTCTGCATGAGCGGAAGAATGGAGAAATATCAGAAAAACAAGTCCGAAAATAATAGCCCCCCTTCTCATTTATCCCCTCCTGTTCATTTAATAAGCCTTCTCTGCGACCTCCGCTATCGTATTCCCCTGAAGAATGCTGAGACTCTTTCCGACATCCTCCCGGGATGGTATTTCGATCACATAGAGCCCTGATCTGCTTGGACCATTGATAATCCTTGCGTGCACCTGTAAGAGGAGCTTTCTGATATCTGCCTCCGCAGCTGTTTCCTTGAAGACGATATGTATTTTCACTGAATCCTCTGTCTTTGCCGGCGGAGCACTGAGTGTGCGGTACTCGGGCTTTGTCTGTGTTATGTATGTGTAGATTCCAAGGGCAAGTATTACGAGAAATTGTCCTGCGATGAAGGCGAGAGTAAGCTTCCTGGACGTCAGGAATCTCTCAAAAAATCCGGGTTGATCGTGTTCTTTGATTCTTGCAGCTACCCTTGAATATACAGCGCTTGATGGTTGGGGAATATCCCCTTCAATAGTTTTGTATAACCTTTGTATTTTCTTCCATTGTTCAATTTCCATGCGCAGCTCTGGATGCTCGTCTGAGGCTTTTTCAACTTCTGCTTTTTGTGAATCAGACAGTAACCCTTTCACATATAAGGGTATAAGCTCCCGCATTGACTCATAAAAATTTTTAGAGCAGGTCATCTTCTGCAATACCCATCGATACAAGAATATTTTTCAGGTTTTCTTTTGCATAAAATACCCGTGACTTTACCGTATTTAATGGCACCCCTGTAATAAGGGCAACGTCTTTGTATACCATCCCCTGCATGAAGATGAGATCGAGAACTTCCCTGTGGATTGCTGGTAACTTGTTCAGGGCTTGTTCAAGGACGGCAGATGTCTCTGCCTCTTCGCAGTTATGCGATTGTTCCGACAGATCTTCCATATGTTCATTTATGTCGTATTCCTTTATTTTTCTGTTCCTCAACATATTCATTGCCCTGTTACGGGCTATGCCGATCATCCATGTTAACCCCTTTGATTCAGCGCGGAATCTTTTTGCCGACCTCCACACCTCGGTGAAGGTTTCCATGAGAAGATCTTCAGCCATATTCTTATCATGAACCAATCTGTACAAGTAGTTGAACACCCTTTTATTCGTGATTTCATAGAGCTTTTTGAAGACCCCTTCATCTCCTTGAGGGACAGCCAGTACGAGTTCAGTTATGATATCTTCCTTATCCATACGTGGTTATTTTTGAGAAAAAAGTTCAGGTTGATCACGAGACGTCTGGGCATTATAGACAGAGCAGCAGATGTAGGATATGGAAGCCTCCTAATGAGTTTGAGAATTGTATCCGTTACAGGAAGGCTGGTGAACAATAATAAAGACAAAAATGCATGGAATGAAGTTCCCCATTATCCCCACGTCCCCGGTTTTTAAGGCAAAATAATCATGATATATAAAAGTCACTATTCTGAAAAAAATATTGATAATAACGGCACGACTCTTCATCCATTTGCTTTCAGAAATAGTTGTTTCTTTCTGGCTCCCGATGCTTTCCTGTAGTGATTCAATTTATACCAGAAAATCAGTCTTTCGTCAATCATTTTTTGTGTTTAATAGAAAATGGATACCCGTTCAGGTCTTTCTTTTCCATCCGGATACGTTGGTTTGCAAGGGGCAAATCTTGAATGTTAGGGTCGCCTTGAGAAATCAAGTGTTGATTTTTTCAAAGAATGCAAAAGGACATCATACATGCCATGCTGTTCATGTGAAGCGCTAAACCTCAAAAGCGTCTTTGATATGGACGATTTCTCTCCTTCCGTTTGCGCAGAAAATACTAATTACATCAAACCGGACAGGAAATTCAGATCCCCTTCTTCTCATATAGTTTAGTGCCAGGTTTCTCATTTTGTGTCTTTTTTTGCTCCCGACTGCCTCAAAAGGAAAGCCGTAGGAATCGTTTGATCTCGTCTTCACCTCTACAAATATGAAGGTGCTGCCTTCTCTTGCAATGATATCGATCTCGCCCAAATTCGTTTTGTAATTCCTCTCGATTATCAGATATCCCTTTTTCCTGAGAAATTTTACTGCAAGATCTTCACCCTTACTGCCAAGAACTCTCATTGCCTTCGAGTCTCCTGAGAAGCTTCGGGATTCCCTCTATGTCCCTTATATCTTTCTGGCAGAGCAGCCTGATAATCTCTCTGAAGGAAGAAAACTCCTCCCAAAGGCCTTCCAGATGATCTGATAGAACACTGTTAAGGTCCTCACCCTTTCGATCCCAGTCAAGGAGGATGACGACTCTACTGAATTTCTCAATAACCTCACCGCAAAAATCGTACAAGCTCTTGCCGTTGTGGAGCGTCAAGATCTCTCCCCGGAGACCGAGAGTCCTTAAAGCGGATGCATCCTTTCTCCCTTCAACAATGACAGGGACAATCTCGTTTATCTCCTTAAGGTGTTCGAAGATTTGTCTGAGCCTTTCTGCTCTCTCAATATCGGCGTCTGAAGGAATGTTTTTCTGTGTATTCAGCATAGTAAATCTAAAATACACAATATGCTCCTAAATTGCAAACCGGGAACTTTCTTTTTAAGTGGTAATATTCTTAAGGGTTGAAGCGCAAGGCATAAGCCTGTGATATATCTCACATTAATGACTTTTTTTTTCTGATAGCATTGATTCAATAGTCGAGGTCGGGTATTGACTTTTGCATAATATAAACCTATACTTTAAAAATGACATATAAGGCTATGAAATACCAAAGTATTTCAAGCATCAATTTTGTGAGCCATATAGTTCATTGTATCTCCCTAAGTCTCCCGAATAACACAATATTTTCTGAGCGTAGGCAATGGCGGCACGATTAGGGCAGCTACTTGTAAGCGCTGGGATTATAACAGATGAGCAGATGAAGGAGGCGATTAATCTTCAGAGGAGGGAAGGGGGAAAACTGGGGGCGAATCTTATCAAGCTTGGATATGTCACTGAGGAGAAGCTGGTAAATTTTCTGAGCAAACAGTACAATGTTCCGGCGATAAACCTGTCTGATTATAAGATAGACCCTTCTGTGTTAAAACTCATTCCCTTTGAGATTGCGCGGAAGTATTTAATTATGCCTGTTGCGAGGGTAGGAGCGACTTTAACGATAGCGATGGTGGACCCATCGAATGTACTGGCTATAGACGATGTAAAGTTTATGACTGGGTATAATGTAGAGGTAGTGGTGGCAGGGGAAGCGTCTGTTTTGAATGCCATATCGACTTATTACCATAGCGGGGATGCATTAGTGACGACGCAGAGGGCAGCCGTGTCGAAGACACTTCAGGCGAAGGATTATACGTTGGCGGAAGGGGATTTCAAGGACGACCCGATGACGTCAGTTGACGACACACTCACTGTTGATGTGGATGAATTCGACCGGGTTGTCGGTGAAGCATTGGACGATGTAGAGATAGTTGAGGATAAGGAAGAAGAAAGCGTCAGGGAAGTCGAAAGGCCGATCGTAAAGCTTGTAAACGGGATTCTTATCAACGCGATAAAAGAAAGATCGAGCGATATTCACATAGAGCCATATGAGAATGCACTGAGAGTGAGACAGAGGGTTGACGGAGTTATGTATACGGTTATGAACCTTCCGGTTAAGATAAAAAATGCAGTAACCTCGCGCGTCAAGATCATGGCCAACCTTGATATTGCGGAGAGGAGACTCCCCCAGGACGGGCGGATAAAGTTGAAACTCGGCAGAAAGAAGGAGGTCGATTTTCGGGTCTCGACTGTTCCTTGTCTTTTTGGCGAAAGGACTGTTTTAAGGGTCCTGGATAAATCAAACCTTCAGACAGATCTGACTAAGCTGGGCTTTGAAGAGGAGAATTTGGCGAAATTTATGGATGCTCTGGACAAGCCCTATGGCATGATACTTGTGACAGGCCCGACGGGAAGCGGTAAGACGACGACTCTCTATTCTGCTCTGCATTATCTGAATAAAATTGGGGTTAACATTTCGACTGCTGAAGACCCTGTGGAATACAATTTTCTGGGGATCAATCAGGTACTCGTCAAAGAAGATATTGGCCTGACTTTTGCTTCAGCGCTTAGATCCTTTTTGAGGCAGGATCCCGATATAATCATGGTCGGAGAGATTCGTGATTTCGAGACGGCTGAGATTGCAGTCAAAGCTGCACTGACTGGGCACCTCGTATTGAGTACCCTGCATACGAATGATGCCCCGAGCACTATAAGTAGGCTATTGAACATGGGTATTGAGCCGTTTCTGGTGTCAGCGTCGGTTATCCTGATCGCCGCACAGAGGCTTACCAGGAAAATATGTTCTGAATGCAAGGAGGAGGAAAAAGTTCCTGTTCATGCTCTTATACAGTTAGGATTTACAGAGGAGGAGGCAAATGTTATCAAATGTTACAGGGGCAAGGGATGTCCGGCCTGCAATAACTCAGGCTATAAGGGAAGAATCGCTCTATATGAAGTTATGCCACTGTATGATGAACTGAAGGAGATGGTGCTTGAGGGTGCATCAGCAGAGGAACTGAAAAAAACCGCTATAAGGCTTGGTATGAAAACCTTGAGGGCGAGTGGCCTGGCAAAGATTAAAGGTGGCATTATCTCTGTCGAAGAGGTTGTGAGAGTGACCTTTGGAGACTAAGTCAGAATACACACAAATTGTGGAAATTGATCATAGGAATATGACATGGCGGCAAGATTAGGGCAGCTACTCGTGAATGCCGGGATTATAACGGATGAGCAGCTAAAGGAGGCGATTAATGTTCAGAGGAGGGAAGGGGGGAAATTGGGGGCGAATCTCATCAAGCTTGGATATGTCACTGAGGAAAAGCTCGTAAATTTTCTGAGCAAACAGTACAATGTACCTGCGATAAACCTGTCTGATTATCGGATAGACCCTTCTGTGTTAAAACTCATTCCATTTGAGATTGCGAGGAAGTATTTAATCATGCCTGTTGCGCGGGTAGGAGCGACTTTAACAATAGCGATGTTGGATCCATCGAATGTGTTGGCGATAGACGATGTGAAGTTCATGACTGGATATAACGTAGAGGTGGTGGTGGCAGGGGAGGCGTCTATTTTGAATGCCATATCGACTTATTACCATAGCGGTGATGCATTAGTGACGACGAAGATGACAGCCGTGTCGAAGACACTCCAGGCGAAGGATTACACGCTTGCAGAAGGGGATTTGAAGGACGATCCGATAGCTCCGGTTGATGATACACTCACGGTTGATGTGGATGAATTCGACCGTGTCGTAGGAGATGCTCTCGATAGTGTTGAGGCTTACACTGAGCAGGATGAAGGTGTGGTCAAGGAGATTGAAGAACCTATTGTGAAACTGGTTAACGGTATCCTCATAAATGCAATAAAGATAGGGGCAAGCGATATACACATCGAGCCGTATGAAAGTGTATTGAGGGTGAGGTATAGAGTCGACGGTGTGTTATTTAATGCAATGAATCTACCATTAAAAATTAAAAATCCGATCACCTCACGACTCAAGATTATGTCGAAGCTTGATATTGCGGAGAGGAGACTTCCCCAGGACGGCAGGATTAAACTAAGATTGGGGAAGAAAAGGGAGATCGATTTTCGCGTTTCTGTTCTCCCTTGCCTTTTCGGAGAGAAAACTGTTATGAGGATACTTGATAAATCAAACCTCCAGATAGATCTGACAAAGCTGGGCTTTGAAGAGGCAGCTCTGGCAAAATTTATGGATGCCCTGAACAAGCCCTATGGCATGATACTCGTGACAGGGCCGACGGGAAGCGGGAAGACAACGACGCTCTACTCAGCGCTTAACTACCTGAATAAACCCGATATAAATATTATGACTGCCGAAGACCCGGTGGAATATAATTTTCTGGGTATGAACCAGGTGCAGATTAAGGAAGAGATAGGTCTTACTTTTGCTTCCGCATTGAGATCTTTTTTAAGGCAGAGTCCTGATATTATTCTGGTCGGAGAAATTCGTGATTTCGAGACGGCTGAGATTGCGGTAAAAGCGGCACTGACTGGACACCTCGTATTGAGCACCCTGCATACGAATGATGCCCCAAGCAGTATAAGCAGGCTGTTGAATATGGGTATAGAGCCTTTTCTGGTGTCAGCGTCGGTTATCCTGATCGCCGCGCAGAGGCTTGCCCGGAAAATATGCCCGGAATGCAAGGAGGAAGAGAAGATTTCTATCCATGCCCTTGAGCAGTTAGGGTTCACAGAGGAGGAGGCGGAGTCTGTGAAATGTTACAGGGGCAAAGGATGTTCGGTTTGCAATAATTCTGGCTACAAGGGAAGGATTGCCCTCTATGAGATTATGCCGGTTGACTCTGAAATCAAGGAGATGGTGCTTGAGGGTGCGTCAGCAGGCGAACTGAAAAAAGCAGGAATCAGGTTGGGAATGAAGACATTAAGGATGAGCGGGCTTACCAAAATAAAAGAAGGCGTGACCTCCTTAGAGGAGGTTCTAAGGGTTACATTTGGAGACTAACTTTTGTAAGGAGTGAGTATGACAACATTGTATGATATGTTGAATATGATGATCGAAAAAAATGCCTCAGACCTTCATTTAACAACAGGCAGTCCGCCGAGGCTGAGGATAGACGGAAAGCTCGTGAATATTGATCATCCGTCTCTTTCGCCGCCCGATACGAAGTCATTATGTTACAGTATTCTCACGGATGCCCAGAAACACAGGTTTGAGGAGAACAGCGAACTGGATCTGTCCTTTGGCGTAAAGGGGCTGAGTAGATTCAGGGCGAATATCTTCATGCAGAGAGGTGCAGTCGCTGGAGCCTTCAGAACCATCCCCTACGAGATCAGAGGATTCAAGGAACTGGGTCTTCCGGAAATAGTCAATGAACTGGTTAAAAAACCGCGTGGCTTAATCCTTGTCACCGGCCCCACCGGAAGCGGAAAATCGACAACCCTTGCTGCCATGGTTGATAAGATAAACTCCGAGAGATACGAGCATATCATCACAATTGAAGACCCGATAGAATATCTTCATCCGCACAAAAAATGTCTCGTCAATCAGCGAGAAGTCAACGCAGATACGGTTTCCTTTAAGGCTGCTCTGCGATATGTCCTGAGGCAGGATCCGGACATAGTTCTGATTGGCGAGATGCGTGATCTGGAAACTATTGAGTCTGCTCTAATTGTTTCGGAGACAGGGCATCTCACTCTCGCCACATTGCATACCAATTCCGCTGTGCAGACCATAAACCGTATAATTGATGTTTTTCCGCCTCACCAGCAGGAACAAATAAGAGTTCAGTTATCCTTTGTTCTCGAAGGCATATTTGCTCAGCAGCTTATACCGAAAAAATCCGGGAAGGGAAGGGTCCTGGCAGTTGAACTGCTCGTCCCCAATCCAGCCATAAGAAATCTCATAAGGGAAGACAAGATACATCAAATTTACTCCATGATGCAGACGGGCCAGGCAAAATTTGGCATGCAGACAATAAATCAGTCATTATTTGAACTTTTTTCGAAAGGACATATAACATACGAGGATGCAGTCGGCCGATCTCCTGTCCCAGATGAGATTATCGCTATGATACAGAAGAGCATGGCGGCATCCTCTGTTAGAGGGAGGGCATAAAAGTGGCAACGGTATTCCAATGGTCTGGTAAAAGCCCGAAAGGGCTGGTCGAATCGGGAGAAATAGCAGCGGCATCGAGGGAAGAGGTAATCGCTCAGCTTAGGAAAAGAAATATTGTTGCGACGGTTGTGACGGAAAAACCGAAGAAGGTAGGCAGATTTGGTCT
Organism: Nitrospirota bacterium; assembly: GCA_040757455.1. Classification (GTDB taxonomy): domain Bacteria; phylum Nitrospirota; class Thermodesulfovibrionia; order Thermodesulfovibrionales; family SM23-35; genus Kmv42. The sequence goes on from JBFLXE010000022.1 coordinate 13,552, forward strand.
TGGCGGAAAGGTGAAGGATAAAGACATTGTGGTCTTTACAAGACAGTTTGCTACAATGATCGATGCCGGTCTACCGCTCGTACAAGCACTCGACATACTTTCAACGCAGGTCGAGAATAAAACTCTTGGCAAAACGCTCCAGCAGGTTAAAGTGGATGTCGAGTCGGGTGCGACATACGCAGACGCCTTAAAAAAACACCCCAGGATATTCACAGAACTATATGTAAATATGGTTGCGGCTGGCGAAGCTGGAGGCATACTCGATACCATACTCAACAGGCTGGCGACATACATAGAAAAAGCGATGAAATTGAAGAAGAAGGTAAAGGGGGCATTAATATATCCGGCGGTTGTCACATCTATTGCTGTTCTGGTGATTGCCATAATAATGATTTTTGTCGTACCGACATTTTCTAAAATGTTTGCGCAGTTGGGTGGCACTCTGCCCCTGCCGACGAGGATAGTCATTAATCTGAGTAATTTCATAGCGGGCGCAGGTGGACTTTTTGTGTTTGGAGCAATTATCGCGGTCGTTGTATTCATAATACAAGTCAGGCGAACCGAAAAAGGGAAATTTGTCATAGACTCAATTCTTCTGAAACTTCCCATATTCGGTCCACTTCTGAATAAGGTCGCGGTCGCAAAATTTACAAGGACGCTTGGTACTCTGGTGAGCAGCGGCGTTCCGATACTCGACGGCCTTGAAATAACGGCAAAAACTTCTGGTAACAAGGTTATCGAATATGCGATCGTTGAAGTCAGAAAAGGCGTAGTCGGAGGCAAAACTCTTGCTGAACCCATTACCAAGGTTAAAGTTTTCCCACCTATGGTTACACATATGATAGCGGTTGGCGAATCGACAGGTGCATTGGATGCGATGCTTGCAAAGATCGCAGATTTTTATGACGACGAGGTTGATGCAGCGGTGTCGAACCTCACGGCTATGATGGAACCCATGCTGATGGTGTTTCTCGGAACTACTGTCGGATTTATCGTTGTCGCAATGTATCTCCCGATATTCAAACTGATTACGCTTATAAAATAGTGGAGATCACTTGAACAAGCTTGGTGCTTCCGTGTAAGGAAAATTTTTAGCGAGCTCATTCATCTTCAATCGTCATGGCTGGTCTGATTCACCGGGGCCAAAAAGCAGGAGTTATCAGGCAGCATTGATACAGAAGGCGTCAGAACATGTTGATTCTTTGAAAAAAAAAATAAAGGCCCTGATAGCATTCAGGGTCATATTTATTACCCTTCTCCTGGGTTCGTCCTATCTTTTCATCGGTTTCGAAAGCTTCCCCTCAATCCTTATCTTTACGTATCTCATCGTCTCTTCCTATCTCCTCACGATCTTTTATGGTATAGTTGTCGGCAGAATTAAAAGGCTTGCCCTTTTTGCCTATGTTCAATTAATCCTGGATGTGATTTTTGAAACAATCCTTGTTACCATTACAGGAGGCATCTATAGCTGGTTTTCTTTCACGTTTCTCCTCACAGTCATTTCATCAAGTATCGTATTAAACAAAAGGGCCGGTTACATCATTGCGACACTGAGCAGTTTACTCTTTGGGATACTTGGTAATCTCCAGTTTTATGGTGTTCTGCCTCTATCCCGTGCAAGTGCCATTGAAGTGAAGGGTTATCTCTACAATATCTTTGTTCACATTATCGCTTTCTATCTTACCGCCTATCTCAGCGGGTATCTCTCCTCGAGGCTCGAGAAGACCGTACGGAAACTCGAAGAAAAGGTCATGGATCTGAAGGATCTCGAGATTTTTAATAAAGAAGTCATAGAGGGTCTTCCCAGCGGTCTCTTTACAACTGATCTTTCCGGCAGAGTCTTGATCTTTAATCGTGCCGCCGAGAAAATAACAGGCATAAAAAAAGAGCAACTCATCGGGCAGAGGATAGACGCACTTCTACCTTACTTCAAGTTTCCCTTTTCTGAAGGGCGCAGCGAAGAGACGATAACAGTTGATGGCATGCAAAAAATAGTGGGCCTTGGTGTATCAAGCCTCAAAGGAATAGATGAGAGCGAAAAGGGTTTCATCGGAATATTTCAGGATCTTACACTGCTGAAAAGGCTCGAGGCCGAGATGAAGCGAAAAGAGAAGTGGGCTGCCATAGGAGAACTGTCATCGAATATAGCCCACGAAATCCGAAATCCTATTGCTTCTCTAAAGGGTTCTATAGAGATGCTCAAGGAGGATTCAATACCGAAGAATTACAAAGAAAAACTCATGGAGATCGCCCTGAACGAGATGGAACGGCTGAACCGGATCATAACTGACTTTCTTACCTATTCAAGACCTACGCCGCCTGAAGTGAGGAAATTCGATCTCCACGGGCTCCTGGATGAAACAATTGAACTCTTAAAGAATGTTGAGATGGGCGAAAATAATATTTCTATTCACAAACAGTACAGTGGTATACTTGAAGTGCATGCTGACCCTCAGAAACTACGGCAGGTATTCTGGAATTTGGGAGTAAACGCCATGGATGCGATGCCAGAAGGCGGAAAACTGGTCGTCTCCACCAGAGATACAGATGTTTTTTGGGGAATAACTTTTGAAGATTCTGGAAAGGGCATCGAACCTGCAAATATCGAAAAGATCTTTTATCCTTTTTTCACCACGAAAGAAAGCGGTACCGGTCTCGGTCTTTCGATTGCATACAGGATAATCGAAGAACATTCCGGAAGGATAAAGGTGGAGAGTAAACCCCGAAACGGCACGAAATTCGATGTTATACTGCCTAAGATAGATGAAAAAGCATAAGGGGAAAATACTTGTTGTTGAAGATGAAAAGAGTATGAGGGAAGTCCTGAGGATTCTTCTCGAGGGAGAGGAGTACGAGGTTATGACAGCAGCCGATGGACTGGAGGGAATAGCGTGTGCCGACAAAGATATCTTCGATCTCGTTATAACCGACATGAAGATGCCCAAGGCAGACGGGTTCGAGCTTCTGAAGAAGATAAAGGAAGTATCTCCCGATACCATCGTAATTATGATAACAGCTTTCGGCACGACTCAGTCTGCAATCGAGGCTATGAAATTGGGAGCTTATGATTATATCAACAAACCTTTCAATATTGATGAGATAAGACTGATTGTCAGGAAGGCTATCGAAAAAAAGAGGTTGCGTGAAGAACTCTCTGTTCTGAGGCAGCAAGTAGAGACGACATATTCTCTTGAAAATATTATCGGACAGAGCCCTAAGATGCAAGAGCTGTTCAAGCTAATTCCGAGAATAGCCCAGAGCAATTCGAACGTCTTGATAATAGGTGAAAGCGGTTCTGGAAAAGAATTGTTTGCAACCGCGATGCATAACCTTAGTAACAGGAAAAATAAGAATTTTGTCACCATAAATTGTGCCGCCTTTCCCGAAGGACTGCTCGAATCCGAACTCTTTGGACACATGAAAGGGGCTTTCACAGGCGCGATGTACAATAAGCAGGGTCTATTCGAGATCGCGGATGGAGGCAGTTTGTTCCTTGACGAAATCGGCGAAATGCCTATTAACCTCCAGGTCAAACTGTTACGCGTTCTTGAAAACGGGACCTTCAGGCGCGTCGGCGGCACGACGGATATTAAGGTGGACGTGAGAATCATTTCGGCCACTAACAAAGACCTGAGAGAGGAAATAGTAGCGGGAAGATTTAGGGAGGATCTCTATTACAGGTTAAATGTTGTCCCCATAATTATACCGCCGCTAAGGGAGAGAAAGGAGGATATACCACTACTAATAGACCATTTTTTGAGAAAGTTGTCTGGTTCGCCGAGAAAGGTCTCTGTCGAAGCCATGAAGTTTCTCATCGATTATCAGTGGAAAGGGAATGTGAGAGAACTGGAAAATGTCATGGAGCGGACAATTCTTCTGACAGATCAGGAAGAGATAACCCCCGGGGATCTTCCCTCTGAGATAATGGGAAACACAGATATGAGAGCAGGAACAAAGGAGATACCGGAGCTATCCGATGCAGGCATAGATATTGAGGATTTTATTGAAGGCATTGAGAAGAAATATTTACTCAAGGCACTCGAAAAGACGGGAGGCGTGAAAACAGAAGCAGCAAAACTCCTCAAACTATCTTTCCGATCTTTTCGTCACAGGTTACAGAAATACGGCATAAAATAAAAATCTCTAATTCCGGAGACGTCGAGATTTGATCCTGGTTCGAATTTTTATCATGATACTCTATGTCTGTTTGTATAGATATTGAATCGATCGCCTCTCAAAAAACCTATTAGAGTGATTCCTGTTCTTGTAGCGATGTCGATGGCAAGATCTGTCGGCGCAGCTCTACTCGCAATCAAGGGAATCTTCCATTTAGCACATTTTGATACGATGTCCGAGGAAATCCGGCAGCTCAGAAGTATCATTTTATTCACTAATGGTATATCCTTGAGGACACAATAGCCTACTAATTTGTCGATAGTATTGTGCCTTCCGATGTCATCTGCGTACACCAGAATTTTCTGGCCGTCAGACAGGGCTGCACTGTGAAAACAGCCGGTCAGCCTGAAAAGATCCGATTTTTCCTGAAACTTTGCAAAAAGCATTCTTATATCATCACCGGAAGTAGAAAAATGATCAATGACCCGTTCGAAACTTTTTCGTTTAGTAAACGTGACACCGCCGAGACAACCCAGCGCCGATGTTTCCGAGATATCGGCATTCCTGGAGATTACATCAACGATGATCTCATCACCATATGTGATATTCATGTTTTCTGGTAGAATTTTATCCTTCACAATTTCCTCCGTAAGAAAAAGGCCGTTTATCAGTTCCTCAATCATAAACGGTGTGCAGGAGAGATTAATTATATTTACTCCATTTAAAAATATCTTGAGCCTCTTTTCAACTGCTACGTAATCTTCCACTTCATTCCAAGAAGAGTCCTGCACTTTAGCGATCATCATTTTTACGTAGTGCAAAGGAGGATGATTCTGGCTCATGTAATTAATATTTTGCAGTCAGCAGATAACTTTTTTCACTATGTGAATTTAAAAAGTGAATCTATAAGATTCTGGATACTTTAGCAGAAACTTACCTTTAACCAATGAAATTTTAACAGCCTTGAAATTTGCTGTCAAGATGAAGGTCCCTCTGGCAGACATCCGGTTTAAAGCAACAGTCCTGCATAAGTGAGAACTATTTTTAGAGTATTGTGTTATTCTTAGCTATTGATTGCATATCTATGCCGTTGAGATAAAATGCCGAAATTATGAAAACAATGAAAGTGACAGCGAAACACAGACGATTTTGGAAAAGCGAACAATTCAAGGCTGTTAAGGTTTTTGCGATCTCCTTGCTCGTAATCTTCACAATTCAGGCCTGTCGCCCTTTCGAAACAAATGCTGAAAAAATGAAAGCTTTACGTACGAGTGATAAAAAAATAATCAGTTTCGAAAAGATGGTGGAGGAAATAAAGGATAATAAGATTATATTTGTTGGCGAAACGCACAGCAATGAATATCACCACCGTCTTCAACTCGAAATAATAAAACGATTGAAAGAAAAAGGAATTCCCATAGCCGTCGGTCTCGAAATGTTTACAGTAGAAAGCCAGGATTATCTTAATAAATGGTCAGAAGGTACCATAGAGATAGCAGATTTCATCAAAATATATTACAGGAATTGGAATTTCCCCTGGCCTCTCTATAGAGATGTCCTCATTTATATCAGGGAAAACAAAATACCGGCAATTGGGCTGAATTTACCACCCGAAATAACAAGCAAGGTATCCGACGCCGGTTTTTCAGCTCTGACAGAGGAGGAGCGCAAGAAATTGCCTCCGGAAACAGGATGCATTGTTGATGAAAGATATATAAATTTCATTAGAAGAGCCTATGCAATGCGCGGTCATGAGGGTAAGAAATTCATTTATTTTTGTGAAGCTCAGTTGTTATGGGATCAGTTCATGGCTCGCAATATTGTTCAATTTCTCAGGAAAAATCTGCAGAAGACTGTTATTGTACTTACAGGTAATGGTCACGCCTGGAAAGGCGGCATTCCGAGTCAGGTGAGCAAACTTTCGAGAGACATCTTGTATAGTGTCTTGCTTCCGGAAGTGGCGGGCCATATAGATCCGCAGAGAATGAGCGTCGTTGATGCCGATTATATTCTGCTTGAGAAGCATTAATCTTGACACGATAGAGTCTTGATTTTTATTATTTCAGTATCGGGGCGTAGCGCAGTCTGGTAGCGCACACGGTTCGGGACCGTGGTGTCGAAGGTTCAAATCCTTTCGCCCCGACCAGAAAATCCTTTATTGTCAAAGAGTTTATCTTTGTGATCCCCTTAATTGTACCGCTAAATTACATCAAAAATTTATTACATTCTGATATCATTCTCCAATAATCTTCACCAGAACTCTCTTCCTTCTCCTACCATCAAACTCTCCATAAAAGATCTGCTCCCATGGGCCAAAATCCAGTTTTTTATTGGTAACAGCAACGACAACTTCCCTGCCCATAATCTGACGTTTCAGGTGAGCATCAGCGTTATCCTCACCATTATTGTGACGATACTGAGAAACTGGTTCATGAGGTGCAAGCTTTTCAAGCCAGACATCAAAGTCGTGGTGAAGTCCTGACTCGTCGTCATTTATGAATACAGATGCCGTTATGTGCATTGCGTTTACAAGTATAATGCCCTCTGAAATGCCACTCTCCCTGAGACACTTGTCGACCTCAGGAGTAATATTAATGTAAGCCCGACGCGTAGGAACTTCAAACCATAGCTCTTTGCGGTAGCTCTTCATTGTAGCCCCCCCTTCACTAAAGAGAATTCATCTAGGGCCTAAAAGTGATTTTAAAAATGCCCTTCATCATCTAAAGCAAGATGCATACCAGAGTATCATTTTGATTTATATAAAAAAATGAAATAAAGGATTCCTTCCATGGGGCAATTTGTCGTGCTGGAAGGGCATTTTTCCATTTTTTTCTTACTTCCGTGGATGAGAAAATCCTTTTAGGGCGTCTGGAGAAAATGTGATATCTTTTAAAGATGAGGCACGTTTTATCAATTGAAAAATTGAATTTGCTAATAAAATCTTAAATAAGGAGGAAAAAATGAAAAAAGGATTGACGCTTTTCTTTATTGCGTTCGTAATACTTCCCGTTTTCATAGGTGGATTATCTCCATCGCTATCAACGAGCGCATACGGGCAGGAAAAATCACAAATGGCCATTGCCAGACTGTTTGATGCGAAAGATAACAAAGTGGGAGTAACAACCTTGACAGAGGGACAGAACGGCGTGATAATTGTGTTACAAGTTTATGATCTCCCGCCTGGCTATCACGGCCTTCATATCCATGAAAAAGGCAAGTGTGAACCTCCTGATTATAAATCATCCGGTGGACATTTCAATCCATACGGGAGAGAACACGGTTTGAAAAATCCGAAGGGGCCCCATGCCGGAGATTTACCGAATCTTCTCGTAGGACCTGATGGAAAAGGTGCTGCCGTATTAATTGCTCCGCTTGTAACGCTGGGTCCCGGAGAGAATTCCCTTTTTCGCGAGAACGGCACGGCCATTATGATACACGATCGTCCTGATGATCATATGACACACGAACACAGCGGATATGCGGGCGGCAAAATTGCATGCGGAGTCATCACGAAATACTGAGGACAACAACCAAATCACTCTGACAAGAATTAGATTTTCTGTCATGAGACAGATAAGAAAGCGAAGATATACATTCAAAGAAATATCACCCTGTCCAAAATAAAAAATTTGATGAGGGACAAGAAGCCCGCGCGCATGATAATAGAACATTTGTTCGCTATTTCGTCAAATCTCATAACAACAGGGAATATCTCCAATACATTACAAAGTAGTTTGACAAAAAAATGGTTGATGAGTTATTTTTAAAAGTCGCGGGGTGGAGCAGTCTGGTAGCTCGTCGGGCTCATAACCCGAAGGTCAGTGGTTCAAATCCACTCCCCGCCACCAATGAATTCAAGGGTTTAGGGGATTCCTCTGAACCCTTTTTATTCGACTGTGTCACTTTTTGTGCCCCCTTATCCAGAATCTCAACACCATGTCTCAAAGATTCAGGGTAATGATGTGCATACCTCATTGTCATTGTTAAGGTCTTATGTCCTAAGAGTTCTTTAACCACATAAATATTGATACCTGCCTGAACTAATCTTGTTGCAAAGGTATGTCTAAGGTCATGGAATCGGACATCTTGAAGTCCTGCTTTTTTCCTTGCTGAATAGAAGGCTCTCAAAAGATTCCTTGCATCTATTTTTGTTCCATTATGAGAAGTGAAGACATAACCTGATATGCTTGTGACCTTGCTCTTAACTTTCAGAAGTTCTAAGACAATCTGGTTAAGGGGAATTGTCCTTTTTTCTTTATTCTTAGTTTCTAAGAGTGTAACTGTGCGTCTAAAGAAGTCAACCTGAGACCATTTAACAGAAAGTATCTCATCCTGCCTCATTCCTGTATTGAGGGCAACGGTAATGATTTCTTTTAGCCAGGGTAATGATGCATTTAGTAATCTCTGTTCTTCTTCTGAAGTCATCCATCTTTCAATTTTGTTGTTACACTTTTCGATTCTTACTCTCTCAAATGGATTTCGGTCTAACCATTCCCATTCTCTTATGGCAAGGTTAAGGGCATGTCTAAAACACTCAAGCTCTCGTGCTAACGTGGCAGGTTTAGCTCCTTCAGCCTTCCTTAAAGACTTATATTCGGAGATTTTTGAGGGTGTGATTTCTGCCAGCGTCAAACCACTAAAGAATTGTGTCAGGTGTTTAAATGAGGTTTCATCTCTAAGGGAAGACTTTGGAGTTTTATGCACTGTTGAATATTCTTTCATATACCTGTCTCTGAGTTCCTCGAATGTCTTTCTCTTAGCCTCATTGGAAAACCACCTGCCCTCTATAACTTCATTTAAAACTTTAGATTCAATTCTTATCGCAAGCTCTTTACTGGTTGTGCCTGTTGATCTTCTTATTAATTTCCCTTTATATTTAATCCTGATCCACCAGACCTTTCCCCTCTTGAAAAGTCCCATTAGATCACCCCCTTCCTGAGGTAGTAGATTGTTTTTTCCTTAACCTTGATGTATGCAGCAAGTTCTTTGACAGTTAGCCACATTTCTTTTTTTTGCACCTTTACCGTTCATAAGCCATCTGCATTGAGATAATCAGGGTTGTATTTTTTGATAAGACCACTTATTAATCGAAAATCCTCTCTACAGAGAAAACATCGATTGACCTTATAGAGACCCTTTAGAAAATAGACTTCTCTACCCTCTCCTTTGAGAAGACTTACCCCGCATATCTTGCAGTTCGCTTTTTGTCTGTTGGAAAGGTTTATCCTTGGTATCGTGAAGAGAGTCGCAATCGCCCATTCTCCCAGATTGTCTTTCCCTATTGGCCCCTGCATCTATACTCCTTAAGAATTGTGTTCATACATTCGAAACCATCTCTTTTATAGACATTACCTTGATACATCTTTAAACCCTTACCCATTATGTGTCTCTATTTGATTTTTAGTAAGGGTTTTATGAACAAGTGCAGGTGAGGCATTGAGTCTCTTAGCTATTGCTCTGATACTCAGACCTTCAGACTTTAGCTCTGTGACCCAATCAATGAATGCATTATCCATCCTCAGAGGTCTACCGAGTCTGATGCCCTTCTTCTTCGCATTTTCAAGACCTGCCTTAACACGTTCACGGATAAGGTCTCTTTCAAACTCAGCCATTGCTGAGATAATTGTGAAAAGAACCTTACCAGTAGGACTGGATGTATCAATGTTCTCTGTGTATGAGATGAAATCAACGCCTAAGTAGTTAAACTCATGCAATGCGGTGATGAGATGCCTTGTAGACCGTGCAAACCTATCGAACTTCCAGACGATAACCACATCAACCTTCCCTTTCCTCACATCATCCATCAGGGCATCAAGCTGAGGTCTGCTATCTTTAGAGCCGGAAAAACCTAATCACAATATTCCCTGTAAACCTCAAAACCTCTCTGCTTTACAAAATTTCTCAAGTCATTCAACTGCATATCCACTGATTGAGTATCAGTGGAAACCCTTGCATAGATACCGACCTTCACCTTTTGTGAGTTTATGGACATATTATGAACGCCTCACTCATTCGTTTTAATAGCATCTCTGAATGTCTTCAAAAATTTTTCGGCCTTCAGTACCTCATTTTCCTGTTTTGCCTTTTCCAACGCCCTCATGATCTCATTTTTTATATCCATAGCCCTCTCATATACTTTCTCTGGTTCTTTCCATCCTATGAGTTCAGCTTCAAGGGTCTGCCTGATATATGCGAGAATAGCTTTTTTGTGTCACTTTTAAGCCACAAGGGAAAGATGAGACCTGTGGCAATATTTATTAATTCACGCTTATGCTCAGGATAAAGATATTTTTCGTTGTAATTTTCCCTCAATGAATCAACCGTTTTGTTAACAAGGGCTTTAACTTCTTCCACGTTATCAGTGCTAAGAGGTACGTCCTCAATCGCCTCTTTGATCGTCTGTTTGATTTTAATCTTCCAGTCCAATGGTATAGGTTCGGGTTCAGTCCCCCGGAAAAGGAAATCGAGACTGAAATATCGGAGTGCATAGTCAAACCAGAGGGTGATCCATCTCTTACGAGCCTCGCTTGCTTTCTTTTCTTCCATTTGCCTTTTCTCATCTTGCAGAAGTTGCTCTTTCTCTTTTCTGATCCTCAAGATTTCAAGCTCATCCCTTGCCTGTTTCACAGCATCACCTTTTAGGTGTGAGAGGACTCTTGAGGCTTTTTCTCTCGCTATGTCCAGCTTGAGCTCCTTGACTTCTTGCTTTTTTTCCTTTAGGGAAGATTCTTTTTCTACAGACTCAGGAATTGAATGTTTCCAGTACCGGGCGACTGTCGATCTCGATAGACCTAACTCTCTTGCCACCTTTGCCTGGCTATAACCCTTAACCTTCAAATCCTGAATTTTTTCCTTGTCATCGTCAGTGATCATCTGTTTAAAACCCATAGCTTTGAAATCTTGAATGATCTTAGATTGTTTATCCTCAAGGGCATAATAAATAACGGCGCCTTGATTGGTTTTTCTTCCGAGAAAATCAGTACCTTGTGCAATACTGAGAGTTAGATTTCTTGCTAATGTAGATTTCCCCACCTTGGGTTTTGCACTCAATCCCGAAAAACCGCCGGTAGGCAGGAGTTCGTCAACAAGCCATTCGGTCGCTTCTTCGCTTTTATTGATGAGATCGCGCAAATGAACAGGTGTCATATCAACTTTGCCTGACGGCTTTTCTTTATGATGTTTGTCGAAAATACTCCTGACTGTCCTTTCAATCTCTTTCTCTGGCAATGGCGAAGGATTCTTTGCGTTCCACAGGAAAGCGTTTTCAAGACACTCATCAAAACTCAATCCGTCGTTTACCCATGAACCCACAAGCCTTGTAAGCGAATCGTTCCTTTGCCCTTTTCGGTACTCCCTTATAAAGTTCTTTTAAAAGTATTTTATCTTGGGGTTTATCAGCTAAGATAATTTCGGGTAACTCGGCAAGGGGTATATCATCAAGACTTCTGCTTTTTACCCACTGATACTTATGTCCGGACGGGTGGAGGGAGGGAGGAGCTACCACATAACCGCCTTCACTTCTCAAGTCAATTCCCGGCAGGTCATCGCGCTTTTGAAAGTTGTGAGTGCCGGGTTTGAATTTGTAATATAAGTGATATCCCTTGCTCGTCTTCACGCAAGGAGTCCGCGGAAAATTATTCTTTTTTGCAAAGTCAACAGCTTCTTTGCTGTCTAAATCTACAACTGCAATCCCTGAAATCGTACCTGTGATAATGCCTATATTGTTCTTTGAACCCTTCCCGAACCATAATCTTAACTGGTCTTCTTTAGGTCTATTCTCTTGAAATGCTTTCCAGGATGTAGATTGTCAAGACATTTGACCCCTTTTCAGCAAATAGAATTGACCCCCTCCTGGCATAATTGATATCCATATACTGAAAAACCGAGGTTGAGTAGAAAATCGGCTTCGTCAGAAGCCCCACAAT
>JBFLXE010000023.1:0-25295 GCA_040757455.1 Nitrospirota bacterium
CTCATTCAATGGCCTCCTTGTGGAATTGATGAGATATTTTAAGAGAATTTGCGGTAAAAGGGAATTAATATCTACTCACAGAACCTTGATTTTCAAGGGACTGTGAGATATTGAACAGGCTTGAATTGTTGCAAAGGAGGTATACCATGCTTGAGATTGACATCCCCGGATTTGGCCCTGTGAAACTCGAACATCTGGTCTCTGACTTCACGGGTACACTCTCTGTTGATGGAAAGCTTATTCCCCGAGTAAAAGAGACGCTTAACAAGATAGCTGAATACCTTAAAATTCACATTCTCACTGCCGATACATTCGGCAGGGCAAGAAAAGAACTTGAAGGAGTTCTTTGTGAAATACATATCATTACGGGGAAAGACCATGATCTACAAAAAGAACTATATGTTAAGAAACTTGGTGCTGACTGCGTTGTTGCCCTTGGTAACGGGATCAACGATAGAAAAATGTTAAAGGTAGCTAAGATCGGAATAGCAGTCTGCCTTAAAGAGGGATGTGCAAGGGATGCATATATATCCTCTGACGTTGTTACTACATCAGCAATGGACGCACTTGAGCTGCTATTGAATACAAAGAGATTGAAGGCAACACTAAGATTTTGATTCCTGCCGACCTAACGAACTAACTGGCCAGCGCCCGCTAATTGAGAACCACCCAGCCTGCTGATGGAGTTAAGATAAGCTTTGGTTTCCCTCAGTGCTTTTTTAACCGCTTTCTTTCCGTACAATCCAACACCGGCGTGGAAAAAATCGAGACTGGCAAGGTGCTTCAGTATGTACTTCCATGAATAGAATCTTCCCATTGCCTTAAGACTTTCGATATGAAGAGTTTGAGGGCTCATTAGCAAAGACCTGAAAACAACATGGTGTCCATCAAATTTGCTCCAATCATTATGCAAAAGTCTCTCTGATTCCATAATCTTCTGAAAGAACGGGGTGCCCGGAAGAGGAGTCAACATCATGAATTGTATTGTGTCAATGCCATTATTTATGGCAAAATCCCCTGTTTTTCTGATAGTGTCTATATCATCTGAATCAGCACCAAAAACAAACATGCCATGAATCTCTATCCCATGGTCTCTTAATATTTTGATACAACGGATTATTTCTTCGATACTCTGTTTTTTATTATACGCTTCAAGAGTCTTAGGATTGATAGATTCAAAGCCAATATGAACCGTATCACATCCGGAGTCAGCCATCAGATGCACGAGTTCCACATCTTTTGTAACATCTGTTCTGACCTGAGCTGACCATTTGAGGCTAAGACGCTCCGAAATTTTTGCGCGAAGAAGCTCTTTCGCCCGCTCCCTGTTTGCCGTAAAGTTATCATCAACAAAAAAAACACTTGTTTTTGAAGAAGAGCTGACTTTTCTTAATTCATAGAGAGTTTTCTCAACAGACTGAAACCTGTACTTTCGGCCGAATATGGGTATGACAGAGCAGAAATTACAATTAAAGGGGCACCCTCTTGAGGTTGAGATGGGATAGATATGAGAAGGTTTCCAATGCGGTATGAGACCGAAGTCAGGCGAGGGAAGTTCATCAAGGTCTTCTATAAGAGGTCTCGGGGGATTATTTATAACATTTCCTTCATCGTCTTTATAGCTAAGCCCTTTTATTGAAGAAATGTCGGGAATTCCTTTTTCGATGTAACTGACAAGATCGGGCAGAGTCATATCTCCCTCTCCCCGCACCACATAGTCAGCATACTCAAGCGCCTCCTCCGGCAGAAATGATGGATGGGCACCACCCATTATAACGGGCATGCCTTTCCGCCTGAGTCTGGCGGCAATTTTGTAAGCCCGGATAGAGGTAGAGGTGATGGTTGATATGCAGACAATATCGGAGTTATCAACAAAAGACCAGTCAGGTTCAGCAATATCCTCGATGAAAGCCTTTATCTCATAACCCCGGTCCCTCAAAATTGTGGAGAGCAGAATCGCACCAAGTCTTGGAATAGCATATCTGCTAAAAACGTGGCTATTCGGCGAGCGTGCTTCGATAAAAGAGATTCTCATTCTTTAGTCTTATCCTCCAACAAGATTCATACGTGAGACGCTTTATCATATATTCTTGCTCTGAAATTATCAACTATAATCTTTCTGGAGTTTCCCGACTTTTTATAAATGGAGCGCCCTAAATCGTCATTTCAGTACAAGCTGGAATCCAGAGAAATTTCTGTTATAAAAAGAGAAAACCCTGAAAAAACTGGATTCCTGCCTCGCCGCCAAGGCGGATCCGCTGAGGCAGACGCAGGAAACTGCGGGTATCGAATCAGTATGACCCGCCATAAGTTTAACAATTTATGAATCAGGTGGGGATTAGGACATCTTATCGACGAGAGAAATCAGGGAATCAGCGTCTTTATATCCCGGAATAAGGGTCCCGTTGGGCATGATGAGGGCGGGGGTTCCACTAATGCCAATCTTTTCGGCCAGTTTTATATTATCATCGACCACCGATGTTTCGCATTTCGGTTTTGGCACTTTCTTCTTCTCAAAGGCGTCATCAAGAAGCGCCAGCGACTTTTCGCAGACGATCGCCTTAGACTTTTCATAAGCGCCCGGATGCATTTTCAAAGGAAACATCTTCACATAAAAGGCGATATCCTTTCTCTTCTCTATGACCTTTTTCGTCTCCGCGTGCAGTCTTGCACAATAAGGACAATCCGGGTCGGTAAAGACAATGATACGTTTTTTGGCCTGTTTATCTCCTATTACTATAGCGTCGTCAAGAGGGATCAGAGAGACATCAACTTTATTCAGTGCTAAGAATCTCTCCTGCGTCAGGTTGGTCTTTGTCTTAAGGTCGAACACATTGCCGACCACGATAAACTTCTTTGAAAAATCGACGTAGTAGAGCGCCTTTCTTCCATTGGCCTCGGCCGCAATTTCCCACAGTCCTTTGACAGGACCGGGTTTGATTTCGAGAACTTTGACTCCAGCCACGGCATCCTTTAGAAGGTTAACCGCGCCGTTATTCGATAATTGGTGGCATTTCATGCAGTCATGATCGCAGCGCTCGACGCTTAAAGCAGCGTGTACGAAAAAAGGAATTACGGCTAAGAGGGAGATCAGAACTATCAGAACAAATTTTCGCATTAAAAATTATAGCATAAATCTTCTTATAAAAAAGCAGCAAATTTTTTCCATTATTTTTCCGTCAGGCAGGCAACATCACAGTTCCTTCAGTTTCTCTGACTGATGATAAGTAACGAGAGCGTCAATTATTTCTTCAATCTCCCCTTCAAGGACCCTGTCAAGCTTGTGAAGAGTCAGTCCTATCCTGTGGTCTGTAACCCTGTTCTGCGGAAAATTGTATGTCCGCACCTTTTCGCTCCTGTCACCCGTTCCTACCTGTAATCTTCTCTCTATTGCTCTCTCTTTTTCTTTTTTCTCCATCTCAATCTCATAGAGCCTCGAACGGAGAACTTTCATGGCTTTCTCTTTATTTTTTATCTGCGAGCGCTCATCCTGACACTGGACTATTAATCCCGTCGGAATATGGACAATCCTTACGGCTGAATAGGTCGTGTTTACGCCCTGCCCGCCGGGCCCCGACGAACAGAATGTGTCCACTCTCATATCTTTTTCGTCGATCTTGATGTCGACCTCCTCTGCTTCGGGAAGAACGGCAACAGTTGCCGCAGACGTATGAATTCTTCCGGAAGCCTCTGTGACAGGCACGCGCTGCACTCTGTGCACCCCGCTTTCATATTTCAGCCTGCTGTACGCATTTTTACCCTGCATTGATGCGATCACCTCTTTTATGCCACCCAATCCCGTAGAATTCATAGCGATCATCTCCACTTTCCATTTCTTATGTTCTGCGTATTTCAAGTACATTTTGAAAAGATCAGAGGCAAAAAGAGCCGCTTCTTCACCTCCGGTTCCTGCCCTAATTTCGAGTATCACGTTCTTTTCGTCTCTTGGATCTTTCGGTAAGAGCATTATTTTGAGCTCCTGCTCGATTTTCGGTTGTTTTTCTTTCAAGACATCCAGTTCTGCCTGGGCAAGTTCACGCAAATCACCATCGCCGCTCTTCAGGAGATCTTCAACCTGATCAATCTCATTAAGCAGACCGGTATATTCTCGTATCTTTTCAACCAGAGGCTGAAGTTCTGCCTGCTCCTTTGAGTATTTCTGAAGCATCGCAGGATTGGAAAGTACTGCAGGATCGCTCAGCAGCCTCGTCAATTCCTCATATTTTTCTTCTATCGCTTTGAGTTTATCAAGCATGTCCTTCCTCTATTGCCAGGACTTCTTCCAAAGCCCTTAGTGCAACCTCGATCTGTGAATCATCGGGCTCCCTCGTTGTGAGTTTCTGTAAAAGGAGACCCGGAAGTATCAGGAGATGGATGATCATATTATTTTTCATCCTGGCGGAAAGTCTGAGTAATTCATACGAAAGGCCCGCGATTAAGGGTATGAGAATAAGTCTCGACAGAAATTTGTATGTAAAAGTCCAATCTTGAGGAATAAAAGAAAAAATCAATATGCTCGTGATCATGACAATAAGGAGGAAGCTCGTTCCGCAGCGCGGGTGAAGAGGACTATTAGTCCTGATATTATTGAGAGTCAGCTCACTGCCACTTTCATATGCGTGGATCACCTTGTGCTCGGCTCCGTGATACTCAAATATACGCCTCATCTCTCTCCACAGGCCAACAGCAATTATATATAGCAGGAAGAAAAAAATCCTGATAAGACCGTCCACAAGGTTAAAGACAAAGGAATTCGAGGACACCACGGCAAACATATTTCCCAAAAGCTTTGTTGCGTACAAAGGCAAAAGTATGAACAGGAGTACACCAAGAGCCAAAGACAGGCCGACAGTAAATCCCAGAGCTACTGGGCTCAATGTTTTGCCGTCTTCCGTTTCATAGGCTTTACCCGCAGAAAACTCGATGGCCTTAACACCAATGAACAATGCATGAAAAAGGGCAATGACTCCTCTGATCATGGGAAGATTGAAAAGTCTGGGCAATTCCGCTAGCTTTTCTTTTCTCACGTGAATATCTCCCTTCGGGCCTCTAACTGCAACTGTCCAGCCTCTTCTCCCTTTCATCATTACTCCCTCGATAACTGCCTGTCCACCAATATTTTTCATAACAAAAGTCCAAAAAAAAGCCGTTAGTTTCACCGGCAGGCTAACGGCTTTATCGCGCTTATCTATCTACTTTTCTGCGCTGGCCGAATTAGATTTCGAGTATTTCCTCTTGAATTTCTCCACCCTTCCCTCTGCATCAACGATCTTCTGCTTTCCCGTAAAGAACGGGTGGCACTTCGAACAGATATCTACATGTATCTTTGTCTTGGTTGACCTTGTGGTAAATGTTTCACCGCAGGCACAAATGACCGTCGCTTCATTATATTTTGGATGAATACCCTCTTTCACGATAACCTCCTGAAAATTTTAATAGATTTTCCATATTTTTGGCAAGAGAGCGCTAAATCAATAAAGGATGTCTCCTGCTCAGAATTTCTTCAGCTTCTTTGATATCCCCCCGTATCTGTTTTTCCAGACTAAGGGCGTCCGGAAATAGTTTCTCGCCTCTTATCCGGTCTATGAAAAAGATCCGGATCTTTTCACCAAGGATGTTTTCTGAAAAGTCCAGAAGATGCACCTCATAGCTTGTATCCGGATTACCGAAGGTCGGATTCCTACCGATATTGGCAACGCCTTCGTATATTCTCCCGTTAATATCAACCCTCACGGCATATACGCCTTCTTTAGGGGCGATCTCAACGGGCGTTGTTATATTTGCTGTGGGAATGTTCAAAAGAGCTCTACCTCTTCCTTTTCCTCTTACCACTCTTCCCTCGATTGAATAGGCTCTCCCGAGCAGATTGGATACATCCGAGACAGCCCCTTTTATCAGAAAGCTCCGGACCCTGCTGCTACTGACAATATCTCCATGAACCTTGACTGGCCTGACAATTCTCACCTGAAATCCGTACTTCGTGCCCCATCTTCTCAAAAGCTCAACGGTGCCCCTTTTATTCTTTCCGAAGGCATAATCAGAGCCCACGATTATCTCTTTCGCGTCTATTTTCCTGACGAGAATTTCATGAATGAAATCGTCAGGAAGCATGTTCGAGAACTCCCTGTCAAAGACTACGCACAACAAGACATCGATTCCCATGCTCTCAATAATCTTTGCCTTCTCCTCAAATGTCGTGAGAAGCTTGATCTCTTTCTCTGGTGCCAGAACTTTTACAGGATGAGGATCGAATGTCATGACCATCGATGTACCATTTATCTCTTCAGACCTTTTCTTAACCATGGAGAATATCTTCTGATGTCCAAGGTGGATGCCGTCAAAGTTGCCTATCGTCAAAACGGTATTCGGGTAAGGAGAATATAATGCCTCAATACCTCTAATTATCTGCATTTTCTGCCTCTTCCAATAGTTTTCCGTATATTTTTTCCACCTGCACCCTAGCATCGGCGAGAGAGCCATTATTATCTATCACAAAATCTGATCGCTTAATTTTTTCTTCTACCGGAAGCTGTGATCCCAGCCTCAACAGTCCATTCTCACGCCTCATCCCTTTGGCTTCGAGTCGGACAAGCGCCCTGTCGGGATCTGTAAAAACGGTGATTTTCCGGTCAAATCTGTTTTCATAGCTTCTCTCAAAAAGCAGAGGAATTTCAATTATTATAATCTTTTTCCTCCCTTTTATTTTTCCCAGAAAGGAATCTATCTCCTCGAAGACGAGTGGATGAATTATATCCTCCAGAGACCTTTTTTTTTGATGATTTGCAAAGATCATTTTTGCCACTTTTTCTCTGTCCAGCCCGCCATTTTCCGAAAAAACATCAGATCCCAAAAGACTTTTGATTTTCTCAAGGACGTGCTTTTCCCGGAGAAGCGACCTCACGACATCATCAGTATCAACAGTGACAGCACCCAGTTTTTCAAACAGACGCAGTACCGTAGTCTTCCCCATTCCGAGATTGCCTGTCAGAGCTACACGAAGCACAAATAAAATTATAACATGCTATTATTACTTCTGTGGAGAGAAAGGTTTTCTATTTCAAAAAAGCTGGCACGGAGAATACCTCAAAATGCCTTGAAATTGCAAAGAGCATAATCGTCGATTACGGCTACAAACATCTAATAGTTGCAACGACAACAGGGGAAACGGGTCTTCTCTTTGCAGAAGCATTGAAGGATTTGGAGGTAAATATCGTAGTGGTCACACATTCATCCGGGTTCAAGGGACCAAACACGATTGAGATGCCTGATCACGTGAGAGATGCCATCGAGTCACAAGGGGCAAAGGTATATACCGGTTCCATGCTCACCCATTCCATAGAAACATCATTTTCGTCAAAATTCGGCGGCCTTTACCCGACGCTCATTGTCGCTAACACTTTGAGAAGGTTCGGTGAGGGATCCAAGGTCTGCTGCGAGATTGTTATGATGGCTGTCGACTCCGGATTGATTCCTGAGGGTGACGAGGTTGTGGCAGTGGCTGGAACTGCAAAAGGAGCTGATACGATCATGATCCTGAAATCGGCTGCTTCAAAGAGGTTCCTCGATCTGAGAGTCCTCGAGATTGTGGCAAAGCCGAGAGTTTAGGTTAGTATTGCTCCCACCTTTTCGCCTCTCTTAATACCAAAATCTGAAGAGGCGTTTCCTTTATTAACGAAAAGTTCGAGATATCCGAAACTGTTTATCAGAGAATAAAGACCTTTATCCTGCGCCTGTGAGTAAAAATCCTTGAAAGGCGCTTCCTTTCCCTTAACGAGCACCTTTATTTTCCTGTCAGGTTTATCCTGCAACATATTCTCGATATCTGCCGCGCTTATGTTGGTTGTCAGATTACCAAAGCGGTCTATGTATACCACTTCGCCCTCGATTATATTGGCAGCACTTTTTTTTACCTCTGGTAGCTGAATGGTCACATAATCACTTATGGTATCTCCGAAATTTGTTATGTCTACCCCGCGAGATAACCAGGCTGCAACAGGAGCGAATATATCTCTACCATGGAATGTGGGGCTCCTCTTCGGCAAAAAATAGTGCTGAGAAGTGATATGGATAACCGTCGGTTCGGTCAGTTTGTAGATTCCTGAAAAAACTCCGTTATCCGGCCCTATGAAATAGTGAGTTTCAGCCGCAACCATGATTGGACGCCGGGCCGATCCCACCCCGGGATCAACAACAACGACATGAATACTCCGGCGGGGAAAAAAGGAAAAGCTGTTCTTGATCACAAAGGATGCCTCCATGATATCCTGAGGGTTTATGTCATGAGTTATGTCAACGACGTTCGCAGAGGGATTTATGTTCAATATAACCCCTCTCACGATACCGGCAAAAGGGTCTTCGTGGCCGAAATCAGTTGTCAGGGTAATTACACTATGATCCAATGAAAGCCCCTACTATCTCCCCAACATTACTGACGGATTTTCTTTTTAGATATGCTTCTATGCCATCAACGATTTCTATAGTAGCCCGTGGATTCAAGAAATTTCCAGTGCCCACCTGAACAGCGCTGGCTCCCGCGAGCATAAATTCAATGGCATCTTCAGATTTTATGATACCTCCAATACCTATGATGGGGATATTTACCGCCTCGTATGCCTCCCAGACCATCCGGACGGCTATAGGTCTTATAGCGGGGCCGGACAGGCCGCCGATTACATTTACGAGTCTCGGCTTCCGGGTTTCGATATCAATGGACATGCCGCGTATGGTATTGATTAGTGAAATGGCATCACTTCCTGAACTTTCAGCCACTATTGCAAACTCTTTGATATCGGACGCATTGGGTGATAATTTCGTTATCAAGGTGGCGGATTTTATGCATTTCTTCACCCCTGCTACCAGTTTGGCGAGCATCTTTTTGTCGGTTCCGAAAATGATTCCACCCCTCTTCACATTAGGGCAGGAAACGTTAAGCTCTATGGCATCCACACCCTCTTCATCGAGAGAACAAGCGAGTTTTGCATACTCCTCGAATGTGTTTCCTAAAATATTTACTATGACCTTCGTATCGAACTTTCTGAGGAAAGGCAGTTTTTCCTTCAGAAATCTTTTCAGACCGATGTTTTGAAGGCCAATCGCATTTAGCATTCCACAGGGGGTCTCCCATGTTCTGGGAGGGGGATTACCCTCCATAGGTTCAATCGATATCCCCTTAACGACGATTGCACCAAGCCTGTTAAGGTCTATGAATTCGGCATACTCCTCTCCGTACCCGAATGTTCCGGAAGCGGTCATAACAGGATTCTTTAGTTTTAAATTGCCGATATTGACAGTTAAATTAATCATGATCCAATGCAACGGAGAAGAGGTATCCCTTGAGCGGATTTAATCCGCCTGAGGCGGACTTTCGAAGAAAGAATTTTCCTCGGAGGCCCTGAAAGCTTTCAGGGCCGAGAATGAGCGAAAGGGTTACTTCTCCTCCAATATGAAAAATTTCTGTTACCACACAATATCCTCTATTGGAAATACTGGCCCCTCCTTACATACCCGCTTATATCCATGAATAGTTTTCACAGCGCATCCAAGGCATGCGCCAAAACCACAGGCCATATTCTCTTCGAGTGAGGCATACCCTCTAATCCCTTTTTCAGAGGCAACTCTTGCCACAGCCTCCAGCATCTGTCTCGGACCACAAGCAAATATCACATAATGATTTGAAGGCGACGCCTTGTGCATCAGAAAATCATACAAAGCATCGGCCACAGTGCCTTTGACGCCAAATGAACCGTCATCGGTGCAGAGAAAGGATTCCATCCCCAGACCCATTAGTTCATCCATCAAAATAAGCTCGTCTCTGCATTTAGCACCATGGAGAATATAGGCCTTTCTGGGCAGTTCTTCGGCGAGAGAAAAGATAGGTGCAATTCCTGTTCCACCGGCCACAAGCAATGGCATACAATCCTTCCGTGGCCTTGGATATCCCCTGCCCAAAGGGCCGATCATATTAATGACCATTCCCTCTTTGAATTTCTTCATCAATGAGGTGCCCCTACCCCTGACAGCATATAAAAACTGGAGTTCCGCAACCCTTCTTCTCAAATAGCTGAAAGGCCTCTTCAGAAGAGGATCATAGGTGTGACTCACTTCTATCATGTAGAATTGCCCCGGCTCGGGCTTTAATACTTTTTCCAAAGGTTTCAGGGTGAGGAGGTTGTTTTTATCATTGAGGGTAAGATTACTTACAACTTCTGCCCTGAAGAGTTTACTCAAAGTTTATCTCTAATATCTCATATTCAAAGGTCTTTGCCGGCGCTTTTATATTCACCACATCACCGACCTCTTTGTTGATTAACGCCCTCCCAACCGGGGAACTGATTGATATTTTGCCACCTCTTACGTCAGCCTCTTCAGAGCCAACCAGTATAAAGGTCTTCTCTTCCTCAGTAGAAAGGTCAAGAACTTTCACCCTGGCGCCGAAGGCAACCTTGTTTTGAGAAATATTAGCCGTATCAATAATATCCGCAAGAGCGAGCTTGGTTCTGAGTTCCTGTATTTTCCCTTCTATGAAAGACTGCCTCTCCTTTGCCGCATGGTACTCCGCGTTCTCTGACAGGTCACCGTGGGCTCGCGCCTCTGAAATCTCTCTTATGTTCCTGGGCCTGTCAATCTTCAGCAGCCTGTCAAGATCCTCCTGAAGTTTCTGATATCCCTGTGGTGTCATCGGAATGCGCTTCAACAAAGTATTCACCTCCCAAAAAATTAAATTAATTTAACACTTTTATGGCAATTTTTTCTATATTAGATGTTAGAGAATCAGGTAAATAGCATTTCTTAGAAGGAGATACCAAATGCGTTTTTCCGACATGCTGATTCCGACTCTAAGAGAAACACCTTCAGATGCGGAAGCTTTCAGTCACATTCTGATGCTGAGGGCGGGATACATCAGGCAACTTGCAGCTGGAATATATATATATCTTCCTCTCGGTTTCAAAGTGATAGAGAAGATAAACAGAATCCTTCGCGAGGAGATGAATTCGATAGGCGCACAGGAAGTCTCGCTACCTGCCCTTCATCCCGCAGAGATATGGCAGTCCACTGGCAGGTGGTATGAGATCGGTGAGGAAATGTTCAGATTAAAGGACAGAACAGGTCGGGACATGTGCCTTGGCATGACACACGAGGAAATCATGACATGGCTGGCAGCAAGGGAGATCCGTTCATACAGAAACCTGCCCCAGATATGGTATCAGATACAAATAAAACTGAGAGATGAAGCGAGGCCAAAGAGCGGCGTTCTAAGGACGCGGGAATTCCTCATGAAGGACAGCTACAGTTTTGATGCTGATGATGAAGGACTCGAAAAGAGCTATCGTCTTCATGCAGATGCCTATCACAGAATATTTTCAAGGTGCGGGCTCAGATTTTACATGGTGGAATCAGACCCAGGCATGATGGGCGGAGCTGCATCCCATGAGTTTATGGCACCGAGCTCTGCGGGGGAAGATGAAATAGCACGGTGCAGCGCCTGCGGATACGCTGCCAACATCGAACTTGCGGCCTCGAATTCCCGAAAGATGGAGATGATGGATTGGGACCTTGAAGAGGTTTACACGCCCGAAAAAAGGACTGTGGAAGAAGTATCAAATTTCTTGAAAACCGCTCCTCAATATTTCATCAAAAGCCTTCTTCTCATAAGCGATAAAGGGCCAGTTCTCGCGTTAATAAGGGGAGATGCAGAACTGCATGAAAAAAAGGTGGAGAGGATTCTCGGAAAACACAGACCCGCACATAAAACAGAAGTTAAAGAAATTCTCGGAGTGGAGGCTGGATTTATAGGTCCTGTGAATCATAATGTTCGCATCATCGCGGATCCGGTTCTCAAGGAAGGAGTTTATATAAGCGGAGCCAATAAAGAAAATTACCACCTGAAGGGCATCAGACCCGGAAAACATTTCTCCGCAGAGTGGCATGATATCCGCCTTGCGAAAGAGGGGGATACTTGTCCGAAATGTGACTCACCTCTTGAGTTTGAAAAGGTGATCGAGATAGGGAATATCTTTAAGCTTGGCACAAAGTACTCCGTTCCTCTCAAAGCATTCTATCTCGACGAAAGAGGAGAGGAAAAACCAGTTGTTATGGGAAGCTACGGAATAGGTCCTGCCCGAATAGCTGCTGCGGCGATAGAACAAAATCACGACAAGGATGGTATCATTTGGCCTGTAAGCATTGCACCATTTGATGTCGAAATTCTGCCTTTGAATGTGGGTGATAAGAACACTGTGGATATTGCTGAAAAAATATATCGAGAGTTGAAGGAAAAGGGAATTGATGCTCTAATAGATGATCGTGAAGAAAGGGCGGGTGTAAAATTTAAGGATGCTGATCTGATAGGCATACCGGTACAGGTTATTATCGGGGAGAGGAATCTGAAGGATGGCTTCGTGGAGGTTAAGGACAGAAAGACGAGAAAGTCCGAAAGGATAAAGCTTGAGGAGACACATGAACATATTATGCTGATATTGTCTCACATGGGCAAAGAAGGAACCTGACTAAAATCACACAGAGGGGAGAGATATGATAGCGCTGCTTGTCATACTAGGTATATTTGCAGCAGTCTTGGTCGCTGCTGTCTTAATCTATAACAGGTTTATTCGTCTGAAAAACACGGTAAAATCATCGTGGTCAGATATCGATGTCCAGCTTAAAAAGAGATATGACCTCGTACCTAATCTTGTCGAGACTGTTAAAGGATATGCCTCCCATGAAAAAACAGTTTTTGAAAGTGTGACAGAGGCAAGGTCGAGGGCGATGAGAGCATCCTCTCCGGCGGACAGAGCAAAGGCTGAAAATATGTTGACTGACACATTGAAAAGCCTTTTTGCCCTTGCCGAGGCTTATCCAGAACTCAAGGCAAATGCCAACTTCATGCAACTTCAATCCCAGTTAAAAGAACTGGAGGATTCGATAGAATATGCCAGAAGGTATTACAATGCAGTAGTACGTGACTATAATATCCTGATAGAGTCCTTCCCATCAAACGTAGTCGCGTCTGTTTTCGGTTTCAAACTGGAAGAATTCTTCGAATTGGAAGCACCTGAATTAGAAAGAAAGCCGGTAAAAGTGAATTTCTAATAAAAACCGAGGCCTGATAGATGATGCAAGTTAAAAAAATAATGACCGTAAAAGACTTTTGCAAAAAATTATCAGGCATCATGCATCTTGCACCATATATTATTTTATTTTTGTTGTCGATCTTATCTTCTGAAGTTTCCGCCCAGGATTTTACGATACAGAGTTTTCATGCTGATATCACTATTAATGAGGACTCCTCTTTCAACGTCAGGGAAACCATCGATGTGGAATTTCACAGGCCGAAACACGGTATCTACAGAGAGATTCCCTTTAAGTATCGGGATGACTTTGGTCGCACAGTCAGGACACCGCTGAAGGTCATTTCTGTCACTGATGGGTCAGGAAGAGATCAAAAATACGAGACAAGTGAGAAGGGAAGTGTCATGAACATAAAAGTTGGCGATCCGGATATATATATGAACGGACACCAGACATATGTCATCTCATATTCCATCGAAAATGCGATACTTTTTTTCGATGATCATGATGAGCTTTACTGGAATGTTACGGGCAACGGCTGGATGGCTCCTATAAAAAGCGCATCGGCAAACATTCTTCTGGCAGTGCGCAATAAGAGTGAAAATTTATGGGCATCATGTTATACAGGACCCTTTGGATCAAAAATGGCGGACTGCCGTTTCCGAACCCTCACAAACGGCGCTGAATTTTTCACCCTTAAGAATCTCGCGTATAGAGAAGGATTTACAGTGGCGTTCGGCTGGGATAAAGGACTTACAGCACCGCCTAATCGGTGGAAGAGAATCATGTGGACACTCCATCTTCGCGAAAACTGGATATTTTCTCTTCCTCTGCTGGCGCTTCTCGTCATGAACAGTCTCTGGCACAGACGGGGAAAGGATCCTAAGGTGAGGGAATCAATAGCGGTCAGATATGAACCGCCAGAATACAATAACAGGCAACTCATTCCTGCGGAAGTTGGCGCGCTGGTGGATGAAAAACTTGATTCACGAGATATCACATCGACAATTGTCGGGTTGGCTGTAAAAGGATACATCAGGATCGAGGAACAGAAAACAGATGGATTGATCTTCGATTCCGTCGACTATCATCTCTCGAAAGTACGGCAGCCTGATGAAAAACTGACTCCTTTCGAGACTCTGCTTATGGAAAAGATCTTTCAGGGCCAATCGCAAGGACGCAGGGTTTCTGACATGAAAAACAGATTTTACTCGGAACTGGAATCATTGAAGCATACCCTTTATGAGGAGCTTGTGAAAAAGAAATATTTTCTTATCAGTCCTCAGAAAATCAGAAGACTATATGTCACTTACGGGATAGTTTTCGGCATAGCAGTCTTTTTAGCTGCATCGCTACTTACGCCTTCTGCGGCAGGAAAAGGGATTCTGGCAGGAATGTTTTCTGCTTTGCCTGTACTTGCCTTCTCCAGGTTTATGCCGGCGAAAACAAAGGCAGGAGCCGCTGCATATATGGATATCCTCGGATTTCAGGAATTCATGACCCGTGCAGAAAGAGACAGGCTTGAAAGAATGGGTGACAAAGACCTTTTCTCCAAATTCCTTCCATATGCCATTGCTCTTGATGTTGTGGATAACTGGGCAAAGGCTTTTGAAGGCATTTACCAGGAACCACCCCGGTGGTATGTATCTCATGATGGCCTGAGAACATTTAACACTTCCACTTTCTCACGGTCGCTGAATTCTGTCACCTCGAGCCTTGCCTCGGCAATGTTCTCAGCACCGAGAGGAAGTGGTGTCGGAGGCGGGGGAGGCGGGGGAGGCTCTTCAGGAGGAGGATTCGGAGGAGGCGGGGGAGGAAGCTGGTGATGTCACCTTTCTTTGTATATCTTCTTAATTATTTCGGGTAACTTGTTCTTGAATTCAGGGTGCACCCTGCTGAGAAAAAGTTTCAGCCCCTTTATTTCCTGTTTGAGGTCTTCGATTTCTTTGGAAGCTTTGCTCACATCTTCTAACTTCTCTGTTAGAGTCATTATTTCCTTTTCAAGAAGTTTGATTCTTTCTTTAAGAACTATCTCTTCTTTCAATATTCCCTCCATTCACTGAGTGTGGTTTACATTATATCAGATAGCACCCGTCATTCAATACGAATCGCTGTAGGAAGTTTGCTGACTCCATATTTCAGACGCGCCCTTTTCTTGCTCCTTGATTTCTGTTTTTTAATTTTCTCAACCCGTGCGTCATTAAAGCTCACTTGTCCCCTTAATTTTTCGATTTTCTTCACAAGTTCGCGCCGGGCAAGGAAACGGTTTATGGACTGACTCCGATCTTTCATGCACTTGATTTCGATTCCTGTTGGTATATGCTTGAGATAGACGCATGTCGAAGTCTTATTCACTTTTTGCCCGCCCCGTCCTGAAGAACGGACAAATTTTTCCTCTATATCTTTCTCTCCGATATCAAGCTCCTCCATCTTCTGCCGGAGCCATCTGTTTTTTTCTTCACTCACAGCGAAAAGAGTCACGGGATTCTCCAGATGATTCTTTTATTAAGTTTAAATTATACAAAAATTCCAGTCAGTATTATAATTACATTGATGACGGAGATCCTAAAAGTACTGCCAAATACTTTCATTCCTATATTCGTCGCAATCGATGTTTTCATTCTTATTCCGATCTTTATATCTATGACGAACAGCATGCCGAAGGAAAAGAAACAGACAGTGGTCAGAGACTCAATTCTGACAGCTATTATTGTGAGTATAATCTTCGTTGCTCTGGGTGAGGCTATTTTCAGTATCCTGGGCATTACCGGAAATGATTTCAAAATCGGGGGCGGTCTTGTATTGCTCGTGTTCGCAATCCTCGACCTCACCCAGCGAATGGAAGAGCGGACAAGGTCGGATATGAAAATGGGCGTAGTGCCTATCGGTGTCCCCCTCATTGTCGGCCCCGCAGTGCTCACTACCCTTCTTGTATTGGTAGAGCATTATGGTGTAATTCCCACGCTCATCTCATTAATGCTCAACTTCTCAATTGTCTGGATTTCATTGGCAAATGCTGACAAGATAATAAAAGTGTTCGGAAAGGGTGGCATAGTGGGAATTTCGAAGGTAATGTCGCTTCTCCTTGCTTCAATCGCAATAATGATGATTCGCCTGGGAGTCGAGAATATCATCAAATCAAATATAAAATGACGGGAGGCTAATTATGCTAATCGGTATTATGTCCGATACCCATGACCATCTGATATATACCGGGAAGGCTATAGAACTCTTCAATGACAGAAAGACGCATTATGTCATTCACGCAGGAGATTACACTTCGCCTTTCACCTTGAAACTTTTTAAAGAGCTGAACTGCGAATACACTGGAATATTTGGCAACAACGACGGAGACAAGCTTCTGCTGCTTGAAAGATCAAACGGGAACATTCATTACCAGCCTCATATATTCTCATTGAATAATAGAAGGATTGTAGTGATGCATGAGCATCATGTCGTGGATGCTCTTGCTGACAGCGGACACTTCGACTTGATAATTTATGGGCATACTCATGAGGCCGACATAAGAACGGTTGGCAAAACTCTCGTCGTGAATCCTGGAGAAGCCGGCAGCTGGCTTTACGGAAAGTCGTCGGTGGCACTGGCGGATCTAGACAAAATGGAAGCGGAGATTATTGGGCTTTAATTCTTAATTCATTCACTTCATCACAGCGCCGCTTCCTGCAGAACTGACCAATCTCGCATACCTCGCAAGATATCCTCTGTTTATCTTTGGTTCTGGCGGCTTCCATTTGCTGAGCCTCGCTTTTATTTCCTCATCAGACAAGAGAATATCGACTCCTCTTGCCGGAATATCTATTCTAATCCTGTCGCCATCTTTAACTACCGCTATAACGCCGCCCTCCATTGCCTCCGGTGACACATGTCCAATACAAGGTCCCCGAGTTCCACCCGAAAACCGTCCATCGGTTATGAGGGCCACTGATTCACTCAAGCCCATGCCGGCAATCGCGGCAGTCGGAGAGAGCATCTCCCTCATGCCAGGGCCTCCTTTTGGACCTTCATAGCGGATAATTACTACATCTCCCGACCTGACTTTTCCATTCAGAATCGCCCTCATACCTGACTCTTCGGAATTAAAGACTTTTGCTACCCCTTCGAACTTCATCATCTTTTCGCTCACGGCTGACTGCTTTACAACAGCTCCTTGCGGTGCAAGATTCCCCCTGAGAATTGCGATTCCCCCCTCTTTGTGATAGGGTTTGTCAATCGGTCTTATAACGTTTTCATCCTCTATTTCTGCCGCGTCTGTGATCTCATAAACCCTTTTGCCACTCACTGTGATGCCATCATGTAGTTCACTCCTCAGCCTTTTCATCAAAGCGGGAATACCCCCTGCCCAGTCGAGGTCTTCGAGAAAATGTTCTCCTCCCGGAAGCATATTGGCAAGATGGGGTGTCTTCCTTGCAAGAGCATCGAATGTTTCGAGAGGTAAATCTACGCCTGCGTCGTGAGCAATCGCAGGAATATGAAGGACTGTGTTCGTTGATCCGCCGAGTGCAAGGTCCACCTTTATTGCATTTTCAAAGGCATTCGTCGTCATTATCTCTCTCGGTGTGATATTGTTTTTTATCAATGTTAGAATTCGTCGTCCGCTTTCGAAAGCAATCCTCTTTTTATCAGCCGATACGGCGAGCGAGGTCGCACATCTGGGGAGGCTCATCCCGAGAGCCTCTGTAACGCATGCCATTGTATTCGCTGTGTACATCCCCTGGCATGAACCGACACCAGGGCACGCGCACATTTCGAGGGCCTCCACCTCTTCGTCCCTGAGCAAACCCTTTTTATATTTTCCAACTGCCTCGAATGTGTCATTCACCAATGAGAGCCTTTTCCCCTTTAAGCGGCCTGAGAGCATCGGGCCGGCAGTTACAACGATGGCCGGTACGTTAATTCGTGCCGCCGCCATCAGCATTCCGGGCGTAATCTTGTCACAGTTCGTTAGAAGTACGAGGCCGTCAAGTTGATGGGCCTCGGCAATGGTCTCAACCATGTCTGCAATGAGTTCTCTTGAAGGGAGAGAATAATGCATGCCTTTATGTCCCATTGCAATACCGTCGCATATGCCAGGAACCCCGAAAACGAACGGATAGCCGCCCGCAGCATGAACTCCTTTTTCGATAAATCTCTCGAGATCCCGCATTCCTATATGACCGGGAATGATATCGGTAAAACTTGTAGCCACACCTATGAAGGGCTTGCTCATCTCGCTTTTTGGGACTCCCGTCGCGTAAAGAAGAGCCCTGTGGGGTACACGCTCAATACCCTCTTTTATCTTTCTGCTTCTCATAAACGTTGCCTCCCTGATAACATTCGCTGCAATAAATCGCAGACGTGGTAAAAAGATACACCTATTCTGTCATTACTGCCCTCACTTTAGCAACTCGGCATTTCGCCTCATGCCATTCTCGGCAAGGTGGTATAACGAAAGAAATTTTCTAAGTGAAAAAAATCAGGTCAAGCTAATTTTATATGAAGAAATGTATAGAAAACTGTTATGGATAAAAGTTTTCTTCTTTTTAATTTCTAATTTATTGAATGGCTTTTCTTATATTCTCTTACAAGCTCTGCCATTCTATCTTTTTTGAGAAGCTTCCATTTCTGAATCCTTTTTCTCTCAATCTCTTCTTCAGGAGTCAGATAGCGTTTACTGTCCATTTCTGCGAGAAGCACATCGAGGTTCCTGTGTTCTTCATTGAGTTTCTTGAATTCCTCACTCTCTTTTTTTAAGAATTCGATAATCTCGTTCTCTTTCAAGGCAACCTCCTTTCAATCAGCCCTATTCATTGAATTCGTTTTTACAGAGATTAAATTTCCCCAACTATCCTCTCCGCCAATTTATATGAATTCTCTATACAGTCATTTACTCCAATGCCTTTGTAAGCGTTTCCGGTGATATAGAGTCTTTTAAATCTCTCCAGAGTTTTCTCCATTATCTCAAGCTTCTTTTCATGTCCCACTGAATATTGAGGTATGCCTTTAACGTGTACATAAGCCTTCGCAAAATCCGGTTCAGAATTTATTCCCATGATATCCGCCAGCTCCTCCATTACCGTATTGACCTGCTTGACTTCATCCTGCAGAGCTAATTCTGACGCCCGTGCGCCACCGAGCATACTTCTAAGCAGTATATGATCTTCGGGCGCCCTGTTGGGAAATATACTTGAATCCCACAGTGTACCAAGTATCCGCCGGCCTTCCCTGTAAGGGATCAGAAAACCGAAACCATCGAGGGAATGTCTAATCCTGTCTCTTTTATATCCGAGACAGACAACCGAAATCGCGGGATAGAATATATCGTTAAGGGCCGCAGATAGTTTGCTATCGATATCCCTCAGCATTTCCGACGTCTCATAGGCAGGTGTTGTAAGTACAAGCACTTCTGTTTCAATGCTTGACCCATCTCTTATATAGATAACATATTTTTCTGCCTTTTTGTCAATGGTTACGGCCCTTGCGCCGGTCTTCAGCCTTTTTCCAAGAGACGCTTCGAGGGCTTTTATCAGCGTTCCCATGCCGTCATAAAATGATGTAAGAACTCCTCCCGGGCCAGCACCGACTTTTCTGCCAGTCCTTTTTGCTTCCTTCTGCAGCCGGATCATGGCCCTAATAAGGCTGCCGTATTCCTGTTCGAGTTCGTAAATCCTCCGGAAACAACTCTTGAGACTCATTTTTTCGGGATCCCCCGCATAGATGCCCGATGCCATGGGATCAATCAATTTCTCGTACGCCTCCCTGCCGAGCCTGCGTCTCGCAAAATCCGCAAGTGACTCATCCTCAGGTTTCCCTTTCGGGATTACTATCTCCGCCAGAATCCTGAGACGGCCATAGATACTGATAAGATTTGAGGAGAAAAAGGACGCCGGGGACTCAGGTAAAAGATGCAATTTACCTTCTGAAAATAGGTATCTCTTCCGCGCCTTATCACTGCTCCTCAAAGGGATGAGACCAAGCTTTCCGGCCAGGTCAAGTGTCGTAGGCCTGTTATCGAGGAAGCCGTTAACGCCGCCCTCGCAGAGGAACCCTGATGTTCTGTCAGTCCATATTTTACCACCTGCTATCTTCTCGGATTCAAGGACAGTAATGTCGAGGTCGGGCTTTTTCTCAAGGAGAAAATAGGCGAGCGAAAGGCCGGAAATACCCCCTCCGATGATTATTACTCTCATTATTCTTTATAATTCTATCACAAAGTGGAACCCATTTTCAGTTGCGTTTCTCACGGAAAAGAACTCTGTCGCATTCGCATAGCAAGGGATAGGAAGGATTTCCTGTCTGCGGAATAAAGGATCAATCCTTTTCTCTCAAAATCGCCAAGAATATCACTTGCCTCCTCTGGTGAAAGCCCGAATTCTTGAGCGACTTCGTCTACCCTTCTGTATTTTTCGAGAGCCGCAATGTAGAGATCCTTTTCTTTCAATCGAAGGGTGTAGAGGACACACCAGCCGTTTCGCGAGACTTTTATCGCCAGGTCGTCATCAGGAGATATATCACAAAGCATGAAATTCTTATCAGGCTCTCTTCTCTTTATCTCGGCAACTTTTCCTCTTATCGTCTCTGATATTTTGAATTGCTCCTCATCATTGTCAAACTGATAGGGATAAGGATAATTAGAATAGGACGGCATTGGAAAATCTTCAAAAATAAGAGAGAAAATAGAGTGGCTATGTCTTTTTATCCCGTAACTCTCGATATCGATAAAAACCGGGCAGTCTGACGGCAAATAAAATTCTCCGGGATATATCTGGATATTTTCACAAACCAGTATATGAGCAATGAGATCCATTATTCTATTGTTTTCTATCATATCCCCTGTACTCATGCCGGGGAAACAGGTGAAAAGGTTGAATTGTACCGGCACCCCCAACTCCGCCACCGCCTTCAGCACTTCAACGTTTTTCAGAACAGTTACCCCCTTGTTCATCAGTTTGAGCACATGGTCACTGAAGGTCTCTATGCCGATCTGAAAATGCGAAGCCCATTTTCCAAAACGTAAAAGGGCGCCCAGCACGTCTCTATCCATTCTCTCAGCCCGAAATTCTGCGTAGTGGAATATGAACCCTTTTCCTCCAAGATAATTGGACAGTTCAATAATTGCGTTTCTGTCCTTCAGCGCGTCGGAATCCAGAATAAAGAAATTTCTGAGATCTTTTGAAATGCTTTGATAATGTTCGATTTCAGACTCCAATCGCCCTGATGTTTTCGACTGGCATTTGATATTGTAAGACTCGTCCGGACAGAAAGTACATTTTTTCCAAGGGCATCCCCTGCCGAACTCGATCGGCAAAATGAGCTCATTTAATTTTAATGAGAAATTCTGAAAATCATATTGAGGAAGAGGAAGAAAATCGAGTGATACATTAGGCTTTGATTCTGAATTTTCTATTTCACCTTTATTATTTCTGTACAGGACATTGTAAATCTCGCGTCCATTTCCGTTCATATATTCCAGAAGGCTTTCGACAGTCACCTCGCACTCGCTTGTTCCCACAAAATCCACGAATTCTATATTCTTCATCATCTCATATCCAAAAGCGCCAGTGCAGTCTTTTCCACCAAAAACCGACTTGATGCCGGGACAGGCCTTTTTCACCATGGAGCATAATAACAGCGAGCCGCTCAGTTGATAATGGGAGCAGCTGAATCCTATCAATTTTGTCCCTTTGAGATATGGCGATAACTTTGAAAAGCACAAATCGACAAATGCTTCCGCAAGTCGCCTCATTTCTTCAAAATGATCCAGAGTCAATCCTACTGATCCAAGCCTTTCTCTAAAAGGTTCTTTCGATAATTCATATTTATCCCTGAAAATGAGCGTGGCAAAGACATAGTCCAGCCCTATATATTCCACGCCAAAATGCTCCGATCCATTCAGGAAATCTTTCCAGAGCCGCGAATCGTATTTCTGGATGAAGGGCAGGAATTCCAGATGGAAATGGAAGGTTTTTACGCTTTTTCCCTTCTCAGTCAAGAAGGACTGCATGATTCCAAGGTTCACATTAGGAACATTCGCAAACCATCTTGAAATAAACCTCGCATACGGCATGGAAACGAAAATGAAATCAGGCATTTTTTATTATTACTCAAGTATTACCGTTTTTCCAAGTTACGGGTTTGGATTTCACTTTAGATCTCTTTTATAATTGAAAAAGTATGTCAACCAGGAAACTCAAGAGATCAGGCTATCGTCAACCCCGGAGACCATCCTTCCCCTCTGATGAGAAAATTCATCCGTGGTTGTCGCTGCTTCTCGACGCATATCACATCATAGATAAAGGGATAGCGGAAGCCATCAAAATGGAATCGACGAAAAGTAGAGAAGTTGCGTGCAGGAAAGGATGTGCAAATTGTTGCAATACACACAGGGATATTCCGGTTTATCCACTTGAGCTTGTGGGTCTTTCATGGTATGCGACAGAAAAAATATCAAATCCCCTCCGTGACAGACTTAAACGGCAACTCAGGGATTACAAAGAAAACGATCCTTGCCCCTTTTTAATCGAAAAGGCATGTTCAATACATCCCTTGCGGCCGGTATCGTGCAGACAATTCATCGTTTTCAATAAGGGCTGTACCGAAGGGGAAGACCCTTATTATACAAGGCGTGAAGATGTACTGACACCCATAAAAAATTACGTCGATAAAGCCTTCTTCATCATGCTCCCTTTCTATGGAGTGACGGACGAATCACTCCGATGGAGGATAATCGAGAGAAGTTCATTGCACATGACGGTCAAGCTCATTCAGACCTGCAATTGGAGAAGCCTGGCAGAGAGGATGGAGGAGTTTGAACAGACGCGCGAAGTTTAACCCGATCCTTTTAAATCTTCACAGGGTCGACGTCAACTCTTATCTTCATATCTTTCACGTTCTTGAATTCTTCAACAAATGCTCTTGCTGCAAAATGGAGTTTATCACGGGATGATGATTTTAAAAGGATCTTGAATTCCAACGTGTCTTTAATAGATCTCGATAAAGACGGGCCGAGGACTTCAACATTTTTATCGATCTTTTTCACAGTCTCAGCCAGATCCTTGGACAGATCCCTTTTGGCCAAAAATTTCACAAGTATGAGCCTGGAATACGGGGGGTAGCGGAGAGATCTGCGCCTTTCCAATTCTTCCCTCACGAACGAAGGATAATCATTATTCTTCAGATATTTGTAAACATAGTGCTGTGGCATTCTTGTCTGTATAAATATCGTACCATCCGGCTCTACCTTATCTATCAAGGCTGCAATTTCCTGGAATGTCCTCTCCGCTGACCTGAAATCAGGAATATTAAGGCATAGATCCGGATTAAGAAAGACAGCGGTCGAGAAAACTCTGGAATGTGTCAGCCTTCCCATAACGAGTTTGGTCCCGATGATTACTTTCTTTCCCGTTCCGACGACGTCGGCCAGCTGTATGTCAAAATCCGATTTTTTTCGGGCCCTGTCACTGTCGATTCGCATAGTCTCCACCCCCATAAGCTCTTCGATATTTTCCTGCACCTTTTGAGTTCCCGCACCCAGCAACCTTATATTATGCCCTTTGCATCTGGAGCATCTTTCAGGCACATCCAATGTTAAATTGCAGTAATGGCATTTCAATAACATCGCCTGTCTGTGCAGAACTAAGGGGATTTTGCAGGAGGGACATTCCTCAACGTAATTACAGTCCGCACACTGCAGTTGAGTGGAGTATCCTCTTCTGTTCAGTATGAATATTACTTTTCTATCACTTTTTATCGATTTCGAAGAATGATCCAGGACTGTTCTTGACAGGCAGGAGTTGCGAAGTTTTTCGTATCTTATATCTACAATTTTGACTTTTGGCCTTTTGTTATTTTCCTTGACTTTCAACATCGTATATTTGCCTCTTTGGCAGTTGAAAAGAGACTCGACCGAAGGGCAGATAGACGACAGCAAAACCGTCGCCTTTTCGAGATACCCTCTCACTACAGCGACATCTCTGCCGCTGTAACAAGGCATGTTCTCCTGTTTATACGAGTTACTGTGTTCCTGCAGCACGGCAATGAATGAAACCTTTTTTAACGGAGCGAAGATGGCAGACCTTGTCCCGAGAATAATATCTGAAGTGCCGCTGAGAATATTATCTATGGCGGCGAATCTGCTGGATCTGCTAAGACCGCTATGAAATGGGCAGACTCTCTTTCCAAACCTCTCAGCCAAAAGCGGATAGAGCTGATGCACGACCGACAATTCGGGTACAAGTACAATCACATTTTCGGTCTCTGGCAATATTGTCACGAGCAACGAGTATTCATATGATGTGGAAGGTGCTTTGACAAGAAATGTTCTGTACTCTCTGCCGCGCAGCGTCTCTAAAAAACCATGAATTTCTTGAGTATCTATATCAGATTGAAGAAAATAAGCTTTTGTTGCAGCAGGGTGATGAAAGGAACATTTCTTACTTCGCCTCTTAATCTTTCCAAAAGTTTCTCTTGGAAGCATATTCTTCAAAACAAGGCCTTTTTCAACCAGATAATACTTTGACATCCATTTAAGGAGTTCGATCATTGCTCCGCTTAATAAAGGCCCGTCTCCTCTAACTCCCTGAATCGCTTTTACCCGGCCTGATGGAGTGTTCAAAGACCTTCCTATGACGATTCCCTCGCAAACCCTGTTCTTAATGGGGGCACTCACGATCATGCCTGTTTCTATCTGATTCGACAGTTCTTCACGGCAGTGGTATGTCAAAGGGCCAATATTAAGCGGAAAGACAACGTCGATGAAATCCATGTGAAATTTTAGCACATTGTTATACATGTCATTTTTGTGTCATAATTTTAATTATGTTTCTGAGGGCGGCGTCTTTCATAATATCCTTGATTTTCGTGTTTTCATGCAATTTGCAGCAGGTCAGAGTTGACTCCGGCCGCCCCGCTGTCCCCCACGAGGCACGTTATTATTACATTCTCGCTTATTTATCGGAGAAAGAAGGAAGATGGGAGGATGCCATTCGATATTATAAGGAGGCGCTCAATCTTGATCCTTCATCCATCTATCTCAAGACCCAACTGAGTTACATGCTTTTGAGAACTGCTAAGGTAAGTGAGGCGATATCGATAGCGGAAGATGTGGTGAAGGCAGATCCTGGCTATATTCCCGCACTTCTGCTGCTCGGTGAACTTTACAACAGTCAGAAAAAGACGGAGAAGGCTGTGGAAATATATGAACGGATTCTGAGAGCAGATCCGGAGCATCA
>JBFLXE010000024.1:0-24989 GCA_040757455.1 Nitrospirota bacterium
CAAAAAAACCATCCCGACAACATTATGGCTGTGTATTATCTCGGTTCGGTTTATTTGGAGAAGGGTGACATTGAAAAGGCCGAAGAGTGCTTCGAGAAAGCGTTAGCCCAGAGGCCGGGCTTTGATGCTGCATATTTCAACATAGGTCTTATTAGGGAACTGAAAGGCAATGTTGAGGAAGCTGAGGAGTATTATAATAAAGCGATCGAATTGAACCCTCACAACCTCCAGGCAAGAGAAAGGCTTGCGCAGATTTACTTCAAACAGAAGGAGACAGAAAGGGCCATCGAACAGTACCAGAAAATAAGTGCTCACTTGCCCGTGAATATCGATGTGCACACAAATCTTGGTATTCTGTATTTTGAAAATAAGGAATACGACAAAGCTATCGAGGAATTCAGGATCGTCCTTGAAGCCCGTCCCGATAACATATCAATCCGGTATTATCTCGCCGTTACGCTTTCAGAGCTGGAAAGAGACGAGGAGGCAGTTTCGCAACTGAAGGAAATAATCGCCAGGGATCCAAAAAATATCGGGGCCTTTCTGTATCTCGGATATCTGTACTCAAAGCTTAATATGGATAATGAGGCCATCACAGTTTATGAAGAAATTTTAAGTTTCGAAAAAGGAAACCCGGATGTTTACATCTATTTAGCGGTGCATTACATTCAGAAAAAAGATTTTGCCAGGGCCGAAGAAATTCTAAAGGACGCGCTGAACCGCTTTGAGAATAATGACGAAATCTACTTCAACATTGCCGTCGTCTACGAAAAGACAGATAGACAGGATGAAATGGTGAATTCTCTGAAAAAGACCCTGCAGATTAATCCGGACCATGCGGATGCACTTAACTATTTAGGATATACTTATGCTGACAAAGGAATTAACCTTGAGGAAGCTTTTTCGCTTGTGCGGAAGGCCCTCGAACTTAAACCGGATAGTGGATACATAATGGACAGCATGGGTTGGGTCTATTATAAAATGGGCAAATATAAGGAGGCTCGCGAACTGTTGCAGAAAGCTGTAGAATCGGTCAAGGACGATCCGATCGTATTGGAACACATGGGGGATGTGTACAAGTCTCTCGGCCTCATTGATAAAGCAAAGGAATTCTGGGAAAAGGCACTGGAATTTCATGAAAAAAGCGAAGACGAGAATCTTAAAGAACGTGTAGAAAAAAAGATTCAAGAATCATAATGAAAGCTCGTACAGCTTCTCAGGGGCAGTTACTTTCCTTAAATGCGCCTGCAAAGATAAACTGGTTTCTTCAGATCGAAGGGAAAAGAAACGATGGGTATCACAATATAGTAAGTCTGGTGCAATGTATTAGTCTTTATGACGAACTGACATTCCAACATGCCGACAGTTTAGAGGTTATTTGTGATCTTGACATACCAAGTCTTGACATACCGATGGCGGAGAACATCGTGTATAAGGCAGCATATTTTCTGAAGAAATGGACATCGTGTAAAAAGGGGGCCCTAATAAAGATAAGCAAAAAAATCCCGGTCGGTGCGGGTCTCGGAGGGGGTAGCAGTGATGCAGCATATGCACTTATAGGCCTCAATGAATTATGGAGGCTGAAGTTAAAAAAGAGAGAATTAAGTTCAATCGCCGCAAAGATAGGCTCTGACGTTTCCTTTTTCTTAAATGGCTTCTTTGCGTTAGTCGAAGGCAGAGGTGATAAGGTCACCCCGCAAAAGATGGATGTTTCTCTAATTTTGCTCGTTGTGAAACCACCATTTTCTGTTTCAACACCCTGGGCATATTCAAGTTACGACCAACTGAAAACTTCCCCGTTGACAAAAAATCCTGTCGAGATTAAACTGATTCTTCAGGCTCTCTTAGAAAGGGATTTCGCCTCGCTCAAAAAATTGCTTGTGAATGATCTCGAAGAGGCGGTTTGCAGAAAATATCCTATTATCAGTGAGATAAAACGTAGATTGATCGAAACGGGCGCTCTGGTATCTGCAATGAGTGGAAGTGGGCCGGCTGTTTATGGTGTTTTTGAAAATACGGAATGGGCCGAAAGGGCAACAATACTAATGAAACCCAACTGGTGCAGAGTGGTGGAAACTCTCGTGTAAATTGGGGCGTCGACAAATGGCAAGTCAGGAGACTTTGGATCTCCCATCTGGAGGTTCGAATCCTCCCGCCCCAGTCAGGGAATCTAATAATAAATTCTAAGCCGAGGGGGAAATATGCCTGAAGGTATTAAGCTTTTTACCGGCAATGCCCACAGGCGGCTTGCTGAGGATATTGCTCATTATCTAGGGATACCTGTCGGAGATGCGGCTGTTGCAAGATTCAGTGATGGCGAAATCATGATACGGATTAATGAAAATGTCCGCGGTACAGATGTCTTTGTGGTTCAGCCGACCTGTATGCCCGTGAACCGGCATATCATGGAGCTTTTGTTGATAATCGACGCCCTGAAAAGAGCGTCTGCGAGAAGAATTACAGCTGTCATGCCCTATTATGGCTATGCCAGACAGGACAGAAAGGTTCAACCGCGAGTCCCGATATCAGCAAAACTTGTTGCCGATATCGTCACTGCCGCAGGCTCGAACAGGATTCTCACCATGGATCTTCACGCAGCTCAGATACAGGGTTTCTTCGATATACCAGTTGACAACCTTTATGCCTCACCCGTGCTGATGGAGTATGTGGAGGAAAAATACGATCATAGAAAGACTCTTGTCATTGTCTCGCCGGATGCAGGAGGAGTCGAGAGGGCGAGGGCATTTGCACGTAAATTACAATCTTCCATTGCAATAATTGACAAGAGGCGCGAAGCGGCAAATATTTCTCAGATAATGAATGTCATAGGCGATGTCGAGAACCTGGATACCCTTATACTCGATGATATGATAGATACCGGAGGCACAATTATTCAGGCTGCGTCGGCCCTGAAAGAAAAAGGGGCAAAGAGGGTGGCTGCCGCTTGCACTCATGCCGTTCTTTCAGGAGATTCTGTTGAGAGAGTGAATGATTCGGTACTGGAAGAATTGATTGTTACAAATACGATACCCCTTGATGGCAAGAAAGAGAAAAGCAAAAAGATCACTGTTTTGAATATTGCACCTCTTATAGGAGAGGCAATCAAGAGAATTCATGAGGAATCTTCTATCAGTTCGCTTTTTGTCTGAAAATAATTCGAAGGAGGAAGAATGGAACGAATTACTATAAATGTCGCGAGGAGAAACGAGATCGGAAAAGGCGCGGCGCGCTCACTGAGAAGAAATAATCTGGTTCCTGCTGTTCTTTATCGAGAGGGAAAATCTCTTCTTATAAAACTCGACAAGAAGGAGATTACCAGGCTCATCAATGAGACGGCTGGTGAGCAGGTTATGCTGAATCTGAAGTTTTCGGATGGCGAAAACAAGCTCGCACTTTTGAAAGATATTCAGATTGACCCCCTCAAAAGGGAACTGATTCATGCAGATTTTTTTGAAGTATCTCTTGAGGAAAAGGTGCGCGTTAGTGCACATATAAGCCTGATGGGAGAACCTGTGGGTGTGAAAAGAGACAAAGGTATACTCCAGCATCTTTTAAGAGAGATAGAAATCGAATGCCTTCCGGATAAAATTCCTGGACATATCACTGTAGACATATCCGGACTTGAAATAGGCCAGTCTCTGAATGTCGGTGCGCTTAATCTCGGTGAGGATGTAAAAATTTTAACGCCTCATGATGAGGTGATTGCGAATGTAACACCCCCTATCGTGGAGGAAGTTGCGCCTGTGGAAGCAGCTGCTCCTGAAGTCGTAGAGCCGGAAGTGGTAAAGAAAGGCAAGAAAGAGGAGGAAGAAACAGAAGAAGGTAAGTAGCCGCTTTCTTTTTTTATGATTTCAGGCAATTATGTGGATCGTAGCAGGTCTCGGTAATCCCGGGCGAAAATACTCCCGGACCAGGCATAATATTGGTTTTATGGTCGTGGAGGAGGTTGCAAAGCAGCATAAGTTAAGCTTTAAGAATATGAAAGGATGCAGAATAGGGAGGGGTTCTGTCGAGGGTCAGGACATAATACTCGTAGAACCCCTTCTCTATATGAATAACAGCGGAGCCGTAATCAAGGAGGTCATGGAGAAGTTTGACGCAAGTCCGGGAAATCTCATTGTCATCCATGATGATCTCGATATGGAGATAGGTAAGGTCAGGATTAGGAAGAGGGGTTCTTCGGGAGGTCACCGCGGTATGGAATCAATAATACAGAGTATCGGTTCGACAGATTTCTTGAGGCTCAAGATTGGCATCGGAAGAGGAGAAGGATTGTCTCCCGAGGACTATGTTCTCAGTAAATTCAAACGCAGTGAGATGACAATCATGAAGAGCAGCATAAAGGAGGCTGTTGAGGCGATTCGCACGATTATCCTGGAGGGCGCCGAGGCCGCCATGAACAGATTTAATCGATGAATTATTGCAGACAGAAGTTTAACCTCATCAATTGTGTGCTGACGTTAAAAATCTTTCAAATCCCCGTCACGGGGTGCAGAGTCTATGCGTGACATGTTCGGCAGAGGCGAACTGATCACAGCCGAGCAGGCGCGTGAACTAATTCTCCGTCATGCCACTTTCAAAAGACCCGATGAGATATGCCTGCCCATTGACTCCTCTTTCGATATGATAATTTCGAAGGATGTATTTTCCCCTGAAAATCTTCCGGCCTTTAGCCGCTCGACAGTAGACGGATTCGCAGCGAATTCAGCAGATACATTCGGGGCTACAGAGACCCTCCCGGCTTATCTGAACGTGAAAGGCGAGATATCGATGGGCGAGGAACCGCAATTCAGGCTCGGAAAGAGCGAGGTCGCCAAGATTTTCACCGGTGGAATGCTGCCGGATGGCGCTGACTCTGTGGTGATGCTGGAGCATATCCAGCAACTTGATGAAAAAATGATAGAGATTGTTAAGTCAGTATCTCCAGGCGAAAACGTTATTCAAATCGGTGAAGACGCAAGAAAGGGAGAGCGCATTCTTGAGAAAGGACACAGATTAAGACCCCAGGATGTCGGAGTTCTTGCAGCGCTTGGGATAACGGATGTTTGGGTTTACAAGAAACCGGCTGTATCAATCATTTCGACGGGAGACGAGATAGTGCCTGTAGATGGGCCTGTCAAGCCGGGCCAGGTTCGGGATATAAATTCTTATACCCTAA
Source organism: Nitrospirota bacterium (assembly GCA_040757455.1). Taxonomy (GTDB): domain Bacteria; phylum Nitrospirota; class Thermodesulfovibrionia; order Thermodesulfovibrionales; family SM23-35; genus Kmv42. Next base: position 5,159 of record JBFLXE010000024.1, read on the forward strand.
CTGGTTTGGTTCTCAAATCAGGGGCGATACCTCTAAGAAAAGGACTGTTCATTGACGATTACAAAATCATAAGAGATGCTGTCCAGAATTCTATGAGAGATTCCCATATGATACTAATTACAGGCGGAAGTTCAGTGGGAGAAAAGGATATGACAGCTCGTATTATCAATGACATCGGTAAGCCCGGCGTCCTTTTTCATGGTGTATCTCTCAAACCGGGGAAACCCCTTATAGGAGGCATCGTGGATGACATTCCAGTCTTCGGTCTGCCGGGGCACCCCGCAGCCGTAAATGTCTGCTTTAAGGTTGTTATCGAACCTGTTTTACAATTTCTTTCTGGATTGAACAATGACTATTCTTATCAAAATAGGAGAATTGTAAGAGCGAGGATAGCTCGAAATATCTCCTCCGGGCCGGGAAGAGAGGAACACATTGCCGTAACTCTGGAAGAGAGAGAGGGTGAAACATGGGCGATACCTATTCTGGGTAAATCGGGTCTGATAACGACATTGACCAGAGCGGATGGAACCGCCGTTATACCTTTGAGAAAATTCGGTGTTCAGGAGGGCGACGTTGTAGAGGTAAGACTTTTTTAAGAATGGGTTCAGCAACGACTTGCTTGCCACGTCTTCCCCTTCATTTTTGCTACTTGCCAGAGAGAATGCCTTTTCGCTTAATAAAAGAAATCTCTGACCAGTCTAAGACTCTGTAGCTCGAATTTGCAAACTCGGCTTTGGCCTCAGATCCGCCTCAGGCGGACAAATTTGCCCTTTCAGGGACGCTCCTTTCGCCAAAACTGGTAACCAGAGATTTCGTAAAGTCGCTCAAAGGCATCTCTCCAGCCTGAAAAAAACTGCTTCATCGCGAGATGCTTACAGGAAAAAGGAGAGATAGAAACAGATATAAATTAACTGTTAAAATAAACAGTTTTACGATTATATTTTGAAAGTTATATGGATCGGTATATTATTCTTTTATGTTGGGATATTGACGGGTTGGAATCATGAACGAAGAAATTGAAAAAAGACCCCTTAAAAGAACAAAAAAAATAATTACAGTCATCTTACTTGTGGCTGCGGTAGTACTATTGATCATCATAGCAAAGGGGCCTTATGCTTCTTCGGCCATCGAAAAACTCGTGATACGCGAGCTTGAAGCCGCCTCTGGAGCGAAGATCACCGTTTCCAGAGTCTATCTCAATATCTTCCCTCTGTTTGTGGGAGCCGAAGGCCTCAAGTCGGTCGATGAAACCGGTAATGAAATACTCTCGGCACAAAAGATTAAGGGCTATATCGGACTCGCAGAGCTTTTCTCGAGGCAGATATCAGTCCGCAGACTCGTAATATTCAGCCCTGTATTTTTTGCAGACAGTGAACAGCTTGGAGAGATAGTAAAAAATGTGCAGGCATATCTTAGGAAAGAGACGCGCCCTCTTCTGAAGACAAAGATAAAAGTTGTTGAGGTTGTTAAGGGTAACGTCGCTCTGCGCGATGATGATTTACAGACGAGGGTATGGACAAAGAATTTTACGGGCGAGTTGATAACCGGTCGCACCCAGCGAATCAAATTTTCAGCGAGAGAACTGGAGATCGAAAAGAAAGGATGGCCGAAGCTTATATGCGACGTAGATACCTTATTGACATCAAAAAAAGAGATGATCGAAATAAACCGATTGAAAATAGGATTCCTTGGGTCTCTCATAAGGGGCGAAGGATTTTATTCTCGCGACACCGGTAGTTTTAAGACCGAGATCACCCTGATTGTTGACTCTATCAAACAGATGTTTGGCCTCGGGCAAAGAGGTGAAGGGATAATCTCGGCAAAAGGTGAACTAAGGCTGGAGGAGAACCGGGAAGAAATATCGGCCCCGGGGGCTGAAAGAAGGGCGTTCTCGCTAAGAAATATTGATCCGGTTACGGATTTGAAAATAAAGGGCGATTTCTATCTGGAGACGCTCATGGAGTTGCTGAAGGTGAAAGAGAAGTTGTCGGGACACGTTGACTTCAGTGGAAATCTGGGAGGCCGGCTCCGGGACATCAGAGGTACTGCAAAAGCCCAGCTTCGTAACGGTAATCTTTTTGATGTCGAGATTGACAGACTGGCATGTGATGTCTCTTACAACAAAAAGGGGTTGGAATTCAGGAAAGGATTTGCGCATTTATATAATGGTACAGCTCAGGCCGAAGCTTCTTTGAGCCTGCCGGTTGTTGAATCCTACCGACTTTTCACAAATTTTCAATCGATAGAGAGCGAGGCAATTTTAAAACTTCTCGGCTGGGAACCGCCTATCCCCTCTGGCAAAGTCGATGGAGAGCTTGCAACTTCGGGCAGCAGGTTTGAACCGGGGGGATGGTTTGTATACAAGTCCGTGACAGCAGAGAAAAAAGAAGATAGCAGAAAATTACGCTCCGCTGACTTTATCGGCAGTATAAGAGACATTGAAGGGAAATATTTTGTAAAAGATAATGTCCTCTCTCTCTCAGACATCCGAATAAGCACTTTGTTGTCACATTTAAGCGCCGGTGGGGATGTCCACCTCGTTGATCACAGTCTCGACATTAAAGCCAATTTATATACCGATGATATCTCTGACCTCACGCTTCCGTATTATTCTCGCATGAAAGGCCGGGGAATTTTTGAGGGTTTCATTAAGGGCAAATTTGACAATCCGACAGTCTCCGGAATGGCCGAAGTTTCTCAGGTGTCTTTGGAGGGTTACGATATTGACAAAATTAAAGGAAATTTCAGATATGAACAAAATCTGTTAAGAATTGATAAATCATTTCTCCGTTCACACGACGAAGAACATTTTATCTTCGGAAAAATACATTTTCCAAAGGCAAAGAAACTCTTTGACATGTCAGACCCCTTATATGACCTGAAGGCATCGGTGAGAAATGCCAGCCTGAAACAACTGATCACGTCATTCACCAGAGATGTCCCTGCCAGAGGAAGGCTGAATGCGGATATAGAAATAAAAGGTACAGGTGACAATCCTGACGTTTACGGAAAGGTCACCCTGGAAAAGGCGTCCCTGGCCATGATTCCCTTTGACTTTGCCTCTGCTGGCATGCATTACACAAATAGTGAACTTCATCTTGGAAATATAAAGGTCAGGAGAGGCAAATCCATGCTGAGCGGAGAAGGTATAATGTCCCGCGACCGATTTTCATATGCACTCTCCTCCGAAAGACTTTATATTAAGGATTTTGGAATTTCCGGCATGCCCGATGACGCTTTGGCCGAACTTAGATCTGATGGACACGGAACATTCGATAATCCCGTTATAACATTGAATGCGAAAATATTGGGAGGAACATTTAAAGGCAGGGATATGGGCATAGGTACCATCGTTGCCTCCGTCAGGAACAAGGATGTCTCTGTCAGCGCAGCGTTGTTCAATGAGAAGATGACAATCAGGGGGCGAGCATTTTTAAGCGATAAATTGCCATGGAGTGCCGAGGCGAATATTGAACCTGGCAGGTATGATTTTATTGTCAGTTCTTTCCTTAAGGAAGTCCCCGAAGATCTCCATCTCACTTTTCAGGGAAATATCAAGTTGATGGGCGACAGGAAAAATCTCTCGGCTGCTGCACACCTCGACCAGATGACTCTTTCCATCTTTGAACAGACTTTTTCGAGCGATTCGGCTATAAATATCTCTCTCAAGAATGAAAGACTTTTCATACAGACATTTACGCTCAGAAGTGGGACAGCTTCAGTAAGGCTCCAGGGTGGAATGCAAATCGGTAAGGAGTATGATCTCGTCATTGACGGAAGTTCTTCTCTTGCCCCCTTGAAAGGGCTATCAAAAGAGATAGGTCATCTGAAGGGCGACTCTACCTTTGTTTTCTCCGTCACCGGAAGATGGGAGAACCCCGAGATAAACGGCGGAATGAATGTCTCCAATGCCTCATTGGGTTTGAAAGGGTATCCCACTTACATAAGCTCGATAGAAGGTTACTTTTATGTGGATAAAGACAGAATTATCGTGGATAGGCTGTCGGGTAAGATCGGAGGCGGCTCCGTGAACATATCGGGTCTTGTCGATCTTAAAGCTTTATCCCCGGAAAAGTTTTATATAGAAGCTGAACTTGATGATATAGCAACATCGGTTTCAAAGGACGTCGATATGAATTTGAGTGGTGAGCTAGTGTTCAGAGGAACAGAGGAAGTCCAGAGTATAGCAGGCGACATAAAAATAAACAAGGCAAGATATAAGAAAATGGTTGAGTGGAGAAGCTGGCTTCTGACAGGAAAACCTAAGGACAAACTGAGGAGCGAGATGTCGATTTTTGAAAGGGCATCATTGAATATCAGGATTTCAGGAAGTGAAAACATTATTATCGACAATAATTTGGCCAGGGCTCCGGTATCCATAAGAGGAGATATGGTCGTCAAAGGATCCGTGTCCAACCCGGTTCTTCTGGGCAGACTTGAGGCCACGGAAGGGTATGTCTATTTCAGAAACAACGAGTTCAGGATCATTTATGCCAGCGCCGATTTCACAGACCCAAATCGGATTAAACCTCTCTTGAATCTGTCCGCCGAGACGACTATCAAGGGATATGATATTCGTTTGAATCTTGAAGGACGGTTAGACCACTTCATTCTCTCACTCTCCTCGGATCCGCATCTCGAGGAAGTGGATATCCTGGCCCTTTTGACGGTAGGACAGATTGGGAAACAACTTAAAGGACTTGAGGGAGGTATCGGCGCGGGTGAAGCAACGTCGTTCCTGACTGGAAAAGTGCAGGATGTGATCGAAGAAAGACTCAGGACAATCACGGGATTAGATAGGTTTCAGGTCGAGCCATACGTGTCCAAGACAACGGGCGCAGTGGAACCCAGGATTACCGTCTCGGAAAGACTTGTGGGTGACAAACTTTTTGTAACATATGCGACCTCGGTAGGATCGGTTGAAGAACAAGTTCTCAAAATCGAATATCTGCTGGACAAGAATATCTCTCTTATTGGCGTAAGGGATGAAATAGGTAGTTTAGGCGGGGATCTGAAGTTCAGGTTTGAGTTCAAATGATCCGAAAATCGCCTGCTTCAAAAAAAATATCATGCAGGTTCATGATCATCGCAGCAATTTTTTGCCATGTCATGTTTTTCGCTGTCCCCTCTTACGCTTCAATAGTTGACGAAATAAAAATACATGGCCTCTATTCAATGGGCGAGAATGAACTCCTGTATTTACTTGACATAGAACCCGGAAAGAGGATAGATGCCGGGACTATCACCATGGGCATAAAAAGAGCTTTTCTCAAAGGCATTTTTCAGGATATAAGAGTACAGGCAGGCGACGGAGAAAGAGTCAAGGTGACCATAAATGTAGTAGAAAGATACCGGATTGATGACATTTATGTCGAAGGAGACCATGCGCCCTCCAAGAGAACTGTAAAGAAATTGTTTCTTCTTAAGGAAGGAGATATCTTGAAGTGTGTCATGTTCGGGGAGGCTGAAAGAGATCTGGAGAGGAAGCTGGCTATTCGAGGATACCCGGAGACCCGCGTAAACAAGGAAATCGAAAAACTTAAGAAGCCTTACAATGTCAATCTTCATCTTCGAGTAGATACAGGGATACCCGATGTCATTAAAAAAATAAATATTTCCGGTGCGACTAATGATGTCGTCGACATGATGAAATTGTCTGAGGGAGACGTCTTTGATCAGACACTTTTGAGAAAAGACCTTGAGAGGATAAAGATTTTCTTCAAAAAAAAGGGACATTTCAACCCGGTTGTCGGCCCTTACAACTTTACCAACGGAACTCTCGATATTGCTATTAACCCTGGCAGGCGTCTGACAATTACCGTTGAAGGGAACGAATCTATTTCGAGCAAAACTCTGATGAAGGAACTACCTTTTTTTGAAGTGGAAGACTTCAGCGACGTTTTGGTAGATGAAGCCGTACACAGGATGCTGTCACTCTACCACGCGGACGGGCATCCTTTTGTCCAGATCGCTCCTGTCGTCACAACAAAGGACAATCTTATATCGGCTAACTTTTTCGTTTATGAAGGCCCCGAAGTCAAAATAGACAAAATTTCCTTTAAGGGCAACAGCCTTCCGGAAAAAAGTCTCAAGGAAATATTATCTCTTAAAGAAGGAGGAATTTTTAATCCCGACCTCCTCGAAAATGATAGGGAAGCTCTGAGAGATTTTTACAATGCCCTCGGTTATCTTTCAGCGCATATCGAAGAACCGGAGACCGGATATCACGAAGATCTGAACAAAATGGGCGTTACGATAAAGATCAACGAAGGTCTGCAGACGAAAATAGGTAATATCAATGTTGTGGGAATGAGTGAAATCTCTGAGGAAGAGATCAGAAATCTTATCCGTATAAAACCTGGTGATGCTTATAATGAAATTGACCTCTCAGATGTGCGGTACAGAATTATAGAGTTTTACAACTCTAAGGGATTCCCGGGGGTTAAAGTGTCTGTTGAAAGAGAATTCGAAGACGGTCAGGCTTTTGTGACATTCGACATAGAGGAAGGCCCGCACATACTTTTTGGCAAAACCATCATAACTGGAAATGACAAAACGAGATATAAAGTCCTCCGAAGGGCATTAGAGCCAAAGGAGGATAATCCTTTCGATTACGGCATCCTCACCCGGGAAAGGCAGAGACTTTACAAGTTGGGCCTGTTTACTGATATTGAAATGGAAGTTCTTGACAGGTATGACAGCAGGAAGGACGTTCTCATGAAACTCCGCGAAGGAAATGCGGGAGCCGTAGAACTGAGTCTCGGATATGCCGAATATGAAAGATTAAGAGGGATACTGGGCGTGAGTTACAGAAACCTGTTTGGCATGAACAGGCAGGCTTCGGCGCGGTTGGAACTCAGTTCGCTCGAAAAAAGATTGGTGCTTCAATATTATGAACCCTGGTTTGCAGGAAGAAATATTCCCTTCAGGACTTTTATCCTAAGTGAAGAGAAGAAGGAAATAAATATAGACACCCGGGAAACGAGATACCGGCTAAGGAGAAATAGCGCGACTGCAGGCTTCGAAAAAAAGTTGAGTAATACAATAAAGTCGGAACTGTATTATGAGTTTTCCCTCGTGGAGACCTTTGATGTACAGCCCGACGTGATCCTGAGCAGAGAAGACACTGGCACACTCGTCATAAGCGGATTGCGGTTCGGACTGATTTATGACACGCGGGACCATCCTTTTTATCCTCGAAAAGGAATCCTGTCAGGAATATCGGCAAAATTGACAGGCCCTGTTTTCTTCTCAGAGACGGATTTTTTGAAAGTCATGTTACACTTCAATATATATCACGAACTTACGAGGGGCGTGGTTCTCGCTGCATCGCTGCGGGGCGGGGTTGCACAGGGCTATGGCGAGACCAGGGAACTTCCAATTGTTGAACGATTTTTTCTCGGCGGCAGAACAACCGTCAGAGGCTATGATCAGGACACACTCGGGCCGAAAGGCTCGGATGGTACCCCTACGGGTGGAAATGCATTCCTCATGGAAAACCTTGAAATCAGGACATCCCTCGGAAGAGGCATAGGTCTGGTCGCTTTTCTGGATGGCGGAAATGTCTGGGTAAAGACGGAGGAAATGAATCTGGCGGATTTCAAATTTACTGCTGGCCTGGGTTTGCGTTATAACACTCCCGTCGGCCCGATAAGAATTGACTATGGCCACAAGCTTCAGAGAGAAGAAGATGAAAGTAGTGGCGAGATTCATTTTAGCATCGGTCATGCCTTTTAAACCAGTTAAAGAAAAGCATTCGGCAGGAAGCTCGATTCGAAATGCGATCTGCATTCTGTCAATTATTATCCTGTCGCATGCATTCTGCGGCACTTCCCGCGCGCAGATTAACGATCGTGTGGTTGCGTCCGTCGACGATTTCGCGATTACACTCAGGGAGTTGAACGAGAAATACGCCGAGACCCTGAAGAGAACGCCTGATATAACGAGAGCAGAAGTCCTCGATACCATGATCAACAGGTTACTTCTAATCAGAGAAGCTGACAAAATCGGGCTGGAAAGGCCTTCGGAGGATGAACTGATAGGAGAATATATTGATCTGAAAATAAGAACATTTATATATATTCAGGAAAAGGACCTGAAGAATTTTTACGAGGAGAATCTCGAGAAATTCCAGGGAAAAGACTTTGAAGATGTAAGAGACGAGATAGAGACCTATCTTGTAGAAAGGGACCTTAATGAAAGATTAAAAAAGCACATAACTGAATTAAGGGAGAAAGCCTGCATAAATATTCACCTGAACGATTAAATCCTGATATAATTATGTTCTCACACTTGTCACGTTATCCGCCATTCTCGCTTGAAACTTTGGTTTTAAAAAAATCTTGAAACCATTTTTCTTTTAAAATAATACCCTTTATGGATTGACGGACAAATATTTTCTTATTACAAATACAAGTAAAATAAGTGAAAACCGAACTATACTGATTAAACCAGAAAGAAATGCGCTCCATGAAAAGAAAATTGTCTATCTTCTCAAAAATGCGAGAATTTTTCTTAAAGCTGAGACGGAATAAGAAAGCAGCCCCTGTTTTATCAGAAGAAATATTCATTGGCTATGAGGCATACCCATCGGGCCAGCAAAACATAGAACCTAAAAAATGAATACAGCAGGGTCATTGTTTGGCGCGAAAAGCAACATCTGAAGGTAATATGGAATTCGGAAATCCCTTATATGATTCTGTGGCAAAAGTATCGATATCCGAAAGCGGCCATAAAATAAGGATGTTCATTTCGGTACTTATGGATTCTCCTTTCTACCTAACGCTTTCCGTTGAGGAAAGATATTCGCTCCTGAAGAATCTTGTCGGGCGATATCCTTCACTTTTTGAGAATGAAGAATAAAGGGCAGCGGGAGAGATAAATTTTTTATCTGACGGGGGGGGAGGGCTCCCGCTGAATTTTTTCTCAATCAAAGCGATTACGGTCTTCGCCACGAAACAACAGACATAATTTTTTTCGATACCTTATAATATTCTTCGAAATTCTTTGTCTCGACAACAGGATTATCCGCGTCATGAAGAAAATCGCTGTCACCATTGGAGACCCCGGTGGGATCGGGCCTGAAATTGTCACGAGGGCTCTTGAATCTCTTAAGAGCAGACGTAATTTCATCCCCCTGGTTATAGGCGACGCATATGTCTTAAGAAAAGTCATGGCCCTACTGAAATCCCCTCTGGAATTGAGGATTGTCGCAAAGCCAGAAGAATGCGTTCCAGATACAAATATCGTCAATCTCCTGGACATGAAGATCATGAAGAAACTCAAGAAAAGCCGGCCTGACGAGGAGAATGGAAGAGTTGCTGCAGCATATATTAGAAAGGCGGTTGACCTGGCTCTCAACAAAGAGATCAATGCCGTCGTTACTGCTCCCATATCAAAGGAATCCCTGAAAATGGCCGGTTTTCGCTGGCCCGGGCATACTGAGATGATAGCGGATCTATCGAGGACAGAAGATTTTGCAATGATGCTCGTCGGTGGTCCTTTGAGGGTCATTCTTGTTACGATCCACACAGCCTTGAAGAGAGTGCCTGCTTTGATCTCTCGGCAAAGGGTGTTGAAAACCATTCGCCTTGCGAAAAAGGCATGTCATATGCTGAAGATCGAGAGTCCGAGGATTGCTGTTGCAGGACTCAATCCGCATGCAGGCGAGGCAGGTATTTTCGGTAACGAGGAGATCGAAGAAATTATGCCGGCTTTAAGAGATGCAAGAAAAGAAGGCATATCCGTGTCAGGGCCCTACCCCCCTGATACGGTCTTTCATATGGCTTACAAAAAATTTTTTGATATTGTTGTATGTATGTATCATGACCAGGGATTGATCCCTCTGAAGATGATCGCCTTTGAAAAGGGTGTGAACTTAACAGTCGGTCTACCCTTCATTCGGACATCACCTGATCACGGCACAGCATATGATATCGCCTGGAAAGGGATAGCTAACCCCTCGAGCATAATCGAGGCGATAAAACTGGCGGCAAAGCTAAAGATGTGACCAGGTCCTTCTTTTAGATTGATGAACCTTAGCAAAAAGCATATCATAAGCTGGACACTTTATGATTTTGCCAACTCAAGTTATTCTGCTGTAATTGCTTCCGTCATATTCCCTGTACATTTTGCTCAAATGATAGTGGGAAATGAGACCGGCCTGGGTGACCTCTGGTGGGGCAGGGCAATTTCTTTCAGCATGGCCATCGTTGCGCTTTCCTCTCCATTACTTGGAGGGATAGCAGATTACGGAGGGTTAAGAAAAAAATTTCTCGTCATCTACACCTCATTAAGTGTTGTGTCGATCGCAGCTCTTTCGACGCTCGAAAAAGGAGACGTCTTTGAAGGGTTTTTGCTGGTTGTAGCCGCCAATCTCGGAATGGAAGGAGGACTTGTCTTTTACAACTCCTTTCTGCCGCGCATCGCGCCAAAGGAATACCAGGGCAGGCTATCGGCATGGGGGTTCATGACAGGATATGCCGGATCCATTATATCGCTTCTGATCGCTCTTCCGCTCGTAAAGTTAGGACATTTCGAAATGGTTTGGTTTATGGTTGCTGTCTTTTTTTTATCTTTCTCCGTACCCGCATTTATATTTTTGCCTCGTGACATTAAGACTCAATTCTCCGTGTTCGGTGCTGCAACAAAAGGCATAAGTCACACACTCAAGACACTATCCAATATATGGGCTGAAAAAGATCCGAGGACTTTTCTCATCTCATATTTTGTCTACATAGATGGAGTCAACACAGTGATTGTGTACTCAAGCATATTCGCTGCGACCACACTGGGCTTCACCCCGGAGGAGCTGATCGCTCTTTTTATAATCGTTCAGACAACCGCCTTCATGGGGTCTCTCGCGATGGCAAAACCTGTTGATTTATGGGGACCCAAAAAGGTTGTTAGAATCTCGCTCCTGATGTGGACGTTTGTCTCTGCCGCTGCTTTTTTTGTTCAGACAAAAATGCAGTTCTGGGTACTTGCATCCATTGCAGGACTCGGCCTCGGGACGGTTCAGGCAGCATCTCGCGCCTTCCTTGTCCAGTTCATTCCTGAAGGAAAAGAGGCAGAATATTTTGGAGTCTATTCCTTGATGGGAAAGTCTTCTGCCATAATAGGCCCTATCATCTTTGGATATCTTTCAAGTGCCTTCCGCAGTCAAAGGCCCGCAATAATTTCCGTGGCGGCCTTCTTCCTTATCGGACTTCTCGTTCTCGGAAGCGTCAGAGGTGGAGGCCCAAATATCATAAGAAATGAGAGATACATATGAGGTCACAAAAAAATTGACCAAAAAATATTTGGGTCAGAATTTTCTCTATGACCCCTCTATAATAAGAAGAATTATTGAGGCGGCAGAACTCGATCCGGAAGATCTCGTTGTAGAGATTGGTCCCGGACCGGGAAGATTGACCATTATGCTCTCTGAAAAGGTCAGGAAGGTCATCGCTATTGAACTTGACGAGAGACTCTATGAAAAATTGAAGAAAGAACTGGCTGACTATAAAAATGTGGAATTAATTCACGGTGATGCACTCACATATTCGTATGAGGACCTGCCGAATTTCAAGGTTGTCGCAAACATTCCATACTATATTACGACACCCCTGATGTTCAGACTCCTTGAGTTAAAACCAAAATATCCAGCCGTGACCCAAAGAACAACCGAAGTAATCCCCTCTCATCTCCCCTTAGTAGAAGGGAGGAAAGGGAATTATCAGAGTGATAGAAAAAATCTTAAATCAATGACTCTGACTGTTCAGAAGGAGGTCGCTGAGAGGATCATTGCGAAGCCGGGGACAAAAGAATTCGGCGTTCTTTCCGTCATGATACAGTATTTCGCTGATGCGAGTTTGAAATTCGTAATCCCGCGGAAGGCATTCAGACCAGTGCCGAAAGTGGATTCCGCAGTCATTCACATCAAAATGCGGAAACAGCCTCTTGTTCCTGTAAAGGACGAAAACCTGTTTTCCAGGATTATTAAAACGGCTTTTTCTCAAAGGCGAAAGATGCTGTCAAATTCTCTGAAATCAATGAGAACGGATGTGAAAGATTGGTTGTCTAAAGCAGGGATTGATCCGCACAGGAGACCGGAGACCCTGAGCATCAAAGAATTCGCCAGGCTTGCAAATACATACGACTAATCAATTACTAATGGGGCACCAGTAAGATCTCGCAAAAATTGTCATTCCCGCAATCTCGAATGCTTTCGGGAGGCGGAAATCCTTTTGAAAACAAAGAAAGATTCCGGCCAAGCCGGAATGACAGTCGGCGGCTAAATGTCATTTAACTTATGAACTCCTTAGTAATTCGGAAAAATCCAACCAATCTACGGTTAATCTATTTTCTCTTTTGCCTCCTTTATTATTCTTTCCACATCTTCCCTTTCCAGCACTTCTTCTTTAAATAAAACTTCTGCCAACCTATCAAGAACATGCTTGTTCTTCTTCAGTACCTCTTCTGCGCGTGCTTCAGCTTCTTTTATCAACTCCCTTATCTCCTGATCCATAAGCCACGCCATCTCCTCACTGTACCGTTTTGGAAGTGCAAGCTCCTTTCCCAGAAACGGATGTTCCTCTGCTCTGCCGAGGTTTATAGGTCCCACTTTGTCGCTCATGCCCCATTGAGCAACCATCTTCTCCGCCAAAGCTGTCGCCTCTTTCAGATCACTGTGTGCTCCGCTACTTATGTCATTAAAAACAATCTTTTCTGAAACCCTGCCGGCAAGAGCTACGCTCAATTTGTTCATCAGATAGGATTTAGGATAGTAGTGCCTGTCTTCCTCCGGAAGAAGTTGAGTGGCCCCCATGGCCATGCCTCGGGGTATGATGCTGACTTTATGAATCGGATCTGTTCCGGGAAGTTCCCAGGCGACAAGGGCGTGACCGGCCTCGTGGTAGGCGGTTATACGTTTCTCCATGTCGCTGAGCGTTTCTTCCCTCACCGAGCCCATTAGAATAATGTCTCTCGCCTCCTCAAAATCACTCATATCAATTTTATCCTTATCCTTCCTAATGGCGATCAGCGCAGCCTCATTGGCAAGATTCTCCAGGTCTGCACCGGTCATGCCCGGAGTTCCCCTGGCGATCTTTTCAAGTTCCACGTCTTCCGAGAGCGTTTTGCCTCTCGTATGAACCTCAAGGATAGCCTTTCGTTCTTTCAATCCCGGCCTGTCTATCACAATATGTCTGTCAAAACGGCCCGGCCTCAAAAGAGCTGGATCCAGCACATCGGGCCTGTTGGTTGCAGAAATCACAATAACTTCTTCATGGGGTTCGAAACCGTCCATCTCACTCAAAAGTTGGTTGAGTGTCTGTTCCCTCTCATCGTGGCCTCCTCCGAGTCCGGCTCCCCTTGTGCGGCCGACCGCATCAATTTCGTCAATAAAAATAATACTTGGCTGTGTTTCTTTCGCCTTTTTAAACATATCTCTTACGCGTGAAGCTCCCACTCCCACAAACATCTCAATGAATTCCGATGCACTAATACTGAAAAAAGGTACTCCCGCTTCACCCGCAACAGCACGCGCGAGAAGAGTCTTGCCCGTCCCTGGCGGGCCGACCAGAAGTATCCCCTTCGGTACTTTTGCTCCCAGCCTTTTGAATTTAGATGGATCTTTAAGAAACTCTATCGTCTCCCGCAACTCCTGCTTTGCGTGCTCCATGCCTGCCACGTCCTTAAATGTCACCACTGTTTTCTTAGCATCGAAAAGTTTGGCCCTGCTCGCCCCGAACGTGAAAAGTCCTCCCGGCCCGCCGCGCACCTGCATAGCCCTCCTCATTATGAATAACCACACTCCCAGGATCAGCACCCAGGGCAGGATCCAGATTAAAATCTGCCACAGGCCAGATTTCTCTTCGGAAGGCTCAATATTGACAGATACCTTTTTTTCCTGAAGCTTCGAAAGCAGTTCTCCTCCCTGGAAGGCTGGGAGAAAGGTCTGAAAATTCTTGACCTCACCCGTTTTTCCATCGGGTAATTCAATAGTTATTTTATCAATGAACTCTCCATTCACTTTCAAATCTTTGATAGTGACGGACTTCACATTACCTTTGTCAACCTGCTCGATAAACTGGCTGTAACTAACAGTGTAATATTCGGAGGGTCTTACGCTGAAAAACTGCATCCAGACATACAGTAGAACGAAGATCGCAAGGACGGCAAGCGCGACCCGCCACTGCGGATCTTTAACGATATCCAGTAGTTTTCGTTTATCCTCGGCCATACTAAATATTATCTGATTTTTTAATATTTTAAAAATGTTAAAAGTTGACTATCCTTTTTATACCTGCTAAAGTTTAGAAAAAAGATTACTGAGAAAAGGAGAATAGCATGGATGATGATTTCAAGAGAGTGGCTGGTGCATTTCTTTTGGGTGGTCTCCTCGGCGCAGTGGTTGCACTCCTTTACGCTCCGCAATCGGGTAAAGAAACGAGAAAGGATATAGCGAGAACCGCCAAACGTGTCAAAAAGGAGACAGTCGATCTCATAGAAGACACTGTCGAAGGAATTCAGGATTTTGCCGGCGATATAAAGGACAGGGTGACCGATATTATTGAGCGAGGAGTGGAATTGTCGGATACTGCTAAAAAGGAGATCCTGAAAAGTCTTGAACACGGTCAGAAAGCAATCGAAAAACAGAGAAAAAGGATAGCCGAGGCTCTCGGGCTCTGATTACGTTATTTTTGATTGAAAGTAAAATCTATCTTGCTTCGAGAGATATAATGGTTGCACCAGCGTTATTTTGAATGGTGAGCGATCCACGAACTGTTTCCTTTTCATTGCCCATCACTTCAATGATGCAATAATGCGGAACATTCGTATTGAATGAAAGAATACATGCTTGTTGCGATTTTACATTGCTGCAGGTCTGATGAGTAAAACTACCCGTAATTGCCTGAACCAATTTTATTGTAATTTCCGACAGGGTTTTTCCGCTTACATTCACAGCAAAACAAAATATTTCTCCTCCACCAGGATTGGCTGAAGTTGTAAATAGTCTTGCGGGCTGGTCAGCTTCAGCACCCTGATCACCACAACTCGCAATAATTGCCACAGAAGTGACTAAAACGACCAGTACATATGACCTGAACAAATACAATTCTTGGTTCACCTTACTCAAAAAAGATAACCTGAATTTAATGAGATTATATAGATAATTCACAGAATAGGCAATAGGCTATCTTCTGAACAGGACCAAAAATCTAAGGGTGTTCTGGCGGAGGGGGTGAGATTCGAACTCACGTCTCCCGTTCTACGGGAGAAACGATTTTCAAGACCGTCGCCTTAAACCACTCGGCCACCCCTCCAAAAAGCCGGGCCGGCTCAAAAACCGATTCATATTATAACAAAAAAACTTAATTTGACTTTTTGGCTCGAAATTTTTTTAATAGAATGTGATCGACAAAACTTGTTGGGTATCATGGGGCTATGAATGAGGGATTCTGTAATTCAGCTGGTTTTGCAAGCAGGATATGTTGTCAAGGCCGTTTTAATAGTACTTCTATTTTTCTCGATTTTTTCGTGGGCCATAATACTATTTAAATATAGATATTTCTCACGGGCAAACAAAGAGTCTGAACAGTTCTTGCATCTTTTCAGGTCCAGCAGGAATCCGAAAGAGCTTCACCATGCATCAAGGAGTTTGACCGTCAGCCCGATTGCAAATGTTTTCAGAGCCGTCTATTCGGATGCAACTAATAAAGAAAAAACAGAAATCAAAAGACTTTTGCGTCGATATGGCGCATTGGAGTCGGCAAAACTTGAAAGGTATCTCAATTTTCTTGCCACAACTGGTTCCTCAACACCCTTTATAGGTCTCTTTGGAACAGTTTGGGGAATAATGAATTCGTTCAGAGGGATAGGAGTAGCAGGTGCCGCGTCACTCGCTGTCGTCGCGCCGGGCATCGCCGAATCCCTGATAGCGACCGCTGCTGGCCTCGCCGCTGCAATACCAGCGGTGATCGCATATAATTATTATCTCAGTATGGCCCGGAGAATGATTATAGAGATGGAAGACTTTTCGGAAGAGCTTATCGATTACTTCGCAGAAGAAAAAAATGAGATTTAATAAAGAAAGAACTGTATTGTCAGAGATCAATGTGACACCCTTTGTTGATGTCATGCTCGTTCTTCTCGTCATTTTCATGGTAACCGCGCCTTTATTGCAGCAGGGAATAGACGTGGATTTACCAAAAGCGAAGGGGAAAGATCTTCCTCCAGAAGAAAGAGTCACATTAGTAATCAAGAAAGACAGGGTTATCTATCTGAATGATAATCCCGTCTCCGTTACCGAGATGAAACGCAAACTCAAAGCAATAAGTAAACTCAATCCAGATGTTTTTTTAAGGGCTGATAAAGATGTTCCCTATGGATTTGTCGTCGAAATCATAAGCGAAGTAAAAGAAGCTGGCATAGAAAAATTAGGAATGATTACGGAGCCCAGAATTACCCTAAGATGAGGGAACCCAGCCTCCAGAAGACGACACTGCTGTCGGTTATTGTCCACGTGTCAGTACTCTTGATAGCCTTACTCATGCTCAGACAATCTGCGCATATTTCTGTCCCATCGCCGTATACCGTAAACCTCGTAAGTCCGGATGTCTTTAACAGCACCAAGAAAGAAGACATGTTCTCTTTATCCAGCATTTCGGCGAAAGCACCTTTGTCTTCTGACGCAATAAGACCTGATACGGTGAAACCTGACACGACAAAAAAATTCTCAGATAAGGCGATAATCGAAGACAAGATAGCTGCAATTATAGCCAAAAAGAAGATCGAAAAGATAGTGAAGCTTCGATCTCTTATTTCCCTGAAGGCGAATGAGGGGCGATCAGAAGGTGCAAAGCGGCAGAATTTAGACACAAAAGGTACACTTTTTGATGACTACTTTGCCCTTATTACAAGAGAGATAAGACAGCAGTGGATATATCCCGATACTGGGCAGAAAGACATTGAGGCCATTTTATCCGTAAGAATTTCGAAAGATGGCACGGCTGTAGTTCAAAAAATAGAAAAGAGCTCCGGGAATGCTCTCTTTGACAGATCCGCTATCAGGGCTCTTGCTAAGGCGAGTCCCCTGACACCGCCGCCTCACGAGATGGAAATAGGAGTAAGGTTTTATCCTTAAGAAAAGAGTTGAAATTTAGAAATTTAAAGATTTTCATTTGTTTATTACTTTTGCTTTACTCTTTTATTCTCCCCTCCACGCCTCTCTGGAGAGTGGAGAGGTTCGATGCAGAGGCGAAAGTGTATATAGATATAAATTCGCCGGCGTTCGAGAAGTTTCCGATCGCAGTAAGTGATTTTTCAGGTAGCAAAGGCGTAGAGATAGCAGACATAATAAAGAGAGATCTTGAATTTACAGGGCTTTTTGAGTGCATAGAGAAGGCCGCATATCTGGAGGACCCTCAACAACCTTTTAATCCCAGAAACTGGACTCCTTTGGGCGCTGAAGCGGTCATAAAAGGTAGGGCGGAAGAAGTGAATGAAATGATTGTCACTGTCTCGCTTTATGATGGTTTTGAAGGGAGGGAGATACTCAAAAAGGAATATAAAGCCGAGATGGGTCTTCTCAGGCCACTTTCGCATGCCATTGCCAATGACGTGTATTTTGTGTTGACTGGTCAGAGAGGGGTTTTCAGGTCGAAAATCACATTTGTGGGCGAAGAAAAAGGTGAAAGGGAGATTTGTCTGATGGACTGGGATGGAGCAAGAATTTCTAAAACGGGATTGACGGCTAACATTCTCCTTTCGCCACGATGGTCAAGTGACGGAAATAAGCTTATATATTCGGCCGAAAGGAATAGACAATGGGGAATTTTTTTGTTAGACTTTACAAACATGAAAGAGAAGAAAGTCTTCTCATCGAACGGCACTAACATTGCCGGCGACTTCTTACCGGGCGGCCATGAATTCACCTTCTCATCCTCCAGAGAAGGGACGCCTGATCTTTTTATTATGAACCTGAGTGATAAAAAGATCAGAAAGATTACCTCTTCTTACGGAATAGAGGTTTCACCGGCTGTTTCTCCGGACTCAAGGTACATCGCCTTCGTATCCGACAGGGGTGGCAGCCCCCAGGTTTATACCATGAGAATGGACGGCTCAGAATTGAAGCGGATGACATTTGAAGGTTCCTATAACACTTCTCCATGCTGGTCTCCCAAAGGCGACAAGATCGTCTTCGCTGGCAGGCGTGGAACGAATCAGATTTTCATATCCAATCCAGACGGCACTGATCTGACGCAACTGACCACGCAAGGTAATAACGAAGACCCATCTTTTTCGCCTGATGGAAGGTTTATTACTTTTTCCTCTGACAGGCATGGCACAAAGGGGATCTATATCATGAGAGCAAATGGAGAGTCACAGACAAGAATTACACCCCCTAATCTAAAAGCCTTTAGTCCGCGATGGTCGCCTAATGACGTTTTTTAAACAAATAGTAGTTATTCGGAGAAAACTCTAAATACAATGCAAATACAAAAAATTAAGGAGGTTAACATGAGAAGGAGTCTTTTACTGGTAATATTAATATGCGGTATTGTTCTTGCGGGTTGTCCGCCGAGAAAGGTTGTTCAGCCGGAGCAGCCGCAGCCAGTAACACCTGAGGCTCAACGTGAAGCGAAGGAAATGGCACCTGAAGAGAGGATTACCGAACAAAAACTTGCAAAGATTGAGTCAAAGGAAGAGCTTCCCCGTTATCAAGAAGAACAAGACGTGTTTAAAGATATTCACTTTGACTTCGACAAGTACGACATCAAACAGGATGCCAGACCCGTCCTTGAGGGCATCGCATCCCGGATGCTCAAAAATTCTGATGCAAAAATTTTGATTGAAGGGCATTGTGATGAAAGAGGGACGAATGAATATAATCTTGCGCTGGGAGACAGGAGGACAAAATCAACGCGGGATTATCTCATTGCTCTCGGAGTGCCAACCGGTAGAATTGAAACTATAAGTTACGGGGAGGAAAAACCTCTCTGCACCGAAGCTAAGGAAGAATGCTGGGCACAAAACAGGAGAGCACATTTCGTCGTATTGAGGGAGAGAGGAAAATAGTGAAAGCTACAGTTTTGATCCCGGGAAAAGTTCTTAGAGCCTTCTTTTTCTGTTCATTGCTTTCCATTTTGCTTGCGGCATGTGCAACAACCCAAGACGTGGACATGCTATCTCAAAATGTCAATAAACTCCAGAGAGATTATTACGCTTTGAAAAGTGAAATAGACAGTATGAAGGAAAAGACGGCTGGAGTTGTGAAAGAGGACGCAGTAACAGCAGTAAGGCAGAGTCAGGCAGAAATCCAGGCCTCTCTGTCAGATCTATCAAGAGATCTTCAAAATTTGAGCGGAAGGTTTGACGAGAACAAATACTTTGTGGAGAAGACACTAAAAAATTCCGTCGCAGAGACAGATCTGATGAAGTCGCAGATAACAGCTTTTGAAGGCCAGATAAAAGAAATGAGGGAAAGATTGACCCTGCTCCAAGCCCGGATGAAAGAATGGAAGGAAGCGGCTTCAAGCGGGCAGATGGAGGAACCGAAAGAGACGTCCCGGGAGACAGAACAAGAGATTCCCGTTGAAGAGCCCGCTGTTAAGGCTGCAACGGATGACAAACAATCGAAATATGATGCTGCTTACAAGGCATTTCAGGACAGGAAATATAAAGATGCGCGAGCAAAGTTTGAAGAATTTATACGTGCTCATCCTGAAGATGAGCTGACCGGCAACGCGTATTTCTGGATTGCGGAAACCTACTACGGAGAAAAAGACTTCGAAGCGGCGATTCTGGCTTATGAGACAGTGTTGAAAAAGTACCCTTAAAGCAAGAA
>JBFLXE010000025.1:0-24373 GCA_040757455.1 Nitrospirota bacterium
TAGTTCTCATTCAATGGCCTCCTTGTGGAATTGATGAGATATTTTAAGAGAATTTGCGGTAAAAGGGAATTAATATCTACTCACAGAACCTTGCTTTTCAAGGGACTGTGAGATATTGAACAGGCTTTGAGAAGATCGGCGGTAATTATGGTGAAACATCTCTCAAACTGACGAAGGCGGGGAAAACATACTGGGTGACTGTTGATACAACAAGCGGTGAAAAATATGAACTCACCATTGTCGAAAAAGCGGAAATGGCACAGGAGGTTGTGGCGGATGCTAAAAGCCTTATGAGTGATATTCAGGCAACAGGTCATGCCTCAGTCTATGGCATCTATTTTGACTTTAATAAAGCGGATATTAAGCCAGAATCCGAGGCAGCCATTAAAGAGATAGCCAAACTTCTACAGCAGAATTCAAGACTGAAGCTCTATGTGGTAGGGCATACGGATAATGTCGGAACCCTTGACTACAACATGAAGCTTTCAAAGGCAAGAGCAGATGCCGTAGTGAAGGAACTTGTCGCAAAATACAAGATATCTGCTCAGAGGCTAAATGCATTCGGAGTTGGTTCACTCGCACCAGTTGCATCGAATGATGTAGAAGAAGGCAGGGCTAAAAACAGGCGTGTAGAGCTTGTAAAACAATAAAATTAGGAGGTAATTATGAGTAAAAGAGTACCCGTTGTTATGTTGTTTGTCTTTGTAGTCTTTTGCTTCCTTTCTGGTAATGCACTTGCAGTGGTAAATATGAAAGAAGGTCTCTGGGAGATAACGATGAGCATGGAGATGCCGGGGATGCCAATGAAGATGCCACCACAGACCCATACCCAATGTTTGACCAAAAAGGACATGGTGCCACAGAAAGAAGAACCAAATCAGGAATGTAAGATGATAAAGCATGATATTAAGGGAGATACTGTTGCATGGGTTATAGAATGTAAGACGAGAGAAGGCACTGCGGTAAGCAATGGCAAAGTGACTTATAAAGGGAACGCCTTTGAAGGAGTCGTAAAGGTCAAGCACGCAGGTATGGAAATGACCCAGAATCTAAAAGGGAAATGGATAGGGCAGTGTAAGTGAAAAAAAATGAAAAGCATAGTACAAACGTATTAAGGAGGTTAAAGATGTTTAGAATGAGAGAGAATAAGGTTTTTTATTTACTGGTCTCGGCAGCAATCGCTTTAATACTTACGAGTGGGACTGTGTGGGCAAGGATGGATAGGCCGTTGACCGAGTTCCCGCAGAAGCTGGAAGACCCCTCCCCTATCGTTCCGTTAAACGATTGTGGTAGTTATCAATATGATGGCTGTCAAGAAGATTATAACTGGGCTAATCGATTTCGAAACGGTTCAGAATGCTGGAGCTGCGTTGGTGGGTGTGTTATGGACCAATCAACACGAAATTTGTCAATGAGATTAAACTGTAGAAATAGGTGTGCACGAGAAACGTGTTACGGATTCCATTAAAATGCTTAGGGATAAGGATGCGATGAAAGGTGAGATGAACAGAAGGGCAGTGTATGGAAGTGACGATTTGATAGAGAAAGTAGCAACGCAATATAAAGTTGGAGCAGTGATAAAACCAATAGGTAGGCCAAGAAAGGATGCAGATGGAAAAAATTAGAACCGTCCCTTATTTATTCTGAATTGGGAGAAATCCATAAGTTGAGCAAAAATAGTTTTTGCCAGAATTCATTATAGGCCATCTCCTTCCGGCAAATCCAGCGGATGCGCATAACAACCCAGCCACGGAATGAATGACGTTAGGTTTTCTCCCGTTTTGCCTCATCCCACAGACTGTCCATTTCGTTGAGCGTCATGTCTGAAAGATTTCTGCCCTGCTCTGCCGCCTTCATCTCAATGTAGCAAAAGCGGTGAATAAATTTACTAATTGTTTTTCTCAGGGCATCTTCGGGGTTTACCCCTACGAACCTTGCTATATTGACGAGCATGAAGAATATGTCACCGAGTTCGTCTTCTATCTCATCCTGCCTTTTTTTCTCGATCGCCTCTTTGAATTCCTTCAATTCTTCATCAAGCTTCTGGAGGAGGTCACCAACCTTCTCCCAATCGAAACCGACCCTTGCAGCCCGGTCCTGAAGCCTGTGCGCTCTGAGTAACGAAGGCATTGCCTTTGGCACGCCCTCGAGAATTGACTCCCTCTGCTTTCCCTCGATTTTCTTTTGAACCTCCCAGTGCGCCAGTACTTCCTCAGTGGTCTTGTAATTTGCTTTCCCGAAAACGTGCGGATGGCGTGCCACCATCTTTTCTCCTATCTTTTGGATCACGTTGGAAATATCAAATTCGCCTTTTTCCCTGGCTATCTGACACTGGAAGACTATCTGGAACAAAAGGTCCCCAAGCTCTTCCTTGATTTTTTCGGGTTCCTTTTCTTCAATCGCCTCTAACAGTTCATATGCCTCTTCGACAATGAACGGCTTGAGGGATTCTCTTGTCTGCTCCTTATCCCAGGGACAACCTTTATCACTTCTCAGAGCTTCCATTATTTCTGCCAATTCCCTAAGGTCCATTCACATCCTCTCTTTCAATTTTCCTGCCATTCCTCCTGCCTCTCGTATAAAGATAGGCTGAAAGCAAGATAATGGTGATAGTCAAAGCAAAGATTATCCATCGCGATAGCTCAATGTAAACAACTTTCTCTACATAATGGATAATAAATGACCCTGAATACGACAGCGAAGGATCATGTTTCTGTCTCAGCCATATTTCAACATATGTGAGCGGACAGTACCAGCCGAATATCTGCATCACAACGGCGAAACAGAGACCGCTGATATGAAGGATCTTCACCACCCGGTATTTCCTTCCCGCAAAAGCGCCGAATATCAGGAAAAGGATCCAGAGAAAATGGAGTAGCACAACAAAATCTGCTGCGAATCTGTAAAACATCTGACGGAATTGGGGTCAGGTCTCCGCGTTATCGGCGGGGTCTCTTTTTATCAATGCGCTGATCACACACATCCAGGATTATCTCCCTCCCCTCCATGTCAACTCTGTCAATCCTGACTCTCAAATCATTGCCTATAGCGAATGACCTTTTTGTATTTCTGCCCACGAGGCTCATAGTCTTCTCGTTGTACCGGTAGAAATCGTCTGTCATAAAGGAGACATGAAGGAAGCCCTCTATGAAATAGTCTTTTAGTCTGGCTTTTAATCCATAGGGCATGATGTTTACGACCCTTGCTTCAAACTCTTCGCCCACTTTATCTTTAATAAACCAGACCCTCATTGCATCCACTGCCTCCATTTCTGCCTTATCCGCAAGACGTTCCCTGTACGAAGAATGAAAAGCAATTTCAGGAAGTAATTTATTGAGTTCTTCAGCGCGTTTCTCAGAAAGACGCTTTCTCAGCACTTCTCGCAAAATACGATGCACAATAAGATCGGGATATCTTCTTATCGGAGACGTGAAATGAGTGTAGCACTTCGATGCGAGGCCGAAGTGACCAACGTTGATATGAGAATAGCGTGCTTGCTTGAGACCTCTAAGGACGATATAATTGACGATTTCCTCCTGAGGAGTGAATTTGACTTTCCTGAGCAAGTCCGAAAATTTTTTGAGTTTCCCCGATTCTTTCGACCTCACAAAGGAGCTGATTATTCTGGCCACCTGATCAAATTTCATCGGGTCAGGCTCCTCGTGGATCCTGTAAAGAAAAGGGACGCCGAGCAGGTCAAGATGCTCTGCCACTGCCTCATTTGCAGCGACCATGAACTCCTCTATTATCATATGCGCCAAATTCCTTTCGGCAGTCACTATTGATTCGGGTCTTCCCTGGACATCAAGCAGAATTTCGGGTTCAGGCAGGTCAAAGTCGAGACTACCCCGCTGAATCCTTCTGTTTCTCAAAATGCCGCACAATTCCGCCATGAGATCAAAATCCTGCAGCAGGTAATCATATTTCTCCCGGAGGCGCCTATCATTCTCAATAAGGATTTTCTTGACATTGGTATATGTCATCCTCTCATCGCTTATGATAAGACTCGGATAGAATCTCGAACTGATCCTGTTTCCATCCCTATCGAAGTCCATCTCGACTGTGAAGGTAAATCTCTCGACCCCCGGCTTAAGACTGCACACGTCTTCAGAAAGCTCTCTGGGCAGCATCGGTAAGACTCTGTCGGGGAAATACACACTGGTACCTCTTTCTCTGGCTTCCAGGTCAATGGCAGAATCCCACTTCACATAGTAGCCGACATCGGCGATGTGAACGAAAAGCTTGTAACCGTGTTTCTCAAGGTTTATCGATATTGCATCATCAAAATCTTTCGCATTTTCGCCGTCTATCGTGACAGTCCGGATGTGCCTCAAATCCTTTCTTTTTACCACATCGCCTTCCATCTCCTTCATGCGCTTCCGGTATAATAAGCTTGCCTCGTCAATTACTTTCCTACGAAATCTTTTCGGGAGATTAAATTCGTCAATGATAGATTCTATTTCGGCCCGGGGCTCCTCCGGCTTTCCCAGTACTTTAACTATCCTTCCCGTGGGAGGTTTTCTATCCGTGGGATAATTGATTATTTCCGTAATAACGAAATCCTTGTCTTTGGCAATGCCACGTTCTTTGGCTGGGATGTAAATATCAAAATTGATGGACCTATCCTTTGGCCTCACAAAGAGACCCAGTTTTGTGACCTCAAGTTTTCCCGCTATTCTCGTGTGAATCCTCTCCAGGATTCTTATGATGCGGCCTTCCCGCTTTTCCCAATTTTCGACGCGGACGAGAATCCTGTCATTGCTCATAGCCCCCATAGTCGCCCAGGCGGGGATAAATATGTCTCTTTGTCCCGGTTTCTCCATTATGAGAAAGCCATACCCTTCCTTGTGTGGTTCAAAATAACCGGTCACAAGATTCATGTCTTCAGATGGACCATAAAGTCCCTTTCTTGTCCTGACGATTTCTCCTTTACGGGAAAGTTCCTTAAGAATTCTGCGCAAGGCTCTTGCTTCAGCACGGGCAAGCTTCATCTGGACGGCTATTTCTCTGAAACTGAGAGGCCGCGTTAACTCTCCTTTAAAAAACGATAATACCGCTTCTTTATTTACCATTTTCTTGTCAGCTTGCGATTCTAATTTCAAATCTGTACTTTCCTATATTATCACCCATAAATAGCTGCAAGAAAGTATAAATTCTATTCAAACAGTTTTATTAAAAATATCGTTTTGTTGACAGCTTTTGTCAATTGTGATACTTTCAATAGTAAACTAAATGTCGGATAAATCGCTCATTATAAAAGAGGCTCAGAGGTATCTGGCTCGCGGTCAGATAGATAAGGCTATCGCTGAATGGGAAAAGTTAGTTAAAGAATATCCCGATGCAAATACATTCAATACAATAGGTGATCTTTATCTTAAAAAAGGAGACAAGAAAAATGCTGTTGATCTCTTTCATAAAGCGGCCGAGATATTTCGCCAGGAAGGCTTCTCGCTCAAGGCACTCGCGCTGTATAAGAAAATCCTCAATATAAACCCCTCTGATTCCACTGCACTCATATCCCTCGGCGATCTTAACGAGGGGAAGGGGCTTATAACGGATGCGATAAAATTTTACCTCGCCGCGGCCGATAGTCTCTCGAAGGAGAGGAAAAAAGAAAAACTCCTTGAGATATATGAAAAGATACTCGCTCTTTCGCCCTCGAATATTCCCCTCAGAATCAAAGTCGCTGAAATCTATGTTAGGGAAGACCTTTTGTCGGAAGCGGCAAAACAGTACGTTCATGTTGCGGAACTCTATGATGAAAAAGGAGACTCAGAAAAATCCCTTGAATATTATCGGAAGGTTCTTGATGCCGACCCCCTGAATAAGGATGCCATCCTCAGGCTCACATCATTCTATGAAAAAGCCGGTGACCTCCAAAAAGCCGCAGAACAGATGAAGGAGGCTGTGAATCTGTTCCCTCAGGATATTGACATCCTTCTTCGATCGGCAGAAATTTCGGTAAAGTGTGATAAGTTCCATGAAGCCAGAACGTACCTCGAAAGTATCATCGAAATAGAACCTGCCAACCTTAGAGCAAAGAGACTCCTCGGAGATACTTATTTAAAGGAAGGGGACAGAGAGAAGGCGTGGTCTGAATATTTACCAGTCCTTGATGAAATGTTAATCGGTGAAAATTACGATGATGCCATTGAAATTCTCCAGTCTTTCAAAGATATAGACCCAATCGAAACTGGAAAGAGGCTTGTTACGCTCTATATGCACCTCGGTGAATATCCCCAGATAATTAGTGAGCTCATTGCCCTCGGAGATGTTCATATCGAAAGAGGCCAGCAGATGGAGGCACTTAATTGTTATAGAGAAGCACTTAAGATGTCACCTGATGATGAGTCTTTGAGATCCAAGGTTATTGAGCTGGAAAAAGAAGTAAGTTTGGAATCCATTCCGCCGGATGCAGAAAAGACTATCGATGAAGCTCTTGTTGAAACAGACATTTATATGAGATATGGGCTCTATGAAAATGCAAAAAATCTTCTCGACCTATTCAGGGAAAGCCATCCGGAAAATATCGATCTTCACCTTAGATTGAAATCATTCTATAGGAATACAGGCGACATGGAACAAGCAGTTTCTGAATGCATTACCTTGAGTGAACTTTATGAAAAGGCCGGAGAAAGCAAAAAGGCTACTGAGATCATCAAAGAAGCTTTTGAAATATCACCTGGGGATCCTAGACTTGCTGGCATGGAAATACCTGTAATGCAGGAGGGGGCCGCGATCCCTCCTCGCGAGACTGCGGTACCGGACGACTACAGCGAAGAAATAGCCGAAGCCGATTTTTATGCGAGACAGGGTCTGATCGAGGAAGCTAGGGAGATTCTGGAAAGGCTTCAAACTCTTTTCCCGGGTGACGAAGAGATCCGTCAGAAACTGGCCTCCCTCGGCCAGCTGACTGAAACTACAGAGAACATTCAGGAAATTAAAGAGAAACGAGAAGAAATGTTAGTACCCGAAGAAGGTTTCGTCGAGGCAGAAGAGATTGCCGAGCCCGCTCTGGACAGTGACGTCATGGACATATTCAACGAATTTAAAAAAGGTCTGGAGAAGGAACTTGAGGAAGAAGATTATGAAACGCACTATAATCTGGGCATAGCATACAAGGAGATGGGATTAGTTGACGATGCGATAAGGGAATTCCAGACATCCAGAAAAGACTCCAGGCGATTTGTCCCCTCTTCCAATATGCTTGGAGTGTGTTATATGGAAAAGGGACTCTTCCCCCTTGCGATCGATGTTTTGAAGAGCGCGATCGATAAGATGGAGGATAAGGGTGAGCCATACTGGGCTATGAAATATGATCTCGCCGAAGCATATGAAAAAAATGGCAACCTCAGTGAGGCTCTCAGCACATACACCGAAATATACGGATGGAACGCCAAATTCAGGTCTGTCGCTGACAAGATAGACAGGCTGCGGACGGCTGTCAGCGAAGACAGTGATCAGAAGAAGCCCAAAGACAGAAAAGACAGGGTCTCTTACATATAAATGGACTATCTCGAATACTATGGCCTAAAAGAGCATCCTTTCTCAAATGTCGTTGACAGCAGGTTTTATTACAGCAGCCGCCAGCATTCCGACGCCCTTGTAAGGCTCAAATATGCGGTTGACACACGAAAAGGTCTGGCAGTCGTTATTGGCGGAATAGGTACGGGTAAGACAACTCTTGCCCGGAAATTTCTCGAAGAACTCGATGAAAATGAATACGAAGCAGCCCTCCTCGTCGTTGTCCATTCGACCGTGACGTCAGAATGGTTATTCAGGAAGTTTGCGATCCAGCTTGGCGTTCGAGATTTAAAGAACGACAAGGTGGAGCTTCTCTCCCAGATCTACAGCAGGCTCACCGAGATAAATGAGGAGGGGAAAAAGGCTATTGTCATGATCGACGAGGTGCAGATGCTCAATTCAAAGGAGATAATGGAGGAATTCAGAGGGCTGCTCAATATGGAGTCTCCGGACGGAAAAATGCTAAATTTTATCTTTTATGGACTTCCGGAACTCGAAGATGTCCTCTCTCTTGATGAACCCCTCCGTCAGAGGGTGGCTGTTAAGATAAGATTAAAGGAATTTTCCGAAGAAGACATGCGAGATTATATTAAACACAGGCTCAGAGTTGCAGGCTGTAACAAAGAGATATTGTCCGATGATGCGATAAAACTAATCTATCAATATACACAGGGCATCCCAAGGCTCATAAACACCGTCTGTGATAATGCACTCCTGGAGGGTTATCTCGCCAAAGCGACCCAGGTGGACAGTCTTACGATTAAGACCGCTGCAGTTGATCTCGGTTTAAACGCCACAGACAAATGATATATCCTTGATCTCCATGATCAGGGAATAGCGGTGGAATTGAATCTTAATTCTTGAGGGATACCATGTTTCACTGAATGACTTCGGATATTCATAATAGATTTCAAGTTCTCTGTCATCCGGCAAAAGAATCTTCTGTTTCAGCGGAAATAAACTCTGTTTGTCCACCCACAGGATTCTTGAGAAATTCTTTACGAGATATTTCTCATTGTCCTCTTCTATTTCACCATCTTCCACATCCCACCAAAAAAGACAGTCCCTGAGACCAGAGGTTAACATCAGGGCCTTATCCTTATCGATTGCCGGGCTGCTTCTCACAATTCCATTTTCAGATGTGACTTCAAAGGCAAGAAATCCGAAGGAATAGACGCGCAGGCTCAAGTCTCCGTTCTTGGCTATATTCAGGACACCGGATCCTCTTACATGTGCGTCTTCCTTTTCGAAGGTTAATGAAAAGGATGTGTCTATCGCTGAAACATTATTTCTCGATTTAAGGGCCTCCTTCGCGTCAATACCTGTATAAACAGGTATTTCCACATGCCTTGTTGCGCAAGATACCAACAAAGAAATGGCGCTAATTAAGAATAGCTTCGAGACAATCCTCAACATTGTGTACACCTGCAATCTCAATTTCAAAGTCATACTTGAGTTTTTGTGAATTCGTGAATGGTATGACAGCCTTCTTAAAGCCTATCTTTGCTGCCTCTTTCAGTCTCGGTTCAACCTGGCCAACAGCCCTTATTTCACCCGAAAGACCGACCTCGCCAAAAACAAACAGTCGGGGATCCACGGGGATATCTTTCAAGGATGAAGATATGGCCGCTATAATACCGAGGTCAACCGCTGGCTCGGCTATATGCAACCCCCCGACAACGTTAACAAAGATGTCCGTTCCACCAAGATGGAGCCCGGCCCTTTTCTCGAGCACAGCGACGAGGAGGTTCACCCGGTTATAGTCAACCCCTATTGACGTTCTCCGGGGGATCCCGAATGTCGTCTGCGAAACTAAAGACTGCATCTCAACCATTAAAGGTCTGGTTCCCTCGATGCTTGCCACTACAACCGAGCCAGAAACATTAAGCGGTCTCTCAAGGAGGAAGAGTTCAGACGGATTATCAACCTCCCGGAGCCCCGAATCAGACATCTCGAATATCCCGATCTCATTTGCAGAACCAAAACGATTTTTAACAGCCCGCAATATGCGGTAGGAATGCCCCCCATCCCCTTCAAAATAAAGTACTGTATCAACGATATGCTCCAGAATGCGCGGACCAGCAATCGCCCCGTCTTTCGTCACATGTCCAACGAGAAATACGGGGGTATCAGACCTTTTCGCATATAGCAGCAACTTCGCAGCAGATTCTCTTACCTGGCTGACTGAACCCGGTGCAGAGACAAGTTCTTCGGTATAGACGGTCTGAATGGAATCAATTACGATCGCTTCCGGCGACAGTTTTGACGCCGTATCGAGAATCGCCTCAATCGAAGTCTCTGAAAGCAGGATGATGTCTCCGGAATGTATCGTGAGTCTGTCTGCCCTGATCTTTATCTGTTCAGGCGATTCCTCCCCTGAGACATAGAGGACGCGGCCGTATTGGCCAGACAGGCCCTCCAGAGCCTGCAGAAGAAGAGTAGATTTTCCGATTCCTGGATCTCCGCCTATAAGAATCACAGAGCCTGGAACCACTCCGCCACCAAGGACTCTGTCAAGCTCCTTAATCTCTGTAGACATCCTCTGTCCGGCCTGACCCGCAATCTCACTTAGAGGCCGGGGTTCTGACCTGCCCATATGAGAGGCCAAAGTTGCATACCGTTTCATTGGTTCTTTTCTCTCTTCTATAAGACTATTCCACGAGCCGCAATCCGGACATTTCCCAAGCCATTTCGGACTCATGTAGCCGCACGTCTGGCAGTGAAAGAAAGTCTTTCCCTTTGGCATTTTTACAGATTCAACAGCCCCATGCCCCGGCCGGGATGGTAGGCCCTCTTTATCGATATGTTGACAAATTCCTTCGCCGCTCTCACAGATTCCAGAGGTGAATGGCCTGCGGATAGCTGGGCGGTCACCGCAGCCGAGAAAGCGCACCCCGTCCCGTGATATTCACCACTCATTTTTTCGCTTTCTATTATATAAAAACTTCCATCGAAATAGAGATCGCGCGCTCTGTCATCGAGATGACCACCCGTGATGACTACAACATCAGGTCCCATCTTCTTCAGTGCTTCCGCTGCTTTTTTTGTCTGCTCTATGTCTTCGATTATGATTCCGGTCAGTACAGACGCCTCATAGATGTTTGGAGTAATAACCCTCGCGAGCGGAAAAATTACCTCCCTCAGCGCATCCAGGGTCCCGTCTTCAACGAGGCTCACACCAGATGAGGAAACCGTAACAGGGTCAATAACAATATTGCCCAGGGAATAGCGCGATAGGATAGTGCCTGCTAAATCGACAGCGTCTTTACTGTAAAGCATCCCGATTTTTAATGCATCCGGCCTTATGTCTTCGAGAAGAACTTTCAACTGTTCATTCAAGAATGCCTTTTCTACCGGAAAGATTGAATGAACACCCTCTGTATTCTGTGCAGTGATGGCAGATACCACAGACAGGCCGTGGATATTAAAAGCCCTGAAGACCTTAAGGTCCGCTTGAAGACCTGCGCCACCGGTAGGATCGGAGCCTGCTATCGTAAGCGCAATTTTCATACTTTATCTGTTCTGTCTTCCTGCCGCACAGAGTCTCTATTTCTTTTTTTTAATGCTTTTTCGACAATTCTTATAGCACAGAACTCTCCGCACATGCTGCAAACATCGGTCTCTGTGGGAGGGACTTCGGCACGCCATCTCCTGATCTTATCGGGATCGAAGCTTAACTCGATCTGGCCATCCCAATCAAGATTCTTTCTGTATACCGACATCATTCTGTCGCGTTCCGCGGCACCTGGCACCCCTTTGGCGATATCTGCAGCATGCGCTGCGATTTTCGAAGCGATGAGTCCCTCTTTGACGTCATCGATGTTCGGTAGCCGGATATGCTCTGCAGGCGTCACATAACAGAGAAAGTCAGCACCTGCGGCACCTGCGATTGCACCACCTATAGCAGCGGCTATATGATCATATCCCATTGCGATATCGGTCACAAGAGGCCCGAGGACATAGAACGGAGCGCCCTTGCAGATCTCCTTCTGAATCTTTATATTGAGTTCAATCTGGTTCAATGGCACATGGCCCGGCCCTTCTATTATTGTCTGAACCCCTGCCTCAAGCGCTGCATCTCTTAATTCTCCTATGGTCAGCAGTTCTTCAATCTGACTCCTATCCGTTGCGTCTTCAAGACAGCCGGGACGCAGCCCGTCACCCAGGCTCAGCGTCAAATCGTACCGTCGTCCGATTTCAAGAAGCCTGTCATAGTGTTCATACAGGGGGTTTTCTTTTTCATTGTAAATCATCCATTCGAGCATAAATGAGCCCCCGCGACTAACTATATCCAAAACTCTCCCTTCATCCTTCAGCCTGTTGATGGCTCTCTGCGTTACACCGCAATGGACAGTGACAAAATCAACACCTTCCTCAGCGTGCTTTTCGATGACTCCAAAGATATCATCAGATGTCATTCGTGAGATTGTCCCATATCTTTCAGCTGCAGCGATCGCGGCTTCATAAACGGGCACAGTGCCAACCGAAAGAGGTGATTTTCCTAAAAGCAGATTTCTGATCTCCTTAATCGGTCCCCCCGTTGAAAGGTCCATAACTGCATCGGCACCGTATCTAACTATCACGCGTAGCTTCTCTATTTCGTCATCAATAGAAACCCTATCCTTCGATGTTCCGATGTTTGCGTTCACCTTGGTCTTCAGCCCTCTTCCTATGCCAATAGGTTTTATGTTGTGAAGAATATTTCTGGGAATGACTGCCACGCCTGAGGAAAGATCGAGGGCAAGCCTCTCCGGCTCTCTACCTTCTAAGAGTGCAACTTCTCTTATTTCATCTGTAACTATTCCCTTCTTTGTCAAATCTATTCTTGTCATTTCACCAACCTCACAAAGTTCCTCGCTGCATCCTTCACGTTCTCTGCTGCAAGGATTGCAGATATTAACGCAACGCCATCTGCTCCAGCCTCCCTAACCTCTCGAACCCTGTCAGGCTTTATTCCTCCGATGGCCAGTACAGGTATGCGTAAATCTAATTTCACTGTTCTCAGAGTTTCTACTCCTACAGGATGACCATAGGAAAGCTTTGATGGCGTTTCGTAAACCGGGCCAAGGGTAATAAAATCAGCACCCTCGCGTTCAGCCTTCAAGGCTTCTGTGAGACTGTGTGCCGAGGAGCCTATCAATAATTTATTCCTGGCGACCTTTCGAACGGCGTAAGGAGGGATGCTTTTCTGGCCGAGATGCACACCATCCGCTCCAACTGACAGAGCAACATCAACTCTGTCATTAATCAAAAGTTTGGCACCATATTCCCCTGTCAATTCTCTCATCCAGTGTGCCATTTCAAGGAGTTTTCTTACCGGAAGGTCCTTTTCCCTCAACTGGACAGCCTTCACTCCTTCATTCAGGGCATCTTCAAGAGCAAAGTAAAGAGCACATTGAGTTTTATAAATCTTCCTGTCGGTTATCAGATAAAGCTTCAGATCTTCCAGCCAGTTTTTCATCAATTGTAAGAGAGGCTAAAGCATGCCCTCTACAGGACTGCTTGCCGTCGCATAGAGTTTTTTCGGGATTCTGCCAGACTTATACGCCAGTCTGCCCGCCATAACAGCATATTTCATTGCCTCAGCCATGGCGATCGGATTTTTTGCACAGGCTATGCCGGTATTTATCAGCACTGCATCACAGCCAAGTTCCATTGCCACGGTTGCATCAGATGCAGTGCCAACGCCTGCGTCCACGATTACTGGAAGCTTAACTGTCTCGAGTATTATTTTTATGTTGTAAGGGTTCCTTATGCCCAGGCCAGATCCGATCGGTGCACCCAGAGGCATGACCGCTGCAGCTCCTGCATCCTCAAGCCTCCTGGCCATGACAGGATCGTCATTCGTATAGGGAAGAACAACAAAACCTTCCTTCGCAAGAATCTCTGTGGCTTTCAGGAGACCCCACGTATCCGGGAAAAGAGTCTTTTCATCCCCTATCACTTCGAGTTTTATCAGGTCTGAGATACCGGCTTCTCTGGCAAGTCTGGAATAACGCAACGCATCCTCCACTGTGTAACACCCGGCGGTGTTGGGCAGAATCTTGTATTTAGTGGGATCAATGTAATCCAGAAGATTCTCCGAGTTCCGGTCCAGAATATTTATACGCCGCACGGCAACGGTCACAACGTCACTGCCCGACGCTTCCACGACTTTCTTGGTCTCTTCGAAGTCTTTGTACTTGCCAGTCCCCACCCAAAGACGCGATTTAAATTCAATGCCCTTGATAATAAGTTTATCTTCCATAATTTTTGGCCCTCACACTATAAAAGATTCTCGAAGGTTCCAGAATTCAAGTTACACTTGAATTGCTCGGCCACTCGAATCCTCGACTCCTTGAACCCATGAGAATTCATCCTCCCCCTACAAAATTCACAATCTCAACCCTGTCACCTTCATTCAACCGGAATACGGAATAATCCGCTTTCCTGACGATAGAGAGATTTACCTCTACGGCAACCCGATCAGGTTTTATCGAGAGCTCATCGAGGAGATCCATAATAGTGGACGCTTCTTTTGCCTCAAAAATACTTCCGTTTATTGTGAGCCTCATAAAACAAAAAACCGTACCCCTGAAGGATACGGTCTATACCTTCCCATTCCCTACGCCGGTATTACCCGTATCAGGTTCGAGGGGTCGCCCGATGTTTTATCGGGCCTCTCAGGCTATAGCCTCCCCCAGGGATCAAATTAAGTATAGATTAGACTGAAAACCGTTGTCAACTTGATATGTTGATCTTATGTGCGAGGCATCCCGCACCAAAGCCGTTGTCGATATTCATCACGGCGATACCAGGCACACAGGAGTTCAGCATCGCAAAGAGCGCAGTCAGTCCTCCAAAATTCGCGCCGTATCCCACAGATGTGGGAACCGCAATGATAGGCCTGTCAGTGAGGCCGCCAACGACTGAAGGGAGCGCACCCTCCATGCCTGCAACTACTATGATCACTTTCGCGGCAGAGAGACGCCTGCCAACGTCCATTAGCCTGTGTATGCCCGCAACGCCGACATCGTAGAGAGTCTCGACCTTACTGCCAAGAAACGCCGCTGTCACTGCTGCCTCTTCTGCAACAGGAATATCCGATGTACCGGCAGATAGTATCAATATATTACCCCTCTTTTTACGCTCTTCATTAACCGTAATAGTTCCGGAAACAGGATAGAATTTTGATTTCGTGATACCCAGTTTCTCATGTACCTCAGGAGATGCCTTTGTGATCAGTACCCTCCCGCTCCTTCGATAAAGAGACCGGGCAATCTCCACAACATCTTCTACCATTTTACCCGCCGCAAATACCACCTCCGGGATACCCTGCCTTATGTGCCTGTGGTGGTCAACCCTGGCAATAAGAAGATCTTCATACGGAAGATGTTTTAATTCACTGAAAGCAGCCTGGACACTTAATTTTCCTGATCTTACCGATTCCAGCAATTTTTTGATTTTTGCGTTATACATTTAAACCTTAAATTCCAACATCTGCTAACCGCTGTCCAGAATATCTTGAAATATGGCTGGATGCCGAAGAAACACAATGACGACACCTTGCAAAATTAATCCACATCCTGCTTTGTACATAAATACTGGCGTCATCCTTGATTCATCAGTAACAAGACGAGGTTTGCCATATAGATATCTTGTCGATTCATTGTGTTTATGAGGTATTCAGCCATATCAATTTTCTCATTTTGGACAGGTCTGATATCCACTATTCATCAAATTCTGATTTCAGAGAGCGTTCCATAAGTTTTTTTACTGCCATGTGCGGTTCCTCCTCATCGTGAATGACTCCGTAAACCTGTTCCACAATCGGCATCTCGACCACGAATTTTCTCGAAAGTTCATGCGCCGATTCAGCAGTTGTCACACCCTCTGCCACGCTCCTGCTTTCTGCCATAATCTCCCTCAGTTTCATGCCCTTTCCGAGTTTCATTCCGACCGTATAATTTCGCGAAAGGTCGCTTGTGCAGGTAAGGACAAGGTCACCGATTCCGCTTAATCCTGAGAAAGTCTTTTCTTTGGCGCCCATTGCGACCCCAAGCCTTGTCATCTCTGCCAACCCTCGTGTGATGAGAGACGCCCGGGCATTATAACCGAGGCCGAGGCTGTCAGAAATGCCTGCTGCGATGGCCATCACGTTTTTTAAAGCTCCTCCCAACTCAACGCCAATGACGTCATCGTGTGTGTAGACCCTGAAATAATCGACATTAAATATTTCCTGGAGCGTGATAGCATTCTTTTTGTCTTCCGCAGCAAGTGTCACTGCAGTCGGCAATTTCCTTATTACCTCTTTTGCAAAACTCGGTCCCGAAAGCGCAGCCACGGGAAGGGATGTCAGTTCTCTCAGTATCGCCGAGACTGTCAGAAGCGTTCCCTGTTCTATTCCCTTTGATACGCTGACCAGGACTGTGTCATCCATAAAATGATTGCGGGTGCCGGTGAAGACACCGCGCACATACTGTGCAGGAACTGCATTTACAACGTATCGTGACCTTCCGAGAGCCTCCCCGATGATATGTGTGATTTTGATATCCTCGGGAATCGTGATCCCAGGCAAGTAAATTCTGTTTTCTCTTGTCCTGTCCATTTCCTCCGCGAGATCTTTCTCGCGAACCCATAGAGTCACATCATAGCCTTTCTCCGAAAGAAGACATGCGAGAGTAGTCCCCCAGCTTCCAGCTCCTATGACAGAAATGTAACTCATCTATTCTGAATTAATACACGATATATTGATTGAGAACACATAACGTTCACTGCAGCCCAGACGTTCATGCCCCATATACGGCACAAAGGAACATGAAAATTATCCTGTCATGGTGAGCCCTTAGCTTGTCGAAGGGTCGAAACATGACTGTCATCCTTTCCGCCCCGGCGGATTCGCTGAGGCGAACGACAAGCTCAGGATGACATTCTACAAGCGTTCGATTGAGCTCATGCCGAAGTCTCAGGATGACATTGCATTTTCCGAGCAAAATATTCATCTCTACTTTAATTGTTTTTTCTCTGCCTTCGCCCACGAATCCCTGAGCGATACGGTACGGTTGAATATCAGAGTTTCTCTGGTCGAATCGGTATCCACACAAAAATAGCCCAGTCTCTCAAATTGGAAACGGTCACCGGGCGAAGCATTGTTCAAACCTGGCTCGACAAAGCATGGTTTAAGAGTTATCAGGGATTCCGGATTCAGGGAGGTTGCGAAATCTTCTCTTCCTTCCGTGTCAGATGGATTCTCCTTGAGAAACAGATGGTCGTAGAGGCGCACTTCCACTTTCAATGCGTGCGCAGCAGAAACCCAGTGAAGCGTGGATTTTACTTTACGGCCGTCGGGCGCATCACCGCCCCTTGTCGCCGGATCATACGTGCAGCGGACTTCGATAATCTTTCCTGTCTTCTCATCCTTCACCACGTCTGTGCATTTTATGAAATATGCATATCTGAGCCTCACCTCACGCCCCGGTGCAAGTCGGAAAAAGTGCTTTGGCGGGTGCTCACGAAAATCATCCTGCTCAATATAGATAACCCGCGAAAAAGGAATTTTTCGCGTTCCCATGGACAGGTCCTCTGGATTATTTATTGCTTCCATATCCTCAGTGAGATCTTCCGGATAGTTAACTATCACCACCCGCAGGGGTCTCAATACCGCCATAACGCGCAGGGCTCTTTTATTCAGATCTTCACGCAGGCAATGCTCAAGAAGGGCAATATCCACCAGGCTCTCTCTTTTTGCTACGCCAATGCGCTCGCAAAAGTCCCGGATTGACTCAGGTGTATAACCCCGCCGCCGGAAACCTGAAATAGTCGGCATCCGCGGATCGTCCCATTCTTTCACACGGCCCTCCGTCACCAGTTCCACAAGTTTCCTTTTGCTCAAAACTGTATGGCTGAGATTAAGCCTTGCAAATTCGATCTGCCGTGGGTGATAGATTCCCAGTTGATC
Organism: Nitrospirota bacterium; assembly: GCA_040757455.1. GTDB lineage: Bacteria > Nitrospirota > Thermodesulfovibrionia > Thermodesulfovibrionales > SM23-35 > Kmv42. The sequence goes on from JBFLXE010000025.1 coordinate 17,462, forward strand.
CAGAAACCAGTCATAAAGAGGGCGATGATCCTCAAACTCCAGCGTACAGATCGAATGTGTAATTTTTTCAATCGAGTCTGAAATGCAATGAGCGTAATCATACATAGGATAAATGCACCATTTATCCCCGGTACGGTGATGTCGGGCCTTCAGAATACGGTAAATCACAGGATCGCGCATGTTCAGATTCCCGGATTTCATGTCGATCTTTGCCCTGAGCGTGCGGGACCCTTCCTCGAATTCACCCATTTTCATTCTTTCGAAGAGGTCAAGGTTTTCCTGAACAGTACGGTTTCGATAGGGACTTTCTCTGCCCGGCTCGGTCAATGTACCTCTGTACTCTCTAATCTGATCCGGGCTCAAATCACATACATAAGCCTTTCCAGCCTTTATCAATTCAATGGCATAGAGATAAAACTGGTCGAAATAATCCGAGGCAAAGAAGAGCCTGTCGCCCCAGTCATAACCGAGCCATCTAACGTCCTTCTTTATCGATTCTACATATTCGGCCTCTTCCTTAACCGGATTAGTATCATCAAATCTCAAATTGCACAGACCGCCAAATTCGGCCGCAAGTCCGAAATTGAGGTTGATAGATTTTGCATGGCCGATGTGTAAATACCCATTAGGTTCTGGAGGAAACCTGGTGTGAATCCTGCCTCCGTATTTGCTATTCTTTATATCCTCTTTTATTATTTCCCGTATGAAATGTGTCGGCTTATATCCGTTTTCGGACATTCTTATTCCTTTTCCCTTTGAACTTCGCTTCTATATGCAGAGCCCCGGATTGTTTCGATTGCCCTATCCAATCTCTTCAAGACTTTTTCCCTTCCGATGATTTCAATAACGTCAAATATTCCCGGACTTTCTGTCCTGCCCGTAAGTGCGACCCGCAGAGGCTGCGCGATATGACCAAGTTTTATATTTCTCTCTTCAATATGGGATTTAAAGACTTTTTCGATTTCGGGTGCAATGAATGCCTCCATGCCTTCAAGCAGTCTTTTAGATTCAATAAGATTTTCGAGATTCTTTTCATTCAAAAACTTCTCCTTCGCCTTATTTTCATACTCAACGTAATCAGTAATGTAATACTTCAATAAATGTGCAAGTTCCGTCAGCGTCCTGCTTCGCTCTTTCAATGTAGCAACTGCCCGCGAGAGCCACTCCTTATCAGGAATATCTCCTTCGCTTATTATTTTTTCCCTCATCAGGAAAGGGATAACAAGTTGAGCAAGCTCCCCGGCTGTTGATTTTATCATATACTGTCCATTAAGCCAGAGGAGTTTTTCGGGGTTAAACACGGCTGACGATTTGCCCACATTTTCCAATGTAAAATATTCAATCAATTCATCCCGGCTGAATATCTCCTGGTCCCCATGGGACCATCCAAGCCTCACAAGATAATTCACCAGCGCATCCGGAAGATATCCCATATCCTTGTACGCGAGTACAGACGTCGCACCATGCCTTTTGCTGAGCCTTGTCTTGTCCGGCCCGAGGATCATGGGAAGATGTGCAAAAAACGGAATCTTATAGCCGAGGGCATCGTAAATATGTATCTGCTTGGGAGTATTGTTCAGATGGTCATCCCCTCTAATGACATGTGTGATATTCATATCTACGTCATCAACAACGACAGTAAAATTATATGTCGGCGTACCGTCGGATCTCAGAATTATCAAATCATCGAGAAGGGCGTTATCAAAAACTGTTCTTCCCTTGATTAGATCATCGACGCAAACCTGGCCTTCCTGGGGCATTCTGAAACGTACCGCGGCCTTTCTCCCCGGAGGGGGTTTCTTCAAAGTTCTGCATCGGCCATCGTACTTCGGCGACTTTTCTTGAGAAAAAGCCTCCCTTCTTCTTTCTTCAAGCTCTTCGGGCGTGCAATAACAGTGATAAGCCTTCCCCTCCTTCAAAAGTGTGTCAGCATATTTTCTGTAGATATCATATCTGTCCGTCTGTCTGTACGGTCCTTCAGCCCAATCGAGTTTGAGCCACCCTAATCCCTCTAAGATCGAATCTATATACTCTTCAGTCGAGCGAGTCCTATCTGTGTCTTCTATGCGCAATATAAATACGCCTTTGCTGTGCCTTGCAAAAAGCCAGTTGAAAAGAGCAGTCCGTGCCCCTCCAATATGAAGATGCCCCGTGGGACTTGGCGCAAATCGCACCCTTACTGTTTCGCCCGTTATACCCATCATTTAATCCCTGATCTTTTTCACTTCCAACCTAAGAGCTTTTCTGGTTTCTTCTGTGGCTTTGAACCTCTCATCGCCCCGGTGCCCGACCACCCAGACGATATCGTGCCCTGATACTAAAAGTGGTATTCTATCGCGTTCATTTCTTGGTATCTTCTCATCAACAAAAAAATCCTGCAATTTTTTCCGCCTTCCAAATCCGGCAGGATAAAAAAAGTCACCATTTCTTCTTGATCTGATAACCAAAGGGAAGACCAATCTGTCTGCATCAAGGATAGCCGTGTCCTTCCAGGAAACAGATTTGTTTTGAGGACCGGTTAATTCCCCACCCTCAACCACTGAAGCCTTTATCAACGTCCCCGCTTCTTCAAAAACGGTCTCCCCGGGAACTGTCAGCGTGTAAGAGCCCAACTTGACGGCCGGCTCCGAAGTCAAAATTAGTGTAGAGTACTCCTTTATTATCCTTATGCCCTTTGGCAGATACAGCCTGTCGCCGGGATTCCCCCCTTTTATGAGTTCGATTATATCTTCAATATGAATGAAACTTATTCCCCTCAGCCCTTTCGTCTCAGCTATCGCCCGGCGTAAAACTCTCCTGATAATCACCTTGTCCATAATCTCGAATGGAGTGAGGAATAGCTCTATACGGCCTTCAGTCTTTCTACTTATAAGTTCCATTAGCGTCTTTGTAACAATAATCTCAAAATACCGTTCTTCATCCCTGAAGATCTCTGCCGTCATCGAAAGCGATCTGACAATATCTGGATTGAATTCCCTTAGCATGGGCATTAATGACAATCTGATTTTGTTGCGGAGATAATCACGTCTGAGATTCGATGTGTCAACGATAAAATTTATCCCTTCATCATCCAGGAATTTTTCGATCTCTTTCTTCTCAACCTCGAGCAACGGCCTTATAACATCCCCCCTGACTGGTGGAATTCCGGCCAGACCGGTCACCCCGGAACCTCTGAGGAGGCGCATAAGAAGTGTTTCTGCCTGGTCATCCGCCGTATGGCCAAGCGCTATTTTCTGTGCCTCGATCTCATATACTGCCTCATGAAAAGTTCTGTAACGCAACTCTCTTGCTGCCTCCTGCAGATTGATCCCGCGGTTTTTTGCATAATTCTTTACGTCCAGGCTTCGCGCCATGAAAGGCAGATTGAGATCTTCACAGTACTTTTTGCAAAATTTAATCTCAGTTGGTGTTTCTGCCGGCCTCAGTCCATGGTCAACATAGAGCGCGTTCAAGTGTAATCCGTATTTCTCCTTCAGGCGCGTGAGAACATAAAGCAAACAGACAGAGTCAGGCCCTCCGGAGAGGCCCACAACAATTTTTTCTCCACCTGATAGCATTGAATATTTTCCTATAGTGGAGTCTATTTTTCTGATGAGGTCCGGGGACAAATCAGTTTAGCTCCGGGAATCCTTTTTCAACGCGTTCAGGTATTCCTCCCATTCAATAGGCAAAAGGTATTTCTTTCTATTATTGCACTCTTTACACGCCGGAACTACATTTCCCTTGGTAGACTTGCCTCCTCTCGCCAAAGGAACCAGATGATCCATGGTGAGTTCCTTCGGGGGAATCTTTCTGCCGCAAAAATGACAGATTCCTGACGCTCGTTTCCTTTTCCACCATTGGGTCTTCCTCAGATTCTGTGCCTTTAACTTTTCTCTCTTTATTTCCTCTTCGGTGACGTCCAGAACAAAAAATTTCATACTTATATTTTAACCTCAATTCTCCATGGGAACAACGCAGGACTCACAGAACCGGCGGTATTGTAAAGGTAAAAGCTGAGGATTAAAAGAACTTATCCAGGCCGCCTAAACCGGGCAGCTGCAAGCCTCCGGTGAGTTTAGACATTTCGCTGTTCACCATTTCCTGCGCACGGCGCAATGCCTCATTCGCTGCGGCTGTAATAAGATCCTGGAGCATCTCGACATCCTCCGGGTTCACGACTTCCTTTTCGATCTTGATCGAAACGATTTCCATAGCGCCGCTTGCAACAACGGTAACCATCCCTCCCCCGGCTGTTGCTTCAACTGTCTTCTTCTTGGCCTCTTCCTGCAGCTTTGCCATCTCCGTCTGGAGCCTTTGGGCCTCGCGCATGAGGTCACCGAGCATCTTCTTTGACATCTTCATCCTCCATTCTGGCTCATGTTTTTATGATATCGATTAAAGGACTTGCTTCCTCCGTCTGTCTTCTCTTTATCTATCGGAGTCACTTCAATAATTCTGCCTCCGAAAAGCTCAAGCACCTCCTTTATCGCCGGGTTAGCCATCACTTTTTCTTTCAATCCTTTTTTGCGGACGGTTTTCTTCCTCGAGACTTCCACTTCTATTTCAATATTATTTTTCAGTTCGTCAGAGAAAATCTGCCTGATAATGTCCGCGTTCTTCCTTATTGAATCTGCGAAGAGAGAATAACCCCCATTAAGAATTATAAGCAGTTTGTTTCCTTCAAGTTCATATCTTGCCTTTGACATTTTTGACGCCAGCGGCGGATCCAGTCGGGCCAAGGCCCTATCCCATGTTTCTCCCGAAATGGTTACTTCGGCCACTCTATTTTGCGATTCGCATGATGTGATGGGCTGATCGTCATTACCTGCGTTATCTGGTAACGCCTCATCCACTATCTCTGGCTCTATCCTGACCGGTTCTTTCCCCCCGCCTCTATCAGCTTGAGATTTCGGGGTTTGCAGATTCTCTTTACGATTTTCTATCGGACAAGCCAGACTGAAATACGTCTCGATATCCTCCATAATCTCCTTCACAGGCCTGATTTCGCTGAGAAAACTGATCCTCAAAAGAGACATTTCGAAAGTGAGGCGAGGATTGGAGGCATGTCTGATATCAATCTCTGCCTTCATCAACTCCGAAAGTAAAAGAACAAGATGATCTTCAGATGTCATGGACAAAATATCTCCAATTTTATCCATCTCCTCTTTGCTGAGGTCAAGTATCTCCTCCGGTTTTTTGACAATGCCCGAAACTACCATGTCCCTGAAAAGCTGGATCAGTTCTTTGATGACAGATCTGATATCAGCGCCTTTTTCTGCAAGTTCACTTACGACGTCTATTATCTCTTCTCTGCTACCTTTTATGAGGGCTGAAGACAGAGCAGAAAGAACCCCGAAATCCGTCATTCCGAGAAGATCTTTGACATCAGCATCACTGATATTTGATGAAAAGGATGAAATCTGATCCAGTATTGTGAGGGCATCCCTCATACTTCCGTCTGCGGCTCTTGCGATCATCTCCACGGCAGGGCCTGAGACACTGATTCGCTCGGCCCCTGATATCTCTTTGATACGCTCCTTTATCTTCGAGTTTGCGATCCTTTTAAAAGGCAGATGCTGACAGCGTGAGAGCACCGTTGCAGGAATTTTCCTGGGAGCTGTCGTTGCGAGAACGAAGATGACATGGGCAGGAGGCTCTTCCAGTGTTTTTAGGAGTGCGTTGAATGCGGCATCGGATAACATGTGTGTTTCATCAATTATGTAGACTTTATATCTACCCGCTGAAGGGACATACTTGACTCTTTCCCGCAAATCCCTTATGTCATTTACACTGTTGTTCGACGCGCCGTCTATTTCCATTACATCAACGGAAGAACCATCGGTGATGGATGCACAAAAGACGCATGAACCACATGGTGAGGATGTCGGCCCGTGCTCGCAATTCAAAGCTTTTGCGAGGATCCTTGCTGTTGAGGTTTTGCCTACCCCACGGGGACCAGAGAAAAGATAAGCATGTGCAACTCTGCCCTGATCAAGCGAGTTTTTCAAAATACGCACAATAGGCTCCTGACCTATCAGGTCATCGAAACTCTGCGGTCTCCATTTTCTTGCCAGAACCAGATAACTCATTTGATCTTCCCGTTCTCTTTCTCCAGCCCGGAAAAGACTGCCTCCGGCACCCAGGTTATAATGCTTACCGCTGCTTCCTTCCGGACCTGGCGGGATTCACATCCTCCTGCTGCGAAGGGCCATTTCCGGGCTGGAGAAAGAGAATCTGGCGGAGAGAGTGGGATTTGAACCCACGGTGAAGCTTTTAGGCTCCACACACGATTTCCAGTCGTGCCCCTTCGGCCTCTCGGGCATCTCTCCACGAACGACAGTAAATAGTAAACATCGTATGTTTATAATGTGTCTTTTGGTCATTCTCGTTAAAACAGGAATCCAGTGTATTCAATAAGTTCTGGATTGTCCGGTCCCTCCAAAAAGACGGCGGGTCGGGCAAGCCGGACAATTACAAACACTTTATTAACAAAACATAAGATAGTTAAGAAACAAATCCGCAGTACCTAATAAGATTAATGAAAAGGGAAAGATAAAATCAAGGCAAGGTCTCAGGTATGACAGACTTGCCTGATCTGTCCGATGTCTGTATCGTCTTTCTGAGAATACTCTTAACCCTTAACCATTCTTCTTCGCCATGATCACGTCGAGGATAAGAAGCAGCCGGAACTTGAAAGAATTGTCGCAATTAATCACGGGAAAAACATTTTGAGAATATACTTTTTTAGAAAAAATTGCCGCGAAAGAAAAAAAGACTTGACAATTTTTTAACAATTGCTTTAGTTCAGACTTGTCCAAAATAAGTTTTAGATAAACTCCGATCTGGGTAATATAGTTATGCAATTAACAAAACCCAGACCGGAGGTGTATATGAATAAGTTTAGCAGCATTTTCAGCCAGATTCTATCAC
>JBFLXE010000026.1:0-23859 GCA_040757455.1 Nitrospirota bacterium
GTGATTGCTGCATTCCCATCATGTCTCTCTTCTCCTCATATTGTGATGAATGCAGCATTATAAACTTATTCAATTTTTTGTTCTACGATTATTTGGGCAACAGCCTGTGTAGACCTGACCCTTTTTGATGAACATTTGATATAAAATTTAAGCAGTCTTTTGCTTCCTGGTCTCTTTTTCTAAGATATCGACTATGTATTTATTAAGGGTAACCCCTTTTTTTGTTGCTTCTAATGCAATACGCTGGTGTAGTCTTGAACCTACCCGGACATTGAACGAGCCCTTGAAAGGATGTTCCGGATCCTTACCCTGTTCTTTGCAAGTATGAAGGTAGTCATCCACAGCTTCCTCAAAGGCCTTGCGTAATGATTCAACGTCAGTGCCTTCGTAGCTGACGAGAGCACGGATAAATTCGACCTTTCCATAAAATACCTTGTCCTCATCACTGTAGCGGACAGAACCATAATAGTTTTTGTATCTCATCATATCTTTCATATCAATCCCTCTTCTCTTAAGGTTTCTTCGATTTGCTCCAACTGGTACTTTTTCAGTACTTTCGTTGGATGCGGCTTATGAAGGATTATCGGGGGAAGATTTTCATGTATAAATTTAACCCTTGAGCCACCTGTCTTTCCTGACTTTGTTAATGTGTATCCAAATCCTGACAACAAACTAATAAGTTCCTGCCAAGTAAAGTCATTGGGTTTTAGCAGGAATCGATTAATAAGCTTCTTGCGCTTACTCAGATATATCCTCCTTTAAGACGCTGTCATAAGATGCATAATAACAGCTATTGCTATTAATTGCAACTATATTTAGTTACATATCAACATGGAGGACCTTATGGGCTGTTTGTTTTCAGGAAGTCATCGAGAGAGGGATCTTCACCTACATCTTTTCATCCCGTTGCTTCTGAGCCCTGATCAACGTGGCGGCACCTATTTTCTTTTTTATGCACTCCTCAAGGACAAACAGAGTGTTGAGCTCGCCGCCTGCGATATCCTGTACATTACACAATGAGTTGTGCGGAAGAACATCCCTCAGTCTTTGACAGATGAAATTCACACAGAGCACGGGCCGCGCCCTCAGGGCACGTCTCTGCTTCGTCAGAAAATGACAGAGGTGTGTATCGGTTGGCTCAGGAGGAAGGGTTCTGCCCAGCAGCAGATTGATCAAGAGAAGAACGCTGCCGCACTTATATCCAGTGCGAACTCCGCAACACGTCCCTTCGCCATTCACCGCACAGTCGGCGCACTCCTTCACTATTCCGGCCCTGACCATTGCGCTCTGGGTAGCCTCAATGTGCAGATTGAGCCTGCTCAAGAGAGCGCAAACCTCTCTGTCTTGCATCAGCGACTGCCCGCAAAGCTTCCGGAGGTGAAGGGCTGTGCCTATCTGATCGGCTATTGTCCGCTCACCGCGTGCGACGGTATTGATAGGAACTCCTCGATGTCCGGTCTGCGCTCTCAACCTCTCATGAATGATTTTAGCGATATCAAAGAGATCCACCGTATCTTCTCTATTATACATTTTGAGCAGTTCAGGTGCCTCTCGGTTTTTCTATCTCTTCTGACGGTTATTACACGAATATGTTCAGTAACCGTCTTCATCACGGATAATGGAATCACGTGAGATATTTGAATATAATGGAACCTGTGAAAAGGAATAATACAACAGATTTCTTGAAAGAGATTTTTTATGCCTCATTGACTGCTGTTGATCCGTACAAAAAAGTGAGAGAACATGCCGGCAGAATTAGTCACGAATATCGCCACGGGGGTTACAGAAGATTTGCCGTGACCGGAATTGGCAAGGCATCCTGTCTTATGGGTAAAGCTATTGAGGATACGCTTGGCGATTTGAGTCCAGCAGGAATATTGATTACAAAATATGGCCACTGTGGCCCTTCATGTAGACTCAAAAAGATGCGGGTTTATGAGGCGGGACATCCTATCCCCGATGAAAACGGCCTCAATGCAACCGAAAAAATAATCAGGCTTCTCAGAGAGTCTGATGAGAAGACTATGATCCTCTGTCTCATATCCGGCGGTGGTTCCGCTCTCCTTGTCTCTCCTTACCAGGGCATCAGTCTGGAAGATAAAAAGACAGTCACCCGGCTGCTACTTGAGGCAGGAGCGGACATCTTCGAGCTCAATACTGTCAGAAAACATATCTCGAAGGTCAAGGGAGGAAGGCTGGCGGAAGCCGCATATCCGGCAAAGGTGATATCCCTTATTCTTTCGGACGTGATCGGCGACAAACTCGATGTGATAGCCTCTGGCCCGACGTGCCCCGACAGCGGCTATTATATGGATGCCCTCGGGATTCTCGAAAAGTATAATTTGATAGAATTAACTCCCGCCACGGTTTTGGACGTTATAAGGAGAGGCGATAAAAACATGATCCCTGAAACGCCTAAGGAAGGCGATAAAATTTTTGAACGTGTAGACAACATAATAATCGGCAGTAACAGGGTCGCCCTCGCTGCCGCTAAGAAGAAAGCGGAAGAACTGGGATTCCGCGCGGAAATCATCTCTTCCGAAATTACCGGCGAGGCCAGGAAAGTAGGCATAATGCTGGCAGAAAAGGCTTTGAAGATTAAAAATGAAAAGGTTGAACAGATCCCTCTCTGCCTAATTTCAGGCGGGGAGACTACAGTTAAAGTAAGGGGTAATGGTCTTGGCGGAAGGAATATGGAGCTTGCTCTTTCTTTCGCAATGGCGATCGAAGGCAGCAATGGAATCACTCTTCTCTCTGCAGCCACCGACGGAACGGACGGCCCCACGGATGCCGCAGGAGCTATAGTGGACGGAAATACGGTTTCGAAAGCAATATCCAGAGGAGTTGATCCCCCGAAATATCTGGAGAATAACGACACATATAATTTTTTCAGGAGAATAGACGAGGTCCTCTTTACAGGTCCGACTGGTACAAACGTAATGGACATTCAGATAATCTTAATCAGATGAAAAGAATAGTCGTTTTTACTGATCTTGACGGAACCTTGCTGGATTTCCATAGTTATTCCTATCAGAAGGCTTTGCCCGCTGTCTCGCTGCTGAAAGAGAAGGACATTCCCCTCGTTATTTGTTCAAGCAAAACAAAGAAGGAGATTGAATTCTACAGAAAGAAACTTGAGAATCATCACCCATTCATATCAGAAAACGGAGGCGGGATATTTATACCAAAAGATTACTTTGAATCTGATATTCAACCATGTAATCCTCCTGCACCTCCCCAGGGGTGGATTAAAAGGAGGCCGGAGGGATTTTCAGAAGATGATGAGTACCTTGTAATCAGGCTCGGTGCAAGATATTCTGATTTAAGAAAAACAATTAAGGAGTTGCGTAAAGAGGGTTTTAATGTAAAAGGATTCGGGGACATGACAGTTCAGGAAATAGCAGAGGCGGCCAATTTGAACATTTATGAAGCAGAAATCGCAAAAGAGAGGGATTTTGATGAGCCGTTCGTGTTAACCGAAGGAACCGATATGCACGGGCTTTATGAGTCAATACGTGCCAAAGGTTTCAACATGACGAGGGGGAGATTTTATCACGTCCTCGGTGAAAGTGACAAAGGCAAGGCCGTGTCTATCCTCATTGATCTGTATAAACAGAATTGGGGCGACGTAACGACCATTGCTCTGGGTGACAGTCAGAATGACATTCCGATGCTCGAAAAAGTCGACTATCCTGTTCTCGTAAAAAAAATTGATGGTAGTTATGACTCGGCCGTATCAATACCGGGATTAATAAGGGCCGATGGCATCGGGCCTGAAGGATGGAACGCGACGGTTTTTTTGCTCCTTAAAAAACTGCAAGGAGCCGCTCCAGGGAACAAGCTGTAAAATTTATCTATCCCTCCCCTTTATTAATTTGCCTCCCCTCGGAATAATAGCGATCCCTGAAGATGAGTCTATATGGCAGCGAAAGCGATCTTTCTCGGGTTCAAAACCTATTTCTTCGTACTCGCCTATAATATTCATCTTATCAACGATCACCTTCTTTAACCGGCAGCCCTTCTTGAGAATCACATGATCCATAATTATGGAATCTTGTACCGAAACGCCGTTCTCGATAGTAACATCGCCTCGGATCACACAATTCTTTAATTTCGCTTTTTGAATTGTGCATCCTTCGGAAATGATGCTGTTTCTTATATCACCTCTCAGCACCTTCGTCGCAGATCCTTCATAACTGGAAGGATGAATGGGCCAGAACTTGTTGTCTATTTTGAACAGCGGCGATTCTCCGAGCATGTCCATATGCGCGTCAAAAAAGGTGGATATGGACCCCACATCACGCCAATAACCTTTTTCCTCCTCCGGCATGGTTCCAGGGATCACATTCGTCGCAAAATCATACGCAAACACCCTGCCCGTTCCGACAAGATCGGGAATGACATGAGCCCCGAAGTCATGCTGCTTCTTCCTTTGCGCATTCAGCAGCGCCTCGAGAAGAACTTCCTTTTTGAATATATAGTTTCCCATGGATACGTAGGCGCGGGCCGGGTCATCAGGCATGGGCGTGGGCTTTTTTGGTTTTTCCTGGAAACCCACTATTCGCCTTTCGGCATCCGTGAGTATGACCCCGAAAGCCGATGCCTGTTCTATCAGAACGGGTCTTGCAGCAACTGTGACGAAAGCGTCTTTTTCGATATGAAAATCTATCATCTGACGAATGTCCATTCTGTATATATGATCGGCTCCAAAAATTATAACCAGCGTTGGATTATGTTGCTGAATAATGTAAACATTCTGGAAAACAGCATCTGCCGTGCCCTGGAACCATTCAGGCCCCATGCGCATCTGCGGCGGGACGACAGCCACAAAGTGGTCTTTGATCACTGAAGAGAGGATCCAGTTCAACCTTACATGTTCAATCAGAGATTGGGATTTATATTGAACAAGCAAATAGATGGAATAGATGTGAGAATTAACAAGATTGCTGAGGACGAAATCAACTATCCTGTACCTGCCCCCGAAGGGAACGGATGGCTTAGAACGGAATGCTGTTAACGGAAAAAGCCTTTCTCCCTTGCCGCCTGCAAGGACGAATGCGAGAACCTTTGGATGTGACATGAGACCTCCAGTTGATAAACTGCAAAATGTATCAAAAATGATATATTCTTAACAACTTTCTGTCGGTCGCGCTCTCATTGACAGTGAATCAGACAGTAGCATGAATCGATCCTCCGACATCATATCCTCGAGAGGCGTCGGTATTTTCTGCCTCCAGCTTGGATAGCTATCGACCGTGCCCGGCATGTTTTGCTGATCAAGGGTACCAATTATGTCATCCAGATTCACAAGGAGTAATTTACATGGCGTTGAGGCGAGATAGCGATAAATCGCGAGGCGAAGATCGAAAGTCATCTCTGGTATCGTCAGTTCATCAATGTGCAAATCCCCACTTAAAAGATTCTGAGACCGCAAGGCTGAAAGCATCAACCTCTTGTCTCTGTCCCTTTCCTCGATGCTTTTCCTCCAAAATGCATCATCAGGATATTGACCGAGTCGTTTCTTCACATGAAGATCACGGGCTGCCCAGTAACCACTGAGTGTCGGCAAGTCATGCGTTGTTACAGCACATAATGCCATATCAGGATACTCAGAGGGCATGAGAAAGGAAGGGTCAGGATAGTTTCTCTCGAAGTAAAAGAGCCGGTAGGAAAGCATCTGAAAGCTCCTGAGCGTCTCCCGTACATTCTCGCCGATCGTGCCGAGGTCTTCGGCGATGACCATGGTCTTATTGCGATGGCTTTCCAGCGCAATGATTCTCAGAAGATCTTCTGCGGGATATGCCACATACGTACCCTCTCCCGGAGACATGCCGCGCGGTATCCAGAACAACCTGAAGAGACCAAGTGCGTGGTCAATCCTCAGAGCGCCAAAGTACTTCATATTCTTCCTCATCGTCTCAATAAAAAGTTCATATGCCGATTCTCTCAGTTTTTCGGGAATGATGGCAGGGAAACCCCAGTTTTGACCTCCCGGATTGAAATCGTCCGGAGGTGCTCCGACATCTGCATCGAGAGCAATTACTCCCCTATTGCTCCAGGCATCGCTCCCGCTGGCCGGTGAACCTATAGCCAGGTCATGATAAAGTCCGGGTTTCATACCAAGTTTCTCGACTTCGCCGGCGATTTCCCGGAGCTGTCTGTCAATGAGCCACTGGATATATTGATAAAAGAGTATTTCTTTTTTTTGTTTCTTCTTGAACGTCTTTATGTCTTTGCCCGAAACATCGCGATATTTTTCAGGCCATTCCGTCCAATTATTAACACCGCCATGTTTTTCGGCAAGCGCCATATATGTTGCAAAATCTTCGAGCGACCTCCCTTCTTCTGACACGAATTTCTTGAATTCCCTCGAACGGGATGTATTACGCCGGTAATTCCTGTCATAAAAAATATCAAAGGCTTTTTTCAGTATCTCCCCTTTTAAATTTGCTATCTTTTCATACTCAATAAATTCAGACTTTCTGAAAACATATAGCTCTTCTGTCAGGCGGTCAGTTTCGATCAGACCCGCATCCTTTAGTTGCTGTACCTCGGGTATCTTCTCCATATCAAGATAGATGAAATTCTTATAGAGTCTGCTGATCGGTGAGTAAGGACTGATGCCGTACGGTACAGTATTGGGCAAGGCATGGAGTGGATTTATTCCTGCGAAACTCCCCTTCAAGCGAAACACCCAGTCCGCAAGTTTAAAAAGGTCGGTAAAATCTCCTATCCCCCAATTACGCTGAGAGCGAATGGCATATAAATTAACCGAAAGGCCCCAGACATTGTTGTCCTGCAATTCAGGAGGAATGTAACAGGTGTCTGGCGCAATAATGATCTTTGATTTTCTCCGTAATATATTGCATGCATCAGGAAATATATTTTCGAGATGTTTACATTCCAGGTTAAAGTTGTAATAACCGATATCCCGGTATGCCAGATCCGGGAGGTCTATTTTGACATAACGGACTTGATCGATCCAGCGTATCTCTGCAATATTAATCGCTTCGCCCATCAGGATAAATTCAGCCTTTTCTCCGCTCTCATCCTCGATCGTCCAGTAGATTGTCAAATGAGACTCATCACCCTCTTTGACAGGCAGATATACAGGAATTCTGACAGGCTGGTCATCGACGGATACGATATAAACGGGTTCGATGACATTTTTCCATGGTTTGCTCTTGCGATCACCTATTGCCCTTGTAATATCTTCAACAGAATCTATCTTTATGTTCATTGCTCTCAGCACCGCTTCTTTTGTTTCACGAGGAATTATATGTTTGACTCCAAAGATATCCCAGTATTCGGATACTATCTTACAGAGCTCTGATAATTCGTCGATCAATTCATTAAAAGACTTCATGGCTTTCTCCCGTGTTTCCAGTATATCAGTGAATTCTCCGGACGGCAAGTAATTGCCTGAGTTGTCAGGTTTTCTTTTCGATCACTTCTTTCAGGGCTTCTACGCTATTGTGCTCGCCATTCTCTGCCGAGAATAAAATGTAACATCTTTTTATGCGATCCCCACAAGTTTTCTCAGTTCGGCATATGACCTTTTGCTGATCTTTTCATGCAGATCTTTTCCGTGAGCATCCATCGTCACGATTGCCGGAAAATCCTCAACTTCCAAAACCCACATAGCCTCGGCCATTCCAAATTCTTTCAGTTTCCAGACACCTGAGACCCTTTTTATTTTTTCTGCCAGATACACGGCGGCGCCGCCGATCGTAGTGAGATAGACGGCGACATTGCCCTGAAGGGCGTGAAGTGTCTGCCTGCCCATACCGCCCTTTCCCATCACACCCCGCAGTCCGTATTCCGCGATTATCCTGTGCTCGTACATCTCAACCCGCATGCTCGTTGTCGGTCCGGCCGCAATGACCTCAAAACGGTTATCAGCTTCTCTTATGACCGGACCACAATGGTATAAGATAGTACCCTCAAGATTAAACGGTATCTGCTCCTTAGACGGCCTTTCATAATAGAGGAATTTGTGAAGTCTGTCCCTTCCCGTGATAATTTGTCCGCTAATGAGAATCATATCGCCGGCGCGAAGAGAAAGAACATCATTTTCGGTCATTGGCAAATTCATTCTTTTTGGCTTTATTTCTCTCAATTCTGAACCCTACATATCTGTTGTATCAATTGTCATCCTTGCCTTCCTGTGTACCCAGCATGCGATTGTGACGTCGACAAAAAATGATGCGGGATGCCTGTGATTCACTCCTATCTTCACTCCCATAGCAGTTGTCATGCCTCCCAGGCCCATCGGGCCTATGCCAAGAAGATTAATTTCGTCAAGGAGTTTTTTTTCAAGATTAGATAAAACTTCGAGCTTGTTCGTGTCATCAAGTCTTCTCATGAGCTGTTCTTTCGAGAGTTTCGTTACCTGATCTTTTGCGGCTCCGATACCAACCCCCACAATGTAAGGAGGACATCCTCTGCCCTGCGCTTTGTGAATCGTATCAAGCACACACCGCCTGACCCCTTCCAGATCTCTCTCTGCATTGAGTTCCGGGGAAGGCAACTTGTAAAGCTGACCGATATTTTCACTACCCGATCCCTTCAGCATGATATCGACTATTATTTTCCGTCCTCTCTTCTCATCAAAATATATGATCGGAAAACCAATCCCGGTATTGTCTCCAGAGTTTTTATCCGTAAGGACATCAACCGCGTTTGCCCTCAAAGGAATTTTTTTGGTGGCAGTACGAGTTGCCCTGATGATGAGATTCTTCAACCATAGATGGCTGATACCAGCAGGAACCTTTAAAAAAAACAGGGGGATACCAGTATCCTGGCAGAGCGGCCGTCTGCGCTTTCTGGCCGATTCTACATTCTCAAGAATAACCGACAGCGCAAGCCGCGCATGGAAATCTCTCTCCTCTTTCTCAAGCGCATCCTGCAAAGCAGACTGCACGTCAGCCGGTAAGGAAGTGGCTGCCTCCCTGTATAAATCTACTACTGCGTCATGAAATTTTTTCTCATCCATAGGGTATTCAAAATATGATACATCATTCACGTATTGTATTCAGTTTCTTTCATCTTACTAAATTAATTTCCTTTCTACGAAAATACCCTGAATAGCAGAAAAGTGACAGAAGCTCCCATGAGACTGCCCAGAATAACTTCCAATATTGTGTGCTTCTTTGCTGCAATCCTGCTCTGAGCGACAATGAAAGCGATTATGAAGGTGAGCAGGGAAGCGATAAAATTCTCTGTGATGTATGTCGTCGCAACCCATGCGGAAAATGCAAGTGCTGCGTGACCACTCGGCATTCCTCCACTCAAAGGACGACCTTTTCCAAAATAAGATTTTGTTATCACAACGAGGATGAGGACTATGACGAAGGCGATAAGAGCGATCTCCTCCGCTGAGTGCTTCGTTATATAAAGACCTTGCATGAATGACTTGCGCAGATAAGGGGAGAGAATGATATATCCTATGACAGCGACGCCAAAAGCAGTCAAAAACACTGCACCTGCTGCAACGTCTTTCGCAACTTTAGCCCTTTCACTTTTTTCGGGAGACAGGATATCAACGACCAACTCTATCGCGGTATTAAACATCTCGGCGAGAAGTACAGCAATTACAGAAAGCGAAATGATCAGGAATTCCGTTCGCGTTATTCCGAGGATATAACTCAGAAGCAGCACTGCTGCCGCGCTATAGAAATGATATCTCAGGTGCCGCTGCGTCTTTGCGGCATGCAGTATGCCCTCGATTGCATAATTAGTGCTCTTCAACCATTTTTTAAAAGCCATGTGTCTATCTACCTATCAGTTGCAAAAAATGTCTTCACCTGAAGGGGCAGATGTGCTGAAAAATCCGTCAAAGACGGACATTGACACATTATAGCCCTTATGTATGGCCTGCCAGCCTTCATAACCCCTCCTAACCTCCCCTTACTAAGGGGAGGTTAGGAGGGGTTAAATCCGCGGTCACGTGTACATTGATTAAACTCTGTCGATTTGCAGGGGTTCGAAGCATATCTGCCCTTTCGTTTATGCAATATTTAGATCTACTTCACGATTAAAGACGCGAGTTCCTTTACCAGAATTGCATTTTCCCTGTGTGATTTGATCGAAACTCGCATGTAATTTTCGCCAAGTCCTTTAAAATTAAAACAGTTCCTCAGAAGAATCCCTTTCTTCAGTAAATGACGGCAGATTTCCGCAGCATTTTCTATTTTTAATAAAAAGAAATTGGCATCAGAAGGAAAGAACGCTATCTTTAATTTTCTGAAATTCCTTTCAAGAAATCTTTTCTCTTCATCCAGCAACCTGTATGTCTCTTTTTTGTATGCCCTGTCTTTGATCGCTGTCAAAGCAGCCTTCTGCGCGAGCCTGTTAACACTCCACGGCTCCTTGAATTCTTTCAGCCTTTCGACGAGATGCTGTGGGAAAACGCCGTATCCTACCCTCAACCCGGAAAGGGCATAAAAATTCGACATCGTCCTTAATACAATCAGATAAGGATTACGAGACACACTCTGAATGACAGAATTATCCGGGCTGTAATCTATAAAGGCTTCATCAACGACAAGGCAACATTTCAGTGCCGCCGCTTCGTCGGCTATCCTTTTGACGTCCCCCTTTTTCAGAAGCCTCCCCGTCGGATTATTGGGGTTGCAAAGAAAAGCAATGTCAAAATGAAGTTCGGAGTTCGGAGTTCGGAGTGTCGCTATAAATTCGTCAGGATTTATCTCAAAACAATTTTCTTTATTGAGCATGAAATATGTGATAGATGGGGTTATGTTTTGTAATAATACTGCCCGTTCATATTCAGAATATGTAGGTGCCGTGACAAGAACTTTCTTTGGCCTCAGGCTCCTTGTAATCAGATAAATGAGTTCAGTGCTTCCATTGCCACAGATTATGGTTTCCGGAGCGAGCCCATGATAGTGGGCAAGTCTCTTCCTCATAATTGTTGACTCCGGATCCGGATAGTTGTGAAGATATTTGAGATTCCTGCGTATTTCAGCCTTTACTTTTCCTGACACTCCCAGAGGGTTGACCGAGGAGCTGAAGTCGATAACCTTCCTCTCCTGTATTTTCAGTTCCGCAGCGACCCGATAAATATCGCCCCCGTGTTCGAAGGAGTTACAGTCTATGGATATCTCTTTCGGCATTTTGTGATCTCTCAGAGAATGCCTTATATAATACCCTATGTGATAGACTAATCAAGGGAGCCAATTGAACAAAATCGCCGAATTAAAAAAAATTCATAAGAGCAAAAAAGAAGAGATCGTGTCCCGATTGAAGGAATTCGAACAGATCTGGAGGTATGGAACAGAGGAGGATATTTTTTCCGAATTGGCCTTTTGTATCTTCACCCCTCAGTCCAGGGCAAAATCATGCTGGAATGCAATCTTGGCTCTGAAAAATCAAAACCTCCTGCTGACAGGAACGCCCGATGCCATCAGCAAACGACTTTACGGTGTAAGATTTCATAATAAGAAAGGAGAATACCTCGTGCGGGCGAGAGAACTGTTCTCACACAATGGCCATATTGCAATCAAGTCTTTCTTGAGCAGATTCAGGGACATCTATTCCTGCAGGGACTGGATGGTGGAAAATATCAAGGGTCTCGGCTACAAAGAAGCGAGTCATTTTCTGAGGAATATCGGATTTGGGGAAAAGATCGCGATCCTCGATCGTCATATTCTGAGAAATCTAAAGAGACTAAAAGTCATAGAAAAAATCCCTGAATCGCTCAGTAAAGCGAAATATCTGGACATGGAAAAAAAGATGGGAAACTTAGCTCGCAATCTTCATATCCCTCTTTCGCATCTTGACCTTCTACTCTGGTTCAAAGAAACGGGGGAGATTTTCAAGTGAGGCAGAATCAGGCGGAGCGCGATGGCCCCGCCCTTCTTGATATTCTTACGCTTTGCAGAATCCTGATTTTATAACAGTGGCCTTCCCGGGGGAGATGACATGTACTGCACAGGAAAGACAGGGATCAAATGAATGTATCACCCTCATTACTTCGACAGGCTCGTTAATATTCTCTACTGGTGTTCCGATAAGAGCTTGTTCCATTGGACCCGGCGTTCCCGCCTGGTCTCTTGGCGAAGCATTCCAGCAGGTGGGCGTGATAATCTGGTATTGTGAGATCTTTCCATTAGTGATCTCCACCCAGTGGCCAAGAGCGCCCCTCGGCGCTTCTGTCAGCGCAAAGACCTCTTTAACAGGCGGAAGCGAGAATTGGTTAAAGACCGGCTTTCCCGGAATTATCTGATTCACCCATGTCTGCATCGCCTGGGCTATTTTTCTTGTCTCGTAAGACCTTGCCCTGTGTCTGTCCATCGCCGAGACCCCGTTTCTGTAATCTCCGTTCACCCACATCCTTGCCAGAGGACCAACTTCAACAGGTTCGCCAAAATAGCGGGGAGCCTTCAGCCAGGAGTAAGCACCTGTCTTGGGATATTGCGCCATCGTAGATCCCGCTGCAGGACCCAGTCCGTCCGTACTATCACTATACCATGAATATTTTACGTGCTCCGTAATCGCACCGACATCGACAGGTGTTGCGCTGTTAGCCCCTTTCATCATAATACCTCTCTTCAGCAACATATTATTTCCTACGGAATTAAGGTCGAAAACTCCGTATGCCATAAGTGTCCCCGAACCACTGCCCATCGTATAATAGTCGCTGTATACGGCTGCGATCTTTTCCACATCCGGGATATACGCGTTGTTAATAAAGCTTAATATCCCGTTCAAATATGTCTTAAACTGACTCATCTGCGTCGAAGTCGGTACCTCGGTGAAGCCGCCCGGCACATAAGCGGGTGGATGAGGCATCCGTCCCCCGAAGACGGCCCCCATTTCGTGAGCCATTCTTCTGATATCCAGCGCCTTGACATAGTTGTTCACGAATTTGTCTGTCGCAGCCCCATCAAATCTCCTGTCTCTTGACCAGCTCGGCTGCCAGGGCGGCATATCGGGTCCCTTTACAAAATCAGGAAGCGTGAGATGATAAAAGTGGAGAACATGAGATTGAATGAAGTTGGAACCAAGCACGAGGTTTCTCATTATCCTTGCATTATCGGGTATCATCACGCCCGCTGCGTTCTCCAGTGCCATTGTTGCAGCGAGACTGTGAGCGACAGGACACACCCCGCATATCCTTTGTGTAATATGAATTGCATCAAGTGGATTCCTGCCGGGAAGCAGCTTCTCAAAGCCCCTGTAAAGCGTGCCGGATACTTTTGCATCGGTCACTTGCTGAACGCCTCCGGTATTATCTACTGTGACCTCGACTTTCAGATGGCCCTCCAGCCTGGTCACCGGATCTATAGTTATTCGCATAGATGTGCTTTTAGAAACTTCCTCTGGACGTTTCGTCTTCATGTTCTTATACTTTCCCTCCCTTCATTAGATTGGCAGCCGGGAAGTCAGGGTTTGTGCACCCTATGCACGGCGCGTTCGCATCTATACACCAGCTTACGCCGTTATTCCATTTCAAAATAGAACAGTTGGCTTTCGTCTTCGGACCCTGACATCCAAGCTCCTTCAGGCAGCCGCCTTCCTGCGCGTATGTCCTGGCAGGACTCTTTCCTTTCCTCGGGCAGCTATCGTGGACTGACTTTGAAAACAGGTATGTCGGCCTGCCAAGGGAATCAACTGTTATTGTATTTTTGACGAGTATCTGACTTATCGCCCATACCAGCCAGTCCGGATGAGGCGGACATCCTGCAATATTTATCGTCGTCTTTCCTGTAACATCTTTCACGCTCTTTACACCCGTTTCATTCGGATATGCAGCTGGAATCCCACCAAAGGCCGAACAGTTGCCTGCGCAGACTATCAAAGATGCTTTTGCAGCAAGCTTGGTTACAGCCTGCTGGAAAGTCACATCCGCTCCATTGTATGTCCAGGCAAGGCAGGCACCTCCGCCGAATGCAGTCGGCACCCCACCCTCGACAACAAGGATATATCCGCCATCTGTTGCCGCCTGCTCGGCGATCGCCGCAGCCTCCTGACCTGCTGTTGCCATGAGTGAAGGATGATACGTAAGGTTGACATTGTTAATAAGAAGGTCTGCCGCCGAGGCAGGTGACTTCGGGGATATGTGGTTCAGAAACGACACCGAACAGCCAGTGCACGCACTGCCCACTAACCAGAGTACCTTCGGACCCGAGGTCGTTGCGAGAGCTTCGTACAATTTCATCAGGTCCGTACCGTTCAGTCCCAGCGCAGCTGCCGAAATGCCGCAATATCTCAAAAAGTCACGCCTTGAAATCTTCATTTTTTCCTCCTTTAGAATTTTGCTCCTTTAAGGGAAGTCTGGATATTTGCTTCTGGTTATCGTCTGATTTTCGGCATTAATAACATAAACTATTGACATATTGTTATAAATTAACAATAAAATATTATTTATTATTTAAAATATTTGCAAAATGAATGCCAGATTTGGTGTGGTGTCATAACTTATTGAAAATATGGCTTTTTCTTATAAGAGACACGTTCTTAATTTCTCTTAGGATGGGTGCTCCAGTGTATGGTTTTTTATACATATAACAGGTAGATATGACCGGGTTTTTTGAAGATTCTACTCAGAAAGAAGAGGTTACAATGCCGGAATCATTATGTATGGTATGAACTACATCCTGGCAATTTGAAAAAATTAGATGCACTGACTAAAAAAGGTCAAATAGTAGTCTCCAAATTAATTTCCTTATATCCCGAAAGGAACTTTTTCCTGAGTATCTTAATCTTTATATGATCTCCCCGCTTCTTGCCAACCATAAATATCTTGATGTCCTCAATTTTTTCTATCTTCCAGTCATCAAGAGATATGAGAATATCACCCTCGTCTATCCCGGCATGCTTTGCTATACTTCCCGGAACGACTTTTTCAACCTCGACCTTAGCATCTTTTCGTCTGAGTACAACGCCCAGTTTGAAAGTTGTCGGTGGGGAAACCTGTTCCGACATAAATACGAGGTCTCCAACGTCCATGTTCACCGGCCCAACAAGCGGTATAACCGTAACAAAATCTCTACCTGTCAGCCGACGGGCTCTCTTCGGAATGCCAGCACCATACATGATATGCCCCACTCCTGCCAGGACCACCATCTGGTAATCCGGATTTTCCTGCAGAAAATCAGCAATAGAGTGAGCCATAGTCTCATCCCACAGTATTTGTGATTGATAAAAGTAATCGAAATTCCTGGTCTCATGATTTCTGTGCTGTTCAAATATCTCTTTAAGCCTCTTTCTGTAATCCTCGTCGGTCATATCCATGTCCTCAGGTATCTCCTTCATTTCTTCATCATCGAGAGAATCAAGCCCTTTTGCCGAAACCTTTTTGATAATTTCTGACCGCAGATTCAAGGCTATCAAAGGCATATTCATAGCGCGGGCAAACTGCACAATCTCCCTGTAATGGACATAGTCGAACTGCCATCTTTCAAAATACTCCGTGCCTTTGAGAAACTCTTTTTCGCTTATGTTACCCGCAATGTATTCATCGATTACACTCTGGAAGGGCTTCTGAAACATCTCCATCCCGATAGCAATTTTTCTGTTCTTCTCGTGCAGATCCATGATGACTCGCAATTGGACTTTGTGGTCTTCATAGTTCGCATGCCTTTCGCCGATATAAATGACAGGTTTATCGAGAATCTTATTCACGATTGAATCAAGCTCAACAAGATTCTGGGGATGCATGACTAAGACAGGTTCATAAAGATTCACTTTGATCCCCCGCTCAGTCTCCCCGGTTTTTTTCTCGACATTTTGCCCGCTTACGAATCGAAGATTCGAATAGTTTCTGTAATGAGGAATCTTTCTCGCAGCCAGATCTACCTCCTGTTTTGTTTCGCCACAGGCAATGGCGACAACCTTCGAAATGTTCAGAGGATTTTTTCTTGCCTCAATAATGAATCCTTCGGCTGTATGTGTGGTTTCGCCCAAAAGTCTCCTGAGCACGCGGCTCTCACAACCGGTAATCAGCATTGATGCACCCATTATATCCTTATCGCTCACATCGGCTTCCTCTTTCAAAGTGAACCCCAGTTTTTCAAAGTGTTCCGTCAATCCGTCATATTTTTCACTCTCTTTTTCAGAAAGAACAACGATCCTTTTATCATCCCCGAGTAATCTTGAGATCAAGGGCGGATATTCATCATCAGAAATATCACGCATTACATCGTAGTTTCTGTCAAAAACCATGTGTTGTGGATTTCCAGTGACAGATAACTCGATTTTTTTCCTCTCTCCCCTGATATCGAGGATTTTCGCCACCTCCTCCCTGTCTGTTTTGATCAGAATCGGGAGACCAAGAAGATACGGCTCGCCGTCCTGGACTATATCGAAGAGAACCTTCGGAATTCCCTCCATAACGGTGACATTCGGATCCCGGATACGCAGAGAGGGAATGCCTTTCCTATCCAGCCATTGGCTGAAAAACCAGTCCAGGGATGTTCCCGAGGCTTGCTCAAAAGTCATCCTCAGGTCTTTCCAGGATGTCTCTTCAAACTCCTTTTCCTTTAGTAATTGCCGCAAACCGCCGTAAAATGAATCTTCTCCGATAAGGTTCTTGAGCATATGGAAAACCATCGCCCCTTTTCCGTATCCGATCGCCTTTGAGGCATAATCCGTTCTTCCCTTAAATTCTCTGAGGGCAAATTCTTTTTCAGGAGTGACATAGCTTTTATAATCTGTCAGAATCTTCTTTCTATATTCCCAGCCCTTTCCCTCTTTCTCTTTGTAAAGATGGTCTGAAAGATATGTGGTCAGCCCCTCCGACCAGTTGCCGGTTCTGTAATCGATATAAACAAGGTTGCCAAACCACTGGTGAAGTATCTCATGTCCCAGAGACGTCTCCACAATGAAGGGCAGACGAACAACATCCTGACCCAGAAGGGTAAATGTAGGCATTGAATATCCGGTGGGCAGAAAGTTCTCCACAATACAGAATCTCTTGAAGGGGAAAGGGATGAGAAGGCCTTCATATATCTCAAGATATTTTTTCGTATATTCTATGTAAGTCTTCGCAAGAGAAACATCTTCTGGGAAAAAATAGGAGCAGATATTAATGCCCCGGAACATCTCTTTGGATTCTTTATATTTGCCCGCTACAAGGTTTATCCCTTTGACGGGATACGGAAAATCAAATAAATATTCGACACCGCCGTTTACTTCGGTAACAGAAACTTCATCCGCCTCTGATATGGCAGTGAAACCCCGGGGTATAACCGCCTTTAACTTGAAGTAGATCATATCTTCAAGCGATGGATACCACGCTTCCGTTAAATATATCCCTTCATCTCCGATAAAATTCCCGATAACAACTCCGGGATTCTCCGGATCTTCTCTCAGCCCTTCCTTCTTGAAAACTCCTTCATAACCTATTTCAAGTTTTCCGCTTCCTCTAACGGTCAATATTCCGTCTTTTATATCCGGTTTCACGATCCTTCCATTTAGGATCACTGATATGATCCTGAGGCGTCCTATATACAGGGGTGTAGTTTCTTTCTGCAATTCAACCCTGGCTATCCCTTTCACGAGATTTTCCTTTATATCGAATGAAACAAAAAGTTCGTAAGGCCGCTGCCCGGCGTAACGCGAATTCTCGCCTGTCCCGGTTGCCGGCCAAAAGAGTGTTACGAGAAAAAGATTGAGTATCAGAAGAATGTTCATAAATTAAATTATATCAGTTTTGTCTTTAATAACCTCAAAAGGTTGAAGCCACGACTGTTCCGGATCCAATCTTTTAAAAAACTGTTTGACCGTAATCTGTAAAGAAATGGAAGTGCCTGGATTGAGGCAAAATTCACGGGTCTTGGCAGGGAGCAGTTGCCCTGAAGGCAACTGCGGATTAGCAAATAGTTTAAAAACTTCACGCAACAGGTTACCCTGTGAATATTCATAGAGGTAGTTTAATTTTGCCGAAAGACAGGCCTCCATTTCCAGACTGAGAAAGATAATTACGGATTACGGGTTTGAGCAATGGGGTTGACAATTTTTAGAAAGGCGTTAAAATTTACTCATGAAAAAATGTTGGCTGTTTATCTTGATTCTTTTGTTATCTGTATTCGTATTATCCTGCGCGCCTGTTATCAGGAAGGACGTGATGAAAGCGGCGATCAGAGATTTTTCCTTTACCGACCTCAGGCAGAATCCGGAATTATACCGTGGAAAGTTATTTGTTCTCGGAGGAATCATAGTAAGCACGAAAGGGACGGAGAAAGGCTCTTTGATAGAAGCTCTGTACGTTCCTGTAGATTCGAGAGGTCATCTTAAAGGAGTAGGCACTTCTCATAATAGGTTTCTGGCACTCTACCCTAAGGAAAGCGGAATACTTGACCCTATTATTTTCCGGCGGGATAGAGAGATAACACTTGCCTGCGAATTTGCCGGCACCCGAGAAGGCAAGATAGATGAAATGGATTATACATACCCCTTCTTCCTGATCCGAGAACTGTACCTTTGGGAGGAAGAGAAGGAATACTATGTAGCTCCCTATTATTATGAACCATATCCTTACTGGTGGCACTATCCCTACTGGTGGGATCGGCCTTACTGGTGGTGGAGACCCGGTTTATATCGACCATTCTGGTGGTAGTGAAAAATAATCCGGGCTAATAATACATAATCTTTCGTTCAAGGTCAGTCGAGCGGGAAATTCGCTTTGCCTCATCGAGAGTTATGATGTCCTGTCTGCAGAGATGAATCAAATGCTGGTCAAAAGTCTGCATACCGTACTCATCCCTCCCTTTCTCGATATGTTGTTCAATTTCATCAAGATGTCCGTCCCGAATGCAAGCCCTGATAGTGGACGTTGAATACATCACCTCTACGACGGGTATTATGTATTCGCCGCTTTTATCCGGTACAAGCCTCAAAGAAATTATTGACACGAGGATCTCCGCCAGTCTGTGACGGGTAATCTCGTGAGTCTGGGAAGGGAAATAGCCCTCAACCCTGTTGATTGTGGAAGCCGCATTATGAGTATGCAGGGTCGACAAAACCAGGTGCCCGGTCTCGGCAGCTTTAATACAGGCATCGATCGTTTCCTGATCACGCATTTCGCCGACCATGATAACATCTGGATCCATACGCATGGCAGCTCTAACGGCCCCGCTAAAGCTCTCTGTGTCAATGCCGACTTCTCTCTGGATGACACAGCTTCGGTCTGAAGAGAAGAGAAACTCAATGGGATCCTCGATGGTGATAATATTGTAATTGAAATTTTCATTCATGAATCGGATCATCGAAGCCAGGGTCGTAGATTTGCCGTTGCCGGTAGGGCCGGTGACGAGTATCAGACCGTTAGGGACCTGGATTATCTTCGCCAACACTGAAGGGAGATGCAGTTCATCGAATGTGCCCACATGGTGAGGAATTACACGCATCACAAGGCCAATATTACCCCGCTGACGGAAAATACTCACTCTGAAACGACCCACATTTTGCAGCGTATAAGAAGTATCGAATTCTGTGATATCCTGTGACGGCTTTCTCTTGCTTTGCTGCATAACAGTATCGGCAAGAAATTCGGTATCTTTCTTTGTCAAGTTTCTAAGTCTTGAGCGAATCAGGTGCCCACGGGCCCTGAAGAAAGGCGGATTATCCACCTCAAAATGGATATCCGAGACCCTTTTTTCATAGGCAATTTCCAGAATCTGCTTAAATGCTGCGATGTCCATCCTCAGCCCCTTTTGAATTTATAAATTGGTACAAGAAATCATCACCTGTGAGATGCCTTCTTGAAATGTTTGCGATATACCATATTTTCCAAAACCACGCCTGCCTGGTTTGCCAGAATTTCGAAGAGTTCACTTCGTATTAGTGGCACCTCCTTACTGCCAAAATCTCCATATGTCAATGTCATGATTTTCCAGTGAGTTTTCAGCGGAAGGAGCATTACGGTCGGCCTAAGTGGCACCCCGATTTTTTCAAAAAGATACTCCTTTAAAACCGCGTCGCCACTCTCTCCGTAGAAAAACTGTCCCTTTTCGATAACATCTCGAAAAACAGAGGCTTTCGTGAGAGGAATCTTAAGCTTTGCCGCTGAAGTCGGGCCCGCAGTTTTGTCCCTCTGAACTCCCATGGCTTTTTCGCCTGTAAGTTCTAAGGGACGAACTGCAAAGTTAATCGACCGTTCAAAAATCCTCGAAACGGAATGAAGAAGTGCAAAGGACACATCGGAAGGCTCTTTGAAGGTTCGGAGAACAGCGATGTGATTCAGAAGTCTCTCCAATTGATCATTCTTGCCTGACAAGTCTTGCTGATCATCCAATAAGCCTCTGACATACGATTTAAAAGTTTCCAGAAATTGTATCGTATCTTCTATAAAGGTTTCTTTCTGCGTCTCCCTTGAAGGCCTGGGGAGGACTGCCCTGATTCCATCGCGAAAGGACCCCAAAGTGAGGCTGTAATCCAGAGGAAAGGACAACTGAATAGCGGGAACACGTGGATATTTACCCCTTATATCATGGCGAAGACTGATAATTTTTTCCCGGGAGACTCCACCATGTGTAGACTCAGGGATATCAAAGATCAGGACTGGCATCATCCTCTTTGATAGACATTCGGCAATAATGCTATCCAGTTCTTCATCCTCGTCTGTCGCAAACACAAGGATACCCTCATTCTTGCACACAGTCATGACCGAATGTTTAATGAGCTTATCACCACTAAAAAGGATTATGGCCTCGGCCTGGTCCAGTCCTTCATGGGGACTCACGCCGGCACTGAATTGCTTAAGGTAAGAGACAAAAACTTCCTGCTGGTCAGTCGGAAAATCGCCCAGCAGATCCTTAATAGTTTGGCGGTGAATTGCGACCGGATCAAAAAGTTCTTTAGCGGAAAAAACCTGAGGTATTTTTTGCTCCAGCTGATCGAGATCAGCCAGACCAAGATCCTCGGCAGTGAGTCCTGAACTTTTGTCCTTACTCCCGGAATCCTCTGGGATAACCTCTGCAAACAATTCTTCATATTGCGGCAGGTATTTTCCTAATTTGCGATCACGTTCCCTTTCATCATAAATCCGGAGGGCATCCATTAGTACCATTTGGGCATCGAGACTCACTACTTGTTCCATCTTATCGAGTAGATAACAGCATTCTGGAGAAACCGAAATGGCTTCTGTATCGAGAGTGAAAGTCCCCTTGTTCCAGCCTATCAGCTCAACGATGGTCATTTCAATCAGCTTCTTCAGGCCTTTGGATGCCTCTTCATGCCTCAATTTGCCAGTTTCGATCAAAGTAGCGATCAGGGGCTTTCGGTCACTCCCGGCTTCTTTTTGCGCCTCAAGAGCCTGCTTGAGATCCTCAGGAGTTATGACATTCATATTTACAAGAACCGTACCGATACGAATCTTGCCGTTGAGATGGTTTGCACCCACTATATAACCGTTGCTGAAGATGATCCGACTTTCGCCCCTTTCTCCCCTTACGGAAAAAGTGCCGGACTTCCGCGTAGTGTGAATCAACTGTATGATGTCAACAATGTGTAGATGTTGTAAGTCGCCGGTAAATGCCATGTTTTAATTAAAAAACACTTAAACTGCGAAAAAGAATACCACAAGAATTGACGACCAGTAAAGAGATTAATCTAATTGAATCCTGTCAATACGATTTTGTGACGACATGAGTCAAGCCCCAGTTTTCACAGTTTCGGAGATGTTCAAACTTCGAATCACTGCTCCCTCCTCAATGCTTGCTTGACACTATTTTAATCTATTGCTAAAATTACCCTGCCATTGACCCATAGGGAGAAGAAGATGTTTGATTTCGCGACAAAAAAAGCGATCGTCACTGACGACAATCAAGCTTCTTTGGCATATATCGGGATTCTACTGAAGAGGATGGGGTTTGCCGTGCTGCCAGCGGAGAATGGATTTGAAGTGTTGAGAATTCTGAAAGTAGTGACCCCCGATGTGATCCTGGTGGATATCGGTATGCAGCCAATAGACGGATTAACCATTCTAAAGGAAATTAAAAAAAATAACCTAACTGCCAGTATACCGGTAATAATAGCAACAGGTGATTCAAGCCGTGAGATGATCAAAAAATGCATGAAGTCAGAATGCGCCGCATATCTGACGAAGCCCGTGAAAGTAGACAAACTGCATGAAGCCATCGAAAAGTGCGTTTTCTCATCAACAAGGTCAAACAGGAAGCATCTCCGGGCATCTTTTAATAAAAAGTGTTGGTACATTATCAGGGAACCACATATGAACTCTATTCTGAGAACCTCTCTGAAAGGGGTATTTATGTAGTTAAGAAAGATCCCTTTCCCGTTGGCTCCGATGTCGAGGTGACCTTGCCTATCTGGAAAGAGAATACAATTAAACTGAATGGCGAAGTCGTTCATATCAGAGGACTATTTGGTGATGTATTCAAACTTCTTCCCGGCATGGGGATACGATTCAAAAAAATCACGGATGATAAACTTAATCTGCTAAGAAATTACTTGGAGAAATTGATCGCAAGCGATATTCTTGATAACCTGAAGGAAATCATAATAAAAGATTAGACCATCTCAAACACAGCAAGTCTGCCATGCGCTCTTGTAAATAAAGATGCGTTTTCCAGTCCGATCAGATTAATTTCCAGATCTTTTGAGCCAAATCTCTGGCCTCTTTCGATTGGTTTCTACAGTTCATCAGGCCCAAAAAATTGGCTCCTGGGAAGGGATTCGAACCCCCGACCAAGTGGTTAACAGCCACCCGCTCTGCCAGCTGAGCTACCCAGGAGCAGTTTGATGAAATTACGCCCTTGGCCACTTTTAAGGAATTTCTCGCGCCTCAGAGCGTCTGCACGTGTCGCAGCAACCTCTTTATATAAGAGCTTCCACGGTCCTTTATTCTTTTTCGTAAACTCCGAGAAATCATTACAAGGGTCATTGTGTTGTTTAAGTCTTCTATCTAAGTCAGATGTTTGACCTATGTAAATTTTCTTAGAACTCTCGCTTCTTACTACATAAACATAAAACATTTTAACCCGTTTATCAGATAACAGCCACACTCCGCCTCAGGCGGACAGCTGAGCTACCCAGGAGCAGAAGACACTAATTCAAGACAAATTTTTTTATATCAAATAATCCGAAAGTTTGTCAAACGCTCAATCCGGTCGCTAATTTCGATACAAGATCCCCGACTTCCGAAGTCGTATATCCCATCTGACCGGCGGCGAGGCTTTTTAGATATTTTGATGTAACTTCGGCGACAGCCCTGTCAACAAGATCCGCCGCTTTTTCTTCCTGGAGATGCTCAAGCATCATTATTGTTGCACATATTGCAGCAAGAGGGTTCACAACGTTTTTCCCGGCATATTTTGGAGCCGATCCACCGATAGGTTCAAACATCGAAACGCCTTCAGGGTTGATATTCCCACCGGCGGCAATTCCCATCCCTCCCTGTATCATTGCACCCAGATCGGTAATAATGTCACCGAACATGTTGTCGGTTACTATAACATCAAACCATTCCGGATTCTTCACAAACCACATCGTCACGGCGTCCACATGTGCATAGTCGGTTTTGATCTGCGGATACTCTTTCGAAACTTCCTGAAATGTCCTATCCCACAGATCAAAAGCAAAGGTTAGAACATTCGTCTTTCCACAGAGTGTGAGCTTATTCATCTTATTTCTCTTCGTGCAATAATCGAAGGCAAACCGTATACACCGCTCAACGCCCTTCCTGGTATTTATCGATTCCTGTATGGCAATCTCGTCGGGCGTTCCTTTCTTCAAGAATCCTCCGGCTCCCGCATACAGGCCTTCGGTATTTTCTCTAACAACAACGAAATTCACATCCTGCGGCCCTTTGTTTTTTATCGGGCAGTCCACACCGGGATACAATTTAACGGGTCTGAGATTAATGTACTGGTC
>JBFLXE010000027.1:0-23085 GCA_040757455.1 Nitrospirota bacterium
ATACACTCTGTCATATAGCCAACCATCCTTTCTTTGGTTTTGAGCCTTTGCAAACTTAATAATACCAAAGCTCTCAGGATTGTTGGCTATTTTTTTCAGCAGAATTTATGAATTATCTGGGTTAGAACAAAAAAGAGCACTGTCCAAAAACCCTTATAGATTTTGGGGGATTAATTGCCAAATGCAGATTTGCTGGCTGAATTTTGAGTGGATAGGAATCAATGATGATTTGTGGATAGTTTACAAATCACAGGAAGGAACGTTTTTATTGATGCCGGGAATTATGTTTGTTTCCTTAGTGCGAATTCCGGCGATAGCGAACAGTTGTTCCGGAGGGATGGCGAACACTTAAACCATAGCGAAGCTGGACATTAAGAATCTTACGATTAGTGTTCGCGTTGAGTCAAGCTTGCTTTTATTTTCCTCATTGATTCTCCTTTCAAAGAGATTTTATGTGCGTTATGAACAATCCTGTCCAAGATGGCATCAGCAATGGTCGGCTCGCCGATGCGGTCATGCCATTTTGATACAGGATATTGACTGGTAATGAAGGTGGATTTCAGGCCGTGCCGGTCCTCCATGATCTCAAGAAAATGTCTGCGTTCTTCCTCAGTCAGTGGTTCTACTGACCAGTCATCTATGGCGAGAAGGTCGATTTTTGCAAGCCTGCCGAGTAATTTGAAATAGCTGCCATCGGCGTGAGCAATCTTCATTTCTTCAAAAAGCAGTGTTGATCGGTAGCGAACTGCATTAAATCCCTCCCGGCACGCCTTATTTACAAATGCCTCGGCGAGGTAGGTCTTGCCGATGCCGGTTGGACCGGTAACGATCACATTCTGATGTGACCGATCCACTGGCAACTTGCGAGGGACCTGATAACCGATTTATCAAGTCCTCTAGGGTGCCGATAATCAATCTCCTCGATGGTAGCATTGGTTCTCAGTCGCGCAGATCTGAGTCTCTTGGTAAGTTTTCTGTCCTCTCTTGCGCTCCACTCCCGATCCACGATCATGGCGAATCGATCCTCGAAGTTCAAATCGCCCAAAGAGGGCTGTTGAAGCTGCTCCTGGAAGGCTACCGCCATGGTATGCATTTTCATTTGCGATAGTTTCTCAATCGTTTGATGCACGATCTTTTCCTCCTATACGATTGTTTGGGGTATATCTACCCCTTGACCGATCTTCGCTGGCGGGTTTGTCGATTCTATTCCGCTCGATGCCGAACACCTATTCCGGGTTTCTTCAAAAAGTGTTCGATATTATTCCGGAATCACTGTTCGATTTCGACCGGAACAGGTGTTCGATTTGATCCGGAATGAGTGTTCGACATGGTCCGGAATTCACACCTTAGAAAAGGAGCATGCTTGATGATCTCTGTGCGGAGCAGCTTTCACCTACAAAGAGAGAGTCACGCCAGATTACAAAAAACGGTGAATATCATTTGAAACAACCACGGATAATTCTTGAGATAGGTTTATAAATCTTCCATCAACTGAACATCGTATCTTGGAAATGTTGACTGTTTAGTTCAGCCATACAGAACTGATTAAGGACAAGCCGTTATCCAAGCACTGTTAGGAGTTGTCCTTGCCCGGAAGGCCCAAGATGTTGCCTCCACCGTTTGATTACTTTCATTAAATGAAAATTCAAAGCCCCATAAAGTATAGTAGCCTGTTAATTTGCTAAGCTCATCTATTACTATAGTCACAAATGCGGTACCCCCCAAATTGCCCTGACCGGGTATGTAATGTTCATAAGAACCATCCGGTGGATACGACCTCTGCAGGCTTATCTCGACTTTGTTATCTACTCTTATAAATGCTGAACCCAGATAGTTAGTTTGGTCTCGTAATATATAATGACCGTTTCCATATGAAAGTACCCCAAGCCTCAATAGTATGTCTCCTACATTAGGCCGAAAGGCTAATATAGGGTCATCTAATACAATGCAAAACTCGCCTAAATAAGTGACATTCTGTTCCCCCGCATATGATCTGTCCTGCCAAAGAGGTAATAATATAAAAAATACAAATATCATTAAACTATGCTTCAATGCCTTCATTGTTTTCACATCCTTCCGTTTACTAAAGGGAGACAGTAAGCCTCCCTTTAGTTATATTTGTCCTAAGGCTGTATTACAGAGATATAAATATCACCCACTGAGGGTATGCCCACCCATGAGGAGATATAGTACTCCCCTAGTAAAGAGGTCCAGTCCCAGTTATCCTGATAGTCTCCCATAAATATATAGGTCGAATAATATGGATAAGCTCGTGGGTCTGATTGAAAAGTACTCACGCGTTTATTCGGCTCAAGACGTGTTCCTGTGGGGTTTATCCTTGCCATATACTCATGATAAAAGAGATTGTTAGGGTCCTCTCTCCTGTCGAAAAAAGTTACTATCATGTTCCCAGATGTGTCAAAATCAATGCCAGGCATGAACTGGTCATTTGTCTGGACATCAGTAATCCTTACTTTAGACTGCCAGCCAGAAGGTGATTTGGAAGTGTAATAAACGTCTGTTTTTGGTGGAGTGGTAGAACCAGGTTCTTTTTCATGCCATACAACGCTTATTCTGTTTGCAACCCAATTGAACCTTGCCATAGGGAGTGACCCGGCACGAATTCCTCTGGTACCTCCATAAATATGGTCACTTTGACCGCCCCCGAGCATTTTAACTGTTGCATGTGCAGCTATCTCCGGGGATGTCCAAGTCTGCCCATAATCGTAGGAACTTGACATACGGAGAGCATTGAGGCTAAAGTCAGTCCAGAGAACGTAAACATAGCCGTAGTGGTAATTCACAAGTACCTGCGCCCCATTTATACTGTTGTTTGTAGCGGTTACTAATACAGGCGCTCCAAAAGTCTGCCCCCCGTTTGTACTTCTAGCGACATAAAGATAATGTGTATTCCCAGATGGTGCAAGTTTCACATAAGCAACGTAAACATGTCCACGTGTGCCAGTATACCAGGAGACTACTATGTCAGGTTTGTCAACCGGACGATAATAATCGGAACTCGTAGCAACAATTACTGAACCTGTCCACGAAAGTCCCCCGTTGTCAGATCTCCAGACTCCTATTGCTGTATTCGTAGCCCCTTCATTCATAAGAAGTCCAGTCAAGTATGTCCTTCTGGGTGCAATTCCACTACTGAAAGGATTTGTATCAAGCATGGGATCTGCAGAGCGCGTTTAAGCAGGAGGTATATAGATCAGTCGATGGTTTATGGTATTAAAATAGTCTGTTGTGGTTGCAGTATAAATCCTGAATCTATCCGTGGGAAATTTAATATAAGCAGTAGTTATGTAGTCAGTGTTTCCTATTGTAATGCCTATCACAGCAGGCTCTGTATCCTGATAGGAGTCGTTGGTCATATTAACAGTGCCGATGACCGTAGAGTCAACCATAAACTCCTCGCTATCAGTGTATGGCTCTGGCTCGACTATCCATTCTGTTGACGTTAAATCCAACATAGTGGCATGGAGTGGTCCACTTGCGTGCTGTATTACATCAAAACTAAATTCAAATTCTTCTGACGCTGGAGGTAGTTCCGAAGGCAGTTGTAAAGGCAGGTCTCCCATGATCGGCGCTGGCAAAATACTCAAAGTCTTTTCGTCGGGTATAGGTCCAGCATGGACAACGCCGATAAGCAGCAAAAGAGTTAAAGCCAAACTTACTGATAAAACAAATTTTCTACTTGTCATAATCTCATCCCCCCTCATATATGATATTTTAAGAAAAGTCTTTTTTCACCCCCTTCCGTCCTTTGTGTTTTGAATTTTAAATAATTTTTACCATAGCGGAAGTCACAAATTGGTCGCAGATTCGAAGTATTTGATTTATTGGATAAATCCCATAACTATTAGGGTAGGCTCTCTTTTATTTAGGTGGAGGCAACACTCAGTGCTCTCCAGATTCTGTTTTGAACAACATCAAAAAACCTTACGCAGTACAGATAGAAGTATATGCGACTGCTGGATTTTTGTTTCAATTCATATAATTTTCATATATTTTCATAAGAAGAACTAAACTGCTACGCGGTAGATTCTTCTCACCAAGCGCATAATATATTCTTTTAGTTTTTTCATGTTTTAGGCTTTCCCTCATGTCCCTTTGTGGAGTTGGCATAATCCTATTACAATCTCCTTTTGTTGTACCACCGGTATAAGTCGGTGGATATTTGTTTTAAAATGAGTTCTTTCTCCAGATGGAAGCATGCAGCAGCATTCAAAGCGAAGGTGGCTCTGGAAGCAATTAAGGGAGAACAGACAATAGTCGAATTGGCAGAACGCTTCCAGGTGCATATTTGCGAAGGACAAGAGGGCAGCAGAAGGGCCAAGCATCAAGGAGCTACACGCCAAGACTTCCTCTGCTCGCCAAGTAAACTTATTCCTCCGATCTGGGTTTTATATTTGGTTCTCAACATTTATATTAGCCAGATCGGAGTTTTCTATAATTTATTTTGGACAGATGAGGTTGCAAACTTGAACCCGCGAGAATTTGATGTATTGTCAAGAAGGCTTAATGTGAATTTCTATTTCTACTCAGCACAAACATATCACGACGGGAAAGTGTTGCCTTCAGGAAGGAGTTGAACCCTTGGTCTGGACTTTCACGGCCTCTCGTTTTGATATACTTCAATTATGCCGCCGCCTTTTGTGAAGACGATTCGTGAAGAGATTCTGTATGAATATGCAAAACTTATCTCTCGATCTGCCTATGGTTCGCTCCAGCGCGCCTTTATTACTGATCGCTTTAAGAAACTTAGGAATGGCGAAATAAGCATATCAGGAACCATAAGAGAATGGGAACGTGAGCAAGAACTTCCGCAGGAGTGTGTTTTTTGCGGTTCTGTTCCAAAACAGACTTAACAACTGATCATCTAATACCACGTAATAGGGGTGGTGACGACTCGGCTGATAACTTAGTATTGGCATGTAAATCATGTAATATCTCACGAGGAGATGAAGGTATATTTGAATGGCTCGGACTTAAAAAGAAAGACAGTTTACACAGATTGGTAGCAGGAAAATATCTGAAGCAATTGTTGAAGTTACACGAAATAGCCGGTACTCTCGAAATCTCAAAGAAGGAATTAAGTCAGTTATGTCGAAGCTGTTCACTCCCTCAAGTATGTGAACAATGGGCTAAGGTTAATCAGTTAACCTGCTTTTGTCTTGAGAGTATTTTGCAAAGGAGATAGTGAAACTAAAATATTCCCTTGACGGAACTTACACCATTTGTTGACAGAAAGAACGTGAAATAATTTATTGGTGGAGGCGGCGGGAATTGAACCCGCGTCCGGAAGTACTACTCTCAGGCATCTACATGCTTATTCTGCTTATTAATTCTCGAATTACAGGCTGCCAGCAGAAGGGCTTCCTGTAATCCCATCCCCTTTTTTCTTACACCGGGATCAGAGGAGACACCCCGGTGCCAGCCTGTTTAATGACGCTATTCCTGAAATACAGGCACTTTCAGGGTAGCGAGCTGCTTGCTTAATTAAGCAGCAAGTGCCAATTCGTTGTTGGCGTTTGTGTTTTGTTTCCGCCTTTTTACGTGGTGACGGAACCACGGCATGCAACCTGAGCCTCATAACCCCCGTCGAGCCCTTTCGCCCCCTTTCTGAGCATAGAGCAATGAGCGGAGAGTAAAAAAATCTTAAATACTCTATACGCTTAGCTTTAAGCTATTTTTTTCAGCGCCCTGGCGATCTCTCTTTGCGCCTCTTTCTCCTTCATCCTCTCTCTTTTTTCAAAGAGCCTTTTACCTTTTGCAAGCCCTATCTCGACTTTTGCAACGGAATCCTTAAAATATATCTTTAACGGGATTAACGTGTAACCCTTCTCCATGACCTTCCCGCCCAGTCTGTAAATTTCCTCCTTGTGTAAAAGAAGTTTTCTGGTTCTCAGCGGGTCATGGTTCTCCCTGTTTCCGTGACTATATGGACTTATATGGCAGTTGAGCAGAAAAGCCTCTCCTTCTTTTATAATGACATAGCTATCTTTCAGGTTAGCCCTGCCTTCTCTGAGCGACTTTACTTCTGTGCCCATAAGTGCAATCCCTGCCTCAATAACATCTTCGATATGGTAGTCATGATATGCTTTTCTGTTCTGACATACAATCTTCACTTACTAATTTTAACATTTCTACGGCCTACCCACACAATAGTATACAAAACCTTTCTCCCTCATCCTCTGCGGCTCGTAAATATTCCTCAAATCAAAGAAATACGGTTCCTTAAGAAGCTTTTTGAGCCTGTCAAGCTCGAGGTTTCTGAACTGGTTCCACTCGGTAACAAGGACGAGTGCATCTGCTCCTTTGGCTGCATCATATGCATTTTTACAGTACTTTATGACCCTCGATTTTAAAGGATTTTGGGCTTTTTGCTCTTTGCTCTTAACTACTGGCTCGATGCTTTTGACAACGGGATCATATGTTCGGATATTTGCCCCCTCATTGAGTAACGCTTTAATGATATGAAGGGAAGGGGCATCACGAAGGTCATCTGTGTTGGGCTTGAATGAGAGGCCAAGGATGGCGATCGTTCTTCCTTTCAGAGAACCTACTATTTCCTTTATCTTATTCACCATGTGCTCCTTCTGTTTTTCGTTCACTCTGATCACAGCATCAATAATATTAAGTTCTATGCCCTGCTCCGCGGCTAACCTTAAAAGGGCATTTGTATCCTTTGGCAGGCATGAGCCGCCGTAACCCGGGCCAGGATGAAGAAACTTGGGACCTATTCTCTGATCAAGTCCCATCCCTTTTGCTACCATATGTACATCCGCCCCGACCTTTTCGCAGAGTTTAGCCATCTCGTTAATAAAGGATATCTTCGTTGCCAGAAAAGAATTTGAGGCGTATTTTATCAACTCAGCCGTCTCCACGCTGGTTATGACAAAAGGGGTTTCAATAAGGTAAAGCGGCTTATAAAGATCTTTCATTATCGCAATAGCCTGAGGACTCTTTGCTCCTAAAACAACCCTGTTGGGTCTCATGAAGTCCTCGATTGCAGAGCCTTCCCGCAGGAACTCGGGATTTGAAACAATATCAAAGTCTATCTGCGAGCTCAAATTTCTCGAAATTATTTCTCTCAACTTTTTGCCAGTGCCAACCGGCACCGTACTCTTGGTAACGATAACTTTATAATCGACCATACGCCGCGCAATCTCCAGCGCTACGTCCTCGACATACCTCAAGTCTGCCGAACCATCTCCCCTTCTTGGCGTCCCTACTGCTATAAATATCACGAGAGAAGACTCGACAGCTTTCGCTATCTTGGTAGTAAATTCCAACCTCTTCTGCTTTATGTTTCTCCTGACAAGCTCATGCAATCCGGGTTCATAAAAGGGGATTATGCCCTTGTTCAAAGACTTTATCTTTTCCTGATCCTTGTCAACGCATGTGACGAAAATGCCAAATTCAGCAAAACAGGCACCTGTCACAAGACCCACATATCCGGTTCCTATTATTCCGATATGCATGAAACCCCCAAAAAAAGAGAATTTTGCGCCTTCGTCACTCTACCTGCTACCAAAATCTAACAATCAAGAAATTATATGAAGTTACAGTTCACTAAATCAATAAATTCTTAGTGTCGGTAGTGAGACCAGACTGTCAGAATTGTAATTAGCTCGCAGTATCTCTTATATTATCAAAAGCGAGGGTTTGCGCCGGTTCCATGATTTTTCACGATATCAAAAAAATTCTTGTCATAAAGCTCAGGCATATCGGTGATGTCATCCTCACTATTCCTGTCTTCAGGGCTTTGAGGGAAAACTTCCCGGATGCTTTTATATGCGCGCTTGTCAATTCAGGGACGGAGGAGGTATTAACCGGCAACCCCCTGATAGACCGAATCACAGTTTTTGACAGAAACATAAAAACCAAAATTTTGATTCGCAAAATTCGTGGAGAATTATCTTTTCTGAGGAAAATCAGGGCAGAAGGCTTTGACATGACCGTTGACCTTACCAGCGGAGACAGGGCTGCAATAATCTCCTTCATCTCCAGAGCAAATTACAGGATCGCTTATAACCCGGGTAAGGGATTTTGGGGGAAAAGACATATCTATACTCATCTCGCAAAAAGTAAGGGCGATCAGCATGCGGTAATGAAGAATCTCGACGCAGTGAGACAGTTCGGGATTGACACATCAAATCTGTCCATCGACATTTTTATCCCAGAAAAAGAAAGACAATCCGTCAAAGAGGCTCTCAGGGAGAATGGAATTAAAGAAGGAGATGTAGTTGCCCACGTCCATCCGACATCCCGCTGGCTTTTCAAATGCTGGAGAGCCGACTATTTTGCAGAGGTTATAAAGTGGATGATTCACAGGAGAATAAAAGTCGTTGTTACGGCATCACCCGATATCAATGAGATGGAGGAGGCTAAGCGGATCTTATCTTTAGCCCCTCGTACCAATTTGCTGGATCTCTGTGGAAGGACTACAATAAAGGCGCTCGCGGCTGTTTCAGAGGCTTCCAATTTCTTTCTGGGTGTGGACACTGCACCGATGCATATTGCAGCCGCCGTTGGTACACCTGTAATCGCCCTCTTTGGCGCTGGCGAGAAGAACTGGAGACCCTGGGGAGAGGGTCATATTGTAATTTCGAAAGAAAAAGGAAAAAGAAATGGAGGAATGAGCAGGGAGGAATACGTCAGTAAAAACCTTGCAGAAATCAAACCGGAAGAAGTTATCATGGCGATCAGGGATAAACTTTCTAAATACTCTCTAATTAAGTGATGATACTTCATACAGAATCTTCAATGAATTTTGGTGGACAGGAACTCAGGATATGTACCGAAATGGAAGGTCTGAGAAAATACGGAATTGATTCTGTCCTCGCATGCAGAACTGGCAGCAAAATAGCTGATCTGGCAGATAAAAGAGGCCTAAAATATCATGAAGTACCTTTTAGAACGAGCTTCGACATATTTTCTATAAAAAAGCTGATCGGTCTGATTAAAGGATATAAAATAAAGATAGTTAATTCTCATAGTTCAAAGGACGCATGGAATTCGGCAATAGCCTGTAAAATCACAGGCGCATCTTTTGTGCGTTCAAGACATGTCGGGCTAAAAGTACGGCGCCATATACCTGGCAGAATGATATACACAATGTTTCCTAAAAGGGTTCTGGTTACGGGAAGGTACATAGAAGATATGCTGATAAATTGTGGTGTACAGCCTTCAAAAATTATGAGAATTCCTACAGGTGTGGATATAGACAGATTCACAGGGCAGAAAAATACTTTGCTGAAAAGCCAGTTAGGCCTGAAGGACAATATTTTTCTGGTAGGCTTCGTCTCGGTAGTGAAATCTGATAAAGGCCCTCATTATTTTGTAAAAAGTGCGCCTTATATATTACGACATTTGCAAGATGTCAGGTTCGTAATAGTAGGAGACGGAAACTTTTTAGAGAGGGTCAAATTGTTGGTCAGTGAGCTTAATCTGGAGGAATATTTTCATTTTACCGGGCATAGAGACGACATCGAGAGTGTTCTTAAAGGTATGGATCTCTTCGTTTTGCCGGCCGTTAAGCCTGAAGGAATTCCCCAGTCACTTCTTCAGGCCTTTGCATCAGGGTTACCTGTTGTAGCAACAGATATCGGCGGGGTGAATGAAGTGGCGCTGCACGGCAAAACAGCTTTTGTCGTTAAACCAAGAGATGCCGAGGGGCTGGCTGAAGCAATAATATATCTAAAGGAAAATCAGCGTATTGCTGCGGATCTCGCGGAGGAGGGCAGAAAACTTGCTGCGTCACATTCCGTGGAGGACATGCTCCAAAAAATGAAATCTTTTTATGACGGAATTTTAGGAAATGGCAGATCCTGAAGTCGTTTACTCAATTGCCACAAGACTCGGAAACCCGGGGCTGGGTACGGTCTCATATAATGCTGCGAAGGCACTCCATGAGAAAGGTTTTTTGAAAAAGGTGGTCACTTATGGTAACAGATCAGACTTGCCACCTTCGAAAGTCCTTTCTTTGCCCGGAAATCCTGCCAAGCTGTTATTTTTTCTACCGAGGCACCTGTACAGACCTCTGAGAAAGGGCTTTCTCGACTATGTGACCTCAAAGATCGTACTGAAAGGATGTAATATTTTCCATGGATGGAATAACCAGGCATTCAAGAGTATCAAGGCCGCAAAAAAGATCGGGGCAAGGACCATACTGGAATGCGGTTCAACCCATGCCTTTTTTAGAAAAAAAATATTACAGGAGGAATTTCAGAAGTTCGGGATAAAGAACGTCAAACCGCCTGAATATGCACAGAAATCTTCTCTGGAGGAGATCAGCCTTTCGGATTTTATTTTCCTGCCTTCTGATTTTGCAAAAAAAACTTTCATCGAGGCGGGGATTGAGGGGAAAAAGATCTTTGTCATAAATCGCGGTGTAAATCTTGACAGGTTTAAGCCGGGCAAGAAGAAGAACAAGAATTTCAAGGTTCTCTATGTCGGCAGAGTTTCTCTGAGGAAAGGTGTCCTGTATCTTCTAAAAGCATGGAGAAGATTAAACCTGAGGGATGCAGAGCTGTTACTGGTCGGCAGCATTGACGCAGGTATAAAGCATCTTCTGTCAGAATATATGGATATTGCAAACATTACTTTTAAAGGCTTTTTGAAAGACCCCTCGATCGCTTATCAAGGGGCTACCATCTTTGTATTTCCCTCCCTTGAGGAGGGCAGTGCAAAAGTTACTTATGAAGCAATGGCTTCAGCGCTACCTGTTATAACAACTGAAAACAGCGGTTCCGTAGTCAGACACGGCATAGATGGTTTTATTGTCCCTATCAGAGACAGTGCAGCAATCGAGGAAAAGATCCTTTTTTTCCGCGATAATCCTCATATGGCACAAGTCATGGGCTCCCATGCCCTTAAAAATATAAAATTTTACTCCTGGCAGACCTACCGGAAAAACTTGATAACTGCTTACGATAGGATATTTGCTGAATGAAAATCATTATCGTTGGCGTGGAACAAATCACAAGGGATGAGCGATATATGGATGACAAGGGCTGGTCATTCAGGAAGGCCTTTGAAAAGCTCGGGGTCAGCACCGAGGTTTTTTTTTACAAGAAAAAGGGGACGTTTTCGTTCATCGAAAAAAATAAGTATATTAGAAACGGCTGGTATGTTTACATGAATAAGTCGCTCATTGAGCGTGTAAGGGTCGGAAAACCGGACATCCTCCTGATTCTGAAAGGTGAAACGGTTGAGGCTGACACCCTGTGGCAGATAAGGAAGAAAACAGGGGCTCTCGTTGTCAATGTATTCCCCGATAATCCGCTTTTTATGGGGAGGTTTGAGGCTATAGAACCATGCCATCTTTTTTTTGTGAAAGATTCCTATATTCTGGATACACTAAGAAAAGCAGGTCTCACCAACGTCTTGTATCTGCCCCAGTGCACTGACCCTGATGTTCATAAGCCAATGGCTTTAAGTGATAAAGACAGAGCTCAGTACGGTTCGTCTCTGTCCATTCTGGGTTCGATGTATCCTTACAGGATGAAGTTGATTGAGCAGCTTATAGGTTTTGAACCCTCAATATGGGGTAAGGGATGGGGGAAGGCACCGAATAGTGAAATCCGAAGGCTGTACAGAGGAAGGGATGTCAGGGGAACCCAAAAGGCAAAGGTTATCAGTGGCTCGGACGTCTCCTTGAATCCTCACCATCCGCTCAATGACATATTCGGAGTGAACAGAAGAACATACGATATCTCTGCCTGCAAAGGTTTTCAGCTTGCCGACAGGAAAAAAGACATGGAAAAAGTATTTAGGGTAAATCGAGAAATCGTCTGCTTCGAGACGGCCGAAGAACTTAAAAAGCTGATCACCCACTTTCTAAGTCACCCTGCCGAAAGAGAGGAAATAGCGGAAGCAGCGTACAGACGCGTCTTAAAGGAACATACTTATGAACACAGGGCCAGGGAAATCTTAGAAATAGCAAGAAATTTTAAATGAGAATATTGTTTGTTAACCACTCATCATACCTCTCAGGGGCAACGATCAGCTGCTTAAACTTGATGGCTGGACTCGGAGAAGATGTTGTCCCGGTCTTTGTAACGCGAGAAGATGGCCCGATTATGGAGAAACTAAGAGGATCGGGTATAGACTGGTACATTCTTCAAAAAAAGGGGCTCCTTGGCATAAATTATATCATAAGTTTCCTGAAGATCTTACAATCAGAAAAGATTGATCTCGTGCATTTGAATACGCTGACGCCTTTCTGTAAATATGCAGGGATTGCGA
This sequence comes from Nitrospirota bacterium, assembly GCA_040757455.1. Classification (GTDB taxonomy): domain Bacteria; phylum Nitrospirota; class Thermodesulfovibrionia; order Thermodesulfovibrionales; family SM23-35; genus Kmv42. Next base: position 12,259 of record JBFLXE010000027.1, read on the forward strand.
GTTACCTGAAAAGAATTCCTGTGGTATGGGTTGTCAGGGAGAACCCCCTTATTTCGAGGAGCAGGAGGCTTAAATTCTGGCTGCAGAAGCTTGCGAACAGGATTGTTTTCGTTGACAACGACACAAGGAAAAAATTGCTGAGCGGTGGAATAAATAATACCGACATTATTTATAACGGCGTTGACACAGATATTTTCAGACCCGTGAAAAGTGACTACTTATTCGAAAGATTCAATATTGATAAAAACACAAAACTGATAGGATATATCGGCATGATCACCGAGAGAAAGGGGCTGGAGTATCTGATAAAATCCTTGCCTCTGATTAAAGGTGAGAGTGATAATTTCAAGCTGGTAATCGTGGGCGGGCACAAACCCGGCGATGTGAAGTATTTCTCGGAACTTAAGAAATTGATCAAACACCTGTCACTTGAAGATGATATTTTCTTCACCGGATTACTTCCGGATGTGCGGGCAGCACTTAACAGCCTCGATATTGTCGTTCTTCCCTCTCTCGAAGAAAGGTGCAGTCGAACCTTGCTCGAATCTCTTGCATGTGAGAAGGCTGTTGTTGCGACCCGGGTCGGGGGCACCCCTGAGATCATCGAGGACAGAATCAACGGGATACTCATTGAGTCCGCAGATGAAAAACAGATTGCAGGGGCTGTCATGCAACTCCTCAGAAACAGCGACCTCAGAAGACGGCTGGGAACGAACGGCCGCTTGAAAGCTGAAAGAATGTTTGACTTAAAGTGTCACAGAGAGAAAATGAAAAAACTTTATCTTGAGATCGTCGAAAGGCAATGGGATTAAATATCCTCCACGTTATTCCCAAGCTCACAGTTGGCGGTGTCGAAAATCAACTTGCTCTAATTCTCAAAAAATACGATAAAAAAAAGTTTCCACCTTTCGTTTGTTGCCTTTCTGACCGAGGTGAAATCGGCAGTGAAATTGAGGCGGAGGGGACGGAAGTCATATATCTGAACAAGCTCAGCCACAGATTTGATTGGACAATCGTAAAAGATATTCAAGATTTTATCAGGCTCAGGCATATCAATATCATCCGTACTCATCAGTATCACGCAAATTTATATGGACGCCTTGCAGCGAGGCGTGCGAAGGTTCCGTGCATAATTTCTTCAGTGCACAATGTCTACACTATAGACAAAAAAATTCACAGGAGAATGCTCAACAACTATCTTGCGCATTTTACCGACAGGGTCGTCGCCGTCTCCAATGCCGTGAAAAGGGATATCATGAAATATGATGGTATCCCGGAAGAAAAAATATCGGTTATTTATAATGGCATAGAGATGAAGAGTTTTTTGAAAGCAAAAGAGAATATAAGGACAGAACTGGGCATCGCCCCCGGAGCTCCGGTCATAGCAACGGTGGGAAGACTGACTCACCAGAAGGGGCAGAAATTCCTGTTAGAAGCTATAGCAAAACTTAGAAAACTTTTCCCCCAGATAGTTCTCGTAATTGCAGGAGATGGCCCCCTGAGAAATGAGCTTGAAGACTTTGCCGCGGTTTTGAAGATAACGAATAACGTCCGTTTTCTGGGAACCCGAAGGGATATCCCCGCAATACTTTCCGCGATAGACATTTTTGTCCTGCCATCGATCTGGGAAGGATTGAGCAATGCTCTTATTGAAGCCATGGCCGCAGGGAAACCAGTTATCGCAACGGACATACAGCCTGTAAGGGAGATAATCAATTCTGAAAATGTCGGTATCCTCATAGCTCCTGAAAATTGCGATGCCATCGTCAATTATGTCACTCTGCTCCTGAATAATAGGGAATTTGCTGGAAAAATTGGTAGAAGTGCCCGGGAAAGAGTTTTTTCAGCGTTTAATATAGAGGTGACGGTGAACAGATACATGAGTCTATTTAAAGAAATACTACAAAGAAAGGGCGTGAAATTTGAGGCTTAACAAGGCGCCCATTTTTATTAACGGATTTTCGTATGGTGGCACGAATTTGTTGATGAATTTCATCGCTTCCCATCCTAAGGTCTGTTTGCTCAGCGGAGAAACTCATGAAATATTTTATAGCCGGCCGAAAAAAGTGTTCGACAAATGGTTGAGGCGATGTCTTTACCTGCCTATCCAGGCAGCAGCCGGACGGCATGTCTTTGGCCGCCGCTTCTTGCATAATCGTAATCATACTCCTCGCTTTGTAATGCCTTATATCGATCTCATTTTCTATCTTGATAAAATTACGACAAGCAGAAATAGATTCAAGGCTGAAGGACTTAACCATAATAAAAGCGGCGTTAAAAAATGCCGATTTCTTGCAAAAAACGTGAATGGAGTAGTACTCGCAACGGGCATATTTGCAGAAATATATCCTGACGCCACTTTCATTGCCCTTGTCAGGAACGGATTTTCTCTTTGTGAAGGATATATACGTCGAGGATGGTCGGCTGCCGATTTTGGAAGAATGTATGAAAAAGTCTGTCAGAAGATGATACGAGATACTGATCATATCAGGAATTATCATTTGGTCCGGTTCGAGGATTTGATATCTGATCCCGTCGCCTTTATTACAAACACTTACGGTTTTGCCGGTTTAGACCTGAATGAAGTAAACAGATTCAGACTGCAGGCGAAAAGATCCATGGATACAGACGGGATTCGCAAATACACATTCGGTGGGTCAAAGGATAGAGAAATATACTGGTTCACTATTGATGAGATTCCAAAATACGTGCGCAAGGACGTTAACGCGAGCCAGCTGCAGAAATTAATGCCTGAAGCAAGAGACATTTTTTTACAATATGCAGGTAGATCCATGGAATATCTGAAATATATATGAAAGGCTATAGCTGCTTTCATGATTTAAAATGAGTTCAGAAGAGAAAAAACTATTCAAAACTCTTGAAATTCTTCTTACATATTCTGTTTGTTCATATGTTGTACTCATATTTGTCTCCAAAGGGGAGGGACTGAGAAACATATTGCTTTTCGGAAGCCTATTTCTCTGGATTCTCACGATCAAGCGGGGAGAAATCGCGAATTTTTTCAGGAGCCCCCTCACGTTTCTCTATATTTTATTTGTCAGTTTTTGTTTTATTTCTGTTTTATATTCTCTGGATCCTGTCTATTCAATAGATGCTATGAGAGAAGATTTCATCAAGGGAGTCATTCTCTTTCCCATAATTGCCACAACTTTCAACTCCGAGGAAAAACTCAAGAAAATCTCCTCAGCCTTCGCCTTATCTGCATTGATTCTCGTTGCAAACGGTTATGTGAGCTATTTGACGGGTGGTGTAACAGTGTTTAAGCCGGATACCAAAATAGTCCATCTCTGGCATAACCAGTTCGCACGGCACCTGAATTCTTTGCTCCCTTTTATTTTCTCACTCCTCTTTTTTTCAAAGAGAAGAGCGGCCAGGATTTTGTTGTTTTGTTTGCTTCTATTTTCTGTTCTGGGACTGATTTTTAGCACGTCAAGGGGTGGATATGTATCGTTTATATCGATGATGGTCGTCTGGGTACTCTTCCTTACAAAGGAGAGACAGGTTCATCTTAAGAAAGTGATTGCAGTAGTTTCACTTATCGCCATGCTTGCTGTCGTCTTTTCTTTCACATCGGTCCCATATATACGGGACAGGATAACCACCTTTGAAAGCATTATTCTCAGATTCCATGTCTGGATCCCGGTAATCGAGGCTATCAAAGAAAGACCTGTTTTCGGATGGGGTTTTGGTCCCAAGATGATAAGGAAGGAAGAACCTTATCTTAATACTCCCCATAAACCGCCACAGAGAGGCGTACATAATACCTTTCTTAAAATTGCATTCACTACCGGCGTCGTCGGGCTTACCTCTTATCTCTCTTTACTGATATATGCCATCTTATTCTGTTTGAGGAATGCAAGAAAAGAGGGTGCACGTAATTTCGGGAGTTTCATGTTTGTCTCTGTCCTCTCGGTGATTATAGGAAACTATTTTTTTCATTCCATGATCGAACTCGTCAGTTTCCTTAGTCTTTCTATTCTTTTAGGTATCGCTCTTGCTTCAGAAAAGAGAAATCGAAATTGATATAATATAAGACCAGACTTGTCCAAAATAAAAAGTTGATATTTCTGGACGGCAATTTTTTTTGACGAATTTTTATTGTAGATATATAGATATGGTACCTGTTTTTATTGCCGGTTGCGGAAGAAGTGGTACAACTCTACTTGGTGCCATGCTCGGTGCACATACCGAATGTTTATGCATCCCTGAATTGCCTTTTAAGGTTGATATTTTTTCCTATTTGCAAAGAACCGAGAAGATCAAAGCTACGGACATTATGAACAAAATCAGGAGGAATTGGCGTTTCCAGATCTGGGGACTCGATATTACATCGCCTCCCCTTGCGAGCGGAGAGGTCACGTCTCTCGAAATTCTAGAATGGATTATTAAGAGATACGGGCAAAAAGTCGGCAAGCCGAATCCGTCCATCTGGGTTGACCATACAAACAATAATATTAAATATTTTTCGCTGTTGTACGAATATTTTCCTAACGCCCGGATGATACATTTGGTGAGAGACGGCAGAGCAGTCGCTGCTTCCATAATTCCGCTGGATTGGGGACCAAACACAATTGACAGGGCAGCATGTTTCTGGATGAAAAGAGAACTGCGTGCCCTTGCTATGGAGACCCTCTGGAAAACGCGCGCCATAAGGATCAGGTTTGAGGATCTGCTACATGAGCCAGAAGCGACACTCAGAGGTCTCTGCTCTTTTTTAGGTATCGACTTTCAATCCCGGATGCTTAGAGGGAGTGGCTTTAAGGTACCCCGCTACACATCCGATCAACATTCATTAGTTGGCAAAGAATTAGATACGAGCAGGGCGGATGGATGGGAGAAGAAATTGACTCCGCGGCAGGTGGAGATCTTTGAAAGCATAACAGGGGATGTCCTCCTTTCATACGGATATACATTGAAGTTTAATCTTCTGGCAAAAAAGATGACCGGAATGGAAAAACTGGGATTTGATATACAGGAGACTGTTAAGCGTAGAATCAACAAATTCAGACGCCGCCATAGAAGAAAAAAGGGCATCGAAATGGCTGCTCTTTTCAGCGACTCGTGAGAATCGCCATAGTACGGAAAAAATATGTATTCCATGGCGGGTCTGAAACTTTTTCGCATGCCTTTATCGAGAGACTTGCAGAGAACGGACACGAAGTACACATATTTGCGATAAAGTGGGAGACTCCCGGGGCTCTGCGGAATATTTATTTCCATAGAATACCCGCCATTCGCATAAACTCCTTTCTTAGAGACCTGTCTTTCGCTGTGTCTTCTTTTTTGATTCTGAGAAAACGCAGAAAATTCTTTGACATAATCCAGAGCCATGATAAGACGATTTATCAGGATATTTACCGTGCTGGTGACGGTTGCCACATTGAATGGCTTAAACAGAGGTGGAAAAGGAAAGGCATCCTCGGAAGAATCTCCGTCTTGCTTAACCCTTATCACTGGCTCATTCTTCTTTTGGAGAGAATGATCTTCGAGGGGCATCGATTTAAAAAGGTGATAGCCATATCAAAACTTGTAAAAAAAAATATCCTGGATCATTACAACGTGAATGAAAAAGACATTGAGGTCATTTATAACGCTGTGGACATTGAGAGATTCAGACCTGAGAATAAAAGACTATACAGGGGCGAAATTAGAAAGAAGTATTCTATAAGGGATGACGCTTTTGTATTGCTCTTCGTGGGGTCAGGCTTTGAAAGAAAAGGTGTGGAGCATCTTCTGAAAGCCGTCCAGATGGTTGTTTATCCTTTGACCGTTCTGATAGTCGGAAAGGGTCCTGAACAGAAGTTCACACATCCGCTGTCAAATCACCGCATTATTTTTTGCGGGGCCCAGAAGGAAGTAGATAAATATTATGCCGCCTCGGATCTTTTCGTATTTCCTGCCCTCTATGAACCCTTCGGGAATGTCCACCTTGAGGCCCTTGCAACCGGCCTTCCTGTGATAACGACAAAATCGACCGGGGCTGCTGAGATTTTAGAAGATGGTGTTCATGGCTTTGTTGTTTCTTCGCCCGAGGATCACGCCTCCGTCGCGGAAAAGATCGAACTGATGATCACCGACAGCAGGCAGCGGGAGTTGATGAATCTAAACGCGAGAAAACTTGCCGGGGAATTTTCTTTTTCACGATATTCCGGGCAAATTCTGGATTTGTACAGAAGAGTCATCCAGAATTAATTATCGGCATTCGATTCTTCCCAGAGCCTGAGGTATTTAAGAAACGTGTAGTAACTGTAAAGTGTAGCAAGTATCAGCCCATGGACTCCATCCATGAACCCCCGTCTTAGAATAAACATTTTGAAGAAAGTGAATGCCGGATTGAAGATGAGCTTTGTCTTGCCTGAATTTATGCCTTGCGCTTTAAGTTCCTTGGCGGCCAGGGCCGAATAAATATCCATCTTCTTGATGTAGTCAGAGACCGTCCTGTACGTGTAATGTTCGAGATGACCTCTGAGATAACCCGTTTCCCCATCCACGACGACCCTCTCATGAATTCTTCTGTCCTCCAACCGGGCTTTATCCTTCAAAAAAAGTCTCAGTGTATGGTCAGGCCACCAGCCGCCATGGCGTATCCACCGCCCGAGAAAAAAATTTTTCCTCGGAACATAATAACCGCTGAAAGTTTTATTGCTTTTCACCGCATATTCAATTTCTCTCCATAGCGGTTCCGAAAATCTCTCATCCGAATCCAATATAAAAACCCATGGTTCGCCGGCTAATTCTACGGCTTTCTGTTTTTGCCGCGCGAAACCCGCCCATTCCGATTGGTATATCTTTTCCGTATATTTCTTGCATATCTCAAGGGTTTTGTCCTTGCTGAAAGCATCAACAATGATAATCTCGACTTTATTCCGTATACTCTGGAGCGCCTCCCGGATATTCTGCTCTTCATTCTGTGTGATGATTACAATAGAAAGTGGTAACATTTAAAAATAGATTTATTGTGAAAAAGCACTGTAAAGTTCCCGATATGTGGAATTTTTCGTGATAAGCTCTTCGTGTTTACCCATATCGACTATTCTTCCTCTTTCGAGGATCAGGATTCTGCCGGCATTTCTTATCGTGGAAAGCCTGTGTGCAATAACAATAGTCGTTCTGCCGATCATCAATTTATCCAAAGCTTTCTGCACAAGGGCCTCTGACACTGAATCAAGAGAAGAGGTTGCCTCATCAAGAATTAATATTGGTGGATTTTTCAGAATAGCCCGTGCAATCGCTATCCTTTGTCTCTGTCCGCCCGACAATTTTAGCCCCCTATCCCCGATGATGGTATCATATTTGTCGGGTAATTCTTCAATAAATTCATGAGCATACGCCATCTTGGCCGCCCCGATAATGTCAGCCTCTGAGACATTCCGTTTTCCGAAAGCGATATTCTCCCTCACCGTGTCATTAAAAAGAATGACATCCTGACTCACTATTCCGATGAGTTCTCTGAGAGAATGGATCTCCACTTGATTTATGTCACGCCCGTCTATGGCAAGCCTGCCGCCCGTGGGGATATAGAATTTAGGGATCAGATCGACGAGGGTTGACTTGCCGACACCGCTCCGGCCGACAATTGCAACAACCTCTCCCGGTTTTATCTCCAGATTCACGTCAGTCAATACAGGAATTTTGTTGCCCGGGAATATAAAAGAGATATTCTCGAACGCAAGAGATTCTCTGAAACCGTCGATTTTTATCTGTCCTTTCTCTTCATGTTCAGCCTCAAGGAGTTTGTCTATTCTCTCGATGGAGGCTCTTGTCTCCTGTAAGACTCCATACGCATCCCCTATTTTTTTAACCGGTGAAAATACCATGTAAATAGCCACCAATATGGAAGCAAAATCACCCGGTGTAATAATGCCATCAATTATCATACTACTGCCATACCACAGAACGGCTCCAATGCCCACGCCTGTCACAACATCAATGATCAGCTTGGTGAACTCTTTGAGTCTAATAACCCTCAGGCGTTCTCTGTAATATCTCTGATTGTCTTTTTTAAATTTGTCTCCCATTGTCTTCTCGCGGTTGAAGATCTTTATGATTCTCGTTCCGAAGACACTCTCTCCGATTCTGTGGGTAAGAAAGGACAATTTCCTCTGCGCCTCTTTCCTCTTCCTTTTTACGCCTTTCCCGATTTTTCTCGTGCTGTATGCAACAAGGGGCAGCAGAATGAGACTCATGAGAGTGAGATCCCACCTCCTGTATAGGGCCAAACTCACGAGAAAAATCACAGTAGGCACTTCGACTATGAAGGTCTTGATCACATCGGAGATCAAGCTATTTAACCCCTCCACATCATTCATAATCCTTGACAGGACCGAGCCTGAGGATTCTTTGCTGAAGTAATTTACCGGTAAATATAAAATGTGATTGAAAAGTCTGTTCCTGGTTTCTCTCACCAACTTCATCCCGGCAGACTTCATCAGATAGGTCTGGCAAAAACTTAAAAGACCCTTGATAAGAAACAGAAAAAAAACACCTACGGGAAGAATTTTCAAATACTCATATTTCTTTGCGACAAGTATCTCATCAAGTGCGGGTTTCACAGCCCAGGCTATTGCCCCGGTCATCCCTGAAACCATCAGGCTCAAAACAATACCGGCAAAAATCCTGGGCCAATAAGGTCTTGTGATCTCAACTATTTTTTTGAGGACGTGCATGTTTCCATAGTATAAACAATTGTAATACTACAACAAAGCAAAAACACGGAAGATTCAGTAGTAGCCCTCAACAAGAGTCGCTGTGATGTTCCCCACCGCCACCTTTGTCTGTAATTTAACCGGGATATGCCGGGCGTCATCAGTCAGCCATATGTATATATCCCCTTTTGCAAAAAAAATCCCCTCCGATTTCATCAACGGCTTGACGACAACCGTGTCGAAAGTACCCATCGGGAGCGTCACTTTTTCTTTTCTAAGCACTTGAACTTCCACGTTCCAGACCTTCTTACTATCGAAGATCTTTACAAAAGCAGACTCCCCCACTGAGAGTTTCAATGTCCTGATGTAATAAAAACCAGATATCGGATCAAAAACATAGGAGGGCAGATTATACTCTTTCGTTTCATTTTTGATGTGGTCAACATGGGTGGCCTTTCTTTTCTCGTGATCGAATAATACCTCTTTGTTCCTTCTATGTCTTCCCTCCCGTATCTTGACACTATACTTGAGCGGTTGCCCAACCCGTAAAACAGGGAACTCTTTGAAAAGCGTGCTCTCTATTCTGTCATCTACAGTATAAAAAACAGAGACCCAGTCAGCCGAATGTGCGCTTGAGACAATCTTAATTTTGTCCTTCTCATTCCGGACTTCGAGACACGCCTTACCGGCTTTAACGCCCATCCACCTGAGGTCATAAACAAATTTCTCAGGCACGCTGATAGAGGCTGCGCCGAGGTTCAAGGTGACCACCATAAAAATAAACATTAATACAACAATCCCACATCTTTTTAAAAACTTTTTGAAATCCATTTCTTCTCCATTATGTTTTCAAATTTATCCCAAGGCGAAGCGACATCGTTGCCTTCGGCTTCATCTTTTTTCCCATTGTTGTCTTTATGTTATATTAATTTATGTTTGTTATTCCAGCCGTAGACCTTAAGGATGGCAGATGCGTAAGATTGGTGCAAGGAAGAAGGGATACGGCGACTATTTACTCGAAAGATCCCGCGAGTACAGCAAAGTTGTGGGAAAAATGTGGAGCCAGACTCCTTCATATTATTGACCTGGACGGTGCCTTCTCGGGCGACCTGAAAAACCTGGATGCAATAATAAAGATCAGAAGATCAGTAAGTATTCCTCTACAGGTAGGAGGGGGGATAAGGAAGATCGGTAGCGTCATAAACCTTTTTTCGGCAGGTATCAACAGGATCATCATTGGCACATCAGCAATAGAAGACCCCGAATTCCTGACCGAATGCTGCAAGAAATATCCTGGCAGGGTCCTGGTTAGTATTGATGCAAAGGACGGGAAAGTGGCCATCAAAGGCTGGGGGGAAGTTACCTCACTTTCTGCAAGAGAATTGGCCCATAGATTGGAGATAGTCGGTGTTTCCGGAATAATTCATACGGACATTACAAGGGACGGGATGCTCTCGGGTCCCGATGTTAATGGGATAAGTGAAATGGTTGAAGGCGTGAAGATCCCTGTAATTGCATCAGGAGGTATTTCATCCATAGAGGATATAAAAAATCTGATGCACATAAAAAATCTCTGGGGCGTTATAACGGGAAAAGCGATTTATACTGGGGCACTGAATTTAAAAGAAGCAATAAAAATCACGATGCAGGATTATGCTGGCTAAAAGAATCATTCCCTGCCTCGATGTAAAAGATGGCCGCGTAGTCAAAGGCGTGAGCTTCTTGAATCTTCGCGACGCCGGTGATCCCGTGGAAAATGCAAAATTTTATGATGAACAGGGTGCTGACGAACTTATCTTCCTTGATATTACGGCTTCGCATGAGAAGAGAAAGATCATTCTTGATGTTGTCATGAAGACAGCGGAGGATGTTTTTATGCCTCTTACAGTGGGAGGGGGTATCAATACGATTGATGATATCAGGGACCTTCTCAATGCGGGCTGCGACAAGGTCTCTATCAATACTGCTGCTGTGAGAAACCCTTATTTTATAAGTAGGGCAGCTGAAAAATTCGGGAGTCAATGCATCGTCGTTGCAATTGACGCAAAGCGTGTAACCACAGATTTTACCAATGCCACGGTAGAAGACTGGTTTGATGATCCAATGTTGAAGGATGTTCGTCTAAATCATGACCATAAAATCCCCCCTCTCCCCCCTTTGC
>JBFLXE010000028.1:0-23035 GCA_040757455.1 Nitrospirota bacterium
TTATAAAAATGCTTATTTTCTGTGAGATAATTATGTAATGTAACTGCTGCTTTCATATCGTTTGCTTTTATTCTTTTTTGCGTTGTCCCTTATTCCTAAAAATATTGTCTGTTATTGAACAGCCTTTCCCATAATGACCAATGATTCCCTTAAATACAAGGCTGGCCGGCCGGCTTATCACAATTACCCGTACTCCTCGGAAAGGTTTGAATTCTTCACACAGTGCATCTATGTGTCGGAGCAAATCAGGAGCGACAGGCCTTGAATCAAAGAGGCGCCGTGATCTCCGGACAGCTATTGCTGCATACCATCTGGCAAAAGGAATGATTATATTCTCAACGTCACCTTTTTTTTCAAATAAAGGTGATATCAATTTCCCACCTTCTGATGAGCTAAAGGTTCAAAGCACCGGTGAAGGAGAGCAGTAGGGCCCGCTAAAGCCTCTGTATGATGCGTAAGGGTAACATGAAGTGGGTTGGTATTTATATGTAGCACATCCGCAAAAAATAAGGAAAATAAGAATGAGTAGTACTATCACTATCTTCACTACTTTATTAAATCTCCATGTTGTGTTATAAAATGCCTATTAATAAGAATAGCAGATATATCGATACTTTGCTATGCTGTCAAACTATTGATCGGCTTTATCATGAGTTCTTTCTTCGCCTTTTCCATTCATACATCGATTTGTCTCCCTCAGCCAGTAGTTCATCGATCGAGCTGGGATTCTCAGGGTCATAAAAAGCCATACCCGCGCTGATCGAGATATGATAATCTCGTTTGTTCATCGAATTATAATCCTCCACCGCTTTGTATAAACGATCAAAAATCGAGTCAACGTGATCCCCGGCTGTCCCAACCGGGATAACCACAAATTCGTCTCCTCCGATCCGCGCAATAATATCAGATTCTCTGAAATTCTTCGTAAGTATCTGCGCCACTGCAATCAGGGCTCGGTCCCCTTCCTGGTGACCCCACGTATCATTGATATACTTCAGGTTATCAAGGTCTGCATAAAGCATGAATAGGCATTTCTTCTGGCGCTTGGCCATTTTAAGCAAATATTCGACAAGTGTAAAGAAGCCCCTCCGATTGTAAAGATCCGTAAGTTCGTCCTTGTGCAGAAGGCTACGCACTTCCTCGTGCATCCTGACATGTTTAATCCTCGCCTGCATCTCCCTGAATGTAAAAGGTTTCTTTATGAAATCAGATGCACCGGCCTCAAGGGCCCTGTCATAAGAAAAATCATCGATATAACCAGTCATAATTATGACCGCCATTTTAGGCCTCAGTATTTTTGCCCTCCGCGTTAGCTCAAATCCATCTAAATCAGGCAATACGACATCCACCACCATCACTTCAAATGGAGTCGCTCGCAGCAATTCAATAGCAGAAGATGCAGTATGTGCCACTGCGCACCGGAAGTCGTCTGTTGACAAACCGCTCCGGAGCATTTCAAGAAGGATTTCATCGTCATCGACAATTAATATAGGCGTTCTCTGGTTCATATCTCTCCTGGTAAAACCAAAGTGCAACAGCAATTATATCAGATTTTCATTGAATACAACATCAAAAAAGATTGTAAGACATGGGGAAGATAAATCGAACTCCTGTTAAACGGAGAGCGGGCTGCCAACCAGCAGTGCAACCCGAATGAATTTTTTAGAAGTTATGACAGGAACAAAATCTCAGTGTTTGAATGCCCTCTGCCCGGTGAAGACCATTGTGACTTTTGGATCTGCCTCGTTACAGGCGATTATTGATTCGAAGTCCCTTTCTGAACCGCCCGGTTGTACAATTGCCGAAACTCCTTCTTTGATTCCCACATCAACCGAATCTCTGAACGGAAAAAAGGCATCGGAGACCATCACGGAACCGATGAGTCCGCCTTTATTCACTCTTGTTTCTTCATCAATCTCACGGAGCATTTCTCTGTCTCTCCTGCCATTCCTGACCTCAATCTCGAAAGTCTTATAGGGTAACCCGTATCTTTTGAAACATAGAGCATCTGCATACTTCGTATAGGCCTTGAAAACCGCTATTTCAGCAACACCCACCCTGTCCTGTTCTCCGGTGCCGATTCCCACTGTAACGCCTTCTTTCACAAAGAGAACGGAGTTTGACGTTACACCCTGCTCTATATTCCATCCGAAAAGCATGTCATCATATTCCCTCTCAGTGGGTATTCTCTGAATAGCGTATTCCTTTCCCTGGTAAGTTGCAATCGCCAGCAAAAAATCATCGCGTGAATTTATTTTATTTATAGGAGATTGCTGAACTATGATGCCTCCGTCCATAAGTGATTTAAAATCTACGAACCTCATGGTCCTGTATCTTTCCAGGTTATCAATCTTGCTAATCCTTATAATCCGCAGATTCTTTCTTTTTGCCAGGATTTGCACAGTCTCCTCTTCGAATTCAGGAGCCGCGACTACCTCGAGATAATTTCTCGATATCAGCCCGGCTGTCTCTTTATCCACCGGACGGTTTAAGACCAGGCAGCCACCGAAGGCTGCAATACGATCCGCCATGTTCGCCCTGTCATAAGCATCTGCAAGCGTCCCTCCGTAAGCAGCTCCGCAGGGATTATTGTGTTTCAATACAACAGCAGCAGGCTTGTCCATTAAAAATTTTATGATATTCAGACCATTATCGAGATCAGTCAGATTTATCTTTCCGGGGTGTTTACCAGACTGTATCATGTCTTCTTCGGTAATGGCGCTTGCAAGGCCATTACCCGGCTGAATAAACTGGCAGCCTCCGAGTGTCAGGTTTCCATTAATCAGCTCATAAAGTGCCGCTTCCTGATCCGGGTTCTCCCCGTAGCGGAGGCCCTTTTCTATCAGTTCACCAGTCTTTTCATTTGGTATCTTCCACGTCTTTTTTCGGTAAAAAAGGATCTGGTCTCCGAATTTAATTGTCATCTCCGCGGGGAAATGATCAGACATGATAGTGCGGTACATCTTCTTAATCTCTGACATAAAAAACCCCCATAAAAGTATATTATTATGGGCTGAGGAATCCTCTTTTAAACAGGCAGACTGCCTGCTCATTTCTTTATATATCAGCCTTTCTGATATATCCTTCCTTCACCTTCATGGTATCTTCAAGCATTAACAGAAATTTTATGTATTTAAACCCGAATTTCATCAATGCGGTATCGTCAGCCTTTATCCTCTCGACATCATTTTTGTCAATATCAAAGACATCAAGAAACTTACTATTGAACACGTATCTCCTGAATCTGTCCATGTCATAGCTTGCTGTGTAGATCTGAGCCTGTTTATTACTATCAAGCTCTTTCAAAAGGGGATGTCTCCTGAGCTGAATTTCTTTCCACTCCCTGTTCATTTCATCATAAATGTCGACTCCCTGATCAATCCTCCAGGATTCTATTGTCCATTCCTTGTCTTCCTGATAACCGAGGCAATGCAGTTCTCTGACGAAAAAGTAAAACTCTTCATTAACTACCCCTTCTTTTCCTTCCTTTCTTAAAGTGCCCTGACCAATAGGATAGTACCGGCAGTTTGCAGGCCGGTCAGTATAAATAGTGCAGCCTTCGGGTGTAACAAAAGGGCAATTCTTTTTATCATCATCCGTCATTTTCAACCTCACGAGAGGTTGTTTAGACTTGTCATCAATTTCCATGGAGGTATATCTGTCGAGGAATTCTTCAGAAGAAATGTCAAGTCTTTTTTTCATCCTCACAACATCATATGGAGTGAGGAGGATGTTGATATTACTGCAGCATTTCGTGAAACATTTAATACCTTTGTGGCACCTGAACCTGAATCCCGATTTAAGGCTCAGTTTTGTTGGTTCAACATCTTTCATGCTCGGAAGTGACATCTCAATTCAATCCTTTCTGTCTAATCTTGAAAAGTTCTTTGACGGCAAAATCATCGGCAATCTTTTCGACTTTCAGATGAAGATCCTTCAGCATCTTCCTCCTTTTTGCAGACCGCCTGCCACCTGACAGGGAATGATTGATCAGTGCGGTCAGAAAGCATTCATTTCCTGCTTTCGTTGTGTGTCCTATTTCGTGTAGAAACAGGAATGTGTAGAGCTCGTCGGGCCGAATCTCCACCCCGATCTGCTCGCTAAGACGTTTGCTCACCGACAATCTATCAAGATCAGGATTTAGATAGATATTGTATCCGCCACTCAAACCTCTCGCTAAAGTTGTGTAAGCAAGCCGCCCGTCACTCCATTTCCCGTTTCTGTCGCCTTCAGTACCAATGTAATTCAGATTGTAGTCGCGGGCATATCTCATCATTAGGTCGAAATTCAGGAGATCCTGAAAGAGCTCGATCTTTTCGATATCCTCCGTCACATCCCGTATAAAAATTCCTCCGTGTCCTTTCGGATCTTCGGCCTCCAGGATACCCAAAAGCGGCAGCCTGAACAACAGGGTCTTTGAATCGACCCTGTCTAACTTGATCCTTCTAAATCTCATCAGAAAATAGACAAAAACTATTCCAAGCACAAAACCAAGGACAAGGGCTGATAGGAAAGAACCTGCTGTCATGATACGATTTATTTTACTTAAAAAATAATAAAAAAGGCCGACAGATTTCTGTCGGCCTTTTATTATACAAAAAGTTACAGAAGAGGTACAATAAGCAATGCCACAATGTTTACCACCTTGATCATGGGGTTGATGGCAGGCCCCGCCGTATCCTTGTAAGGGTCACCCACCGTATCTCCCGTAACAGCCGCCTTATGAGCATCTGACTTCTTTCCACCATATGCACCATCTTCAATAAATTTTTTCGCATTATCCCATGCGCCACCGCCGCTTGTCATCGCGATCGCCATGAACAGGCCCGTAACAATGCTTCCGATTAAAACTCCACCCAATGCTTCACGCCCTATCAGAAAGCCTACGAGGAGTGGCGTAGCAACCGGGATAAGAGCAGGAATCATCATCTGGCGGATTGCTCCTTTCGTCACAATATCGACACAAGTCCCGTATTCGGGCTTTGCCTTCCCTTCCATAATTCCGGGAATCGATCTGAACTGTCTCCTTACCTCTTCAACGACGCCGCCGGCAGCCTGTCCGACCGCTTCCATCAGGAGAGAGCCGAAAAGAAAGGGCAGCAATCCACCGATGAATAGCCCGACCAATACTTTCGGATTCGAAAGGTCAAAGGTGACGACTTCCCCGAAGGATCTCGAGTATTCAGCAAAGAGAACGAGGGCAGCAAGACCTGCCGAGCCGATAGCATATCCTTTTGTTACAGCCTTCGTTGTGTTACCGACAGCATCAAGAGGATCGGTTATTGCACGGATCTCTTTCGGCAATTCAGCCATCTCGGCGATTCCACCTGCGTTGTCGGTGATGGGACCGTATGAGTCGATCGCCACTACAATACCGGTCATGGAAAGCATGGATACCGCGGAGAGGGCTATCGCGAAAAGCCCCCCGCCTGGATTGCCATCGAAGCCACCTCCGAGCCAGTATGCCCAGATTATGGCGCCCGAAATCGCGAGAACTACGGGGGAGGATGACTTCATGCTCACGGCAAGACCTGCAATGATATTCGTAGCATGTCCTGTCTGGCTCGCTGAAGCTATATGTTTGACAGGCTTAAAGCTCTTTGACGTGAAATACTCTGTAATCATAACAATCAGCCACGTGAGAATCAGACCGATCAAAGCTGTTGTAAAGACACCCCTAGGAGTAAACGCCGGCTCAACTCCTTCTTGACCGAGAAACCATTGCGAAGCAAAGTAAAAGGCGACCGCAGCGAGGATACCTGATGCAGCAAGCCCCTTATATAGGGCACCCATAATATACTGGCTTTTGCCAAGTTTGACGAAGTAAGTCCCTATTATCGAAGCGATTATAGATATGCCGCCAATAACAAGCGGGAAAAGAACCCACGGACTCTCGGGACCATATACGGTTTTTGCAAGCAGCATCGCAGCAACGAGCGTGACGACATATGTCTCATACAGGTCAGCTGCCATTCCTGCGCAGTCTCCAACATTGTCCCCCACGTTATCCGCAATAACAGCCGGGTTTCTCGGGTCATCTTCGGGGATGCCAGCCTCGACTTTACCTACGAGATCAGCACCGACGTCAGCAGCCTTCGTATAGATGCCGCCAGCAATACGGGCAAAGACACTCATCAAAGAGCAACCGAAGCCGAGACCAACAAGGGCATGGAAAGCCTTTTCCACATCAGGCTGAGCAGCCCTTACGATCAAATAATATCCAGAGATGCTCAAAAGGCCGAGGCCTACCACCATGAGACCGGTGACGGAACCGCCCTTGAATGCCAATTTCAAGGCATTGTTAAGTCCACTGTAAGCGGCCTGAGCTGTCCTCACATTCGAGCGCACTGTAACCATCATGCCGATATAACCCGCCAGAGCCGAACCGCAGGCTCCAATAGCAAAGCCTATCGCAGTCCATGTCCCTAACAGGAAAAGAGCAGCGCAAATAACTACACCGACCATGGCAACGGTCGTATACTCGCGCCTGAGGAATGCACCCGCTCCTTCACGGACAGCATCTGAAATAGACATCATACGCTCTGTACCGCTGGGCTGTTTCAGAACCCATGCTGAGGTAACAAGTGCGTAGATTGCACTGGCCACGCCACAGATCAGGGCAAAATAAATAATTTGATTCATAAACCCTCCTTCCACCTAAGTAATATTTTTAATAATCACATTTGCGGCAGGGAACTAAATGATTTAGTCTTGTGTCTTCCCTTTTCCACCCCCTTTTATCGTTGAATTATAAATTTAAGGTTCTCTCTGTATATGCTTAGCAAAAACCATTGCGGTCGCTCTATAAACCATATGTGCCATTTTTGAAAAGGGCGCATATGCAAAAAGGAAAAAGACAACCACAAGATGTATGAAATATACCGGATATGCAAGGATTGCAATATCCGCGAGTCTGAAAAGCTCCGCAAGTATGCCTGTTGCCGCGATTGAATATACTACAAGAATAAAAAGCCAGTCATAGTAACCGCCCAAACCGGATTTCTCTTTGTTTCTGTATCTGTAGACTACAACAAGAGTAATGCCTGTGAGCAGCGCGAGAGCGCTGGCATTGGCCAGCCATTTCAGTGGATCGGTAAGTGGGTAAGGAGAGGGGCCAAGCATCCAGCTAAAAGGTTTGAGGCCGAGGAATTTCATAATGGAAGGTCCGTAAAGATATGCAACTGCCCACGCTGTAGTTATGGCCAGGCCAATGAAACTGTAAAAAACCAAAAAGTGCGAAATCTTCCTTTCCTTTGTTACATTACATTTTTCAAAACGTTTATGAGATAAAATCTCATAGATTGTTGCTGAAATGAGATTTGCGATGCCTCCCTGAGAGGGCCTTAAACCCGATGCTCGAACCATATCTTTCCAGTATCTGGAAACACCTATTGCAAGACAAATAACCGCAAAGAGAGCTACCGGGACAAAAACGCTGTCTATGTATAAAGAAGGCAAGAACTCATGATACGATATCTGACCCCCCCCCGTTCTTGGAACGTTCGAGAGATGACCGAGGGAGGCAAGTATGATGAGGAAAATGGCGGCAGGTATCGCCAACAGAAGGACCAGATACTGGCGGCTGCCCACGGCCCTCCCCAGGAAACTCGGAACCGAATAATGCTCGATGGACATCTTTCTCACTGCGTTAAGCACTTCCCCGGGTTTTGCACCTCTCGGGCAGTAAGCGGTGCAGTCGCTGCATTGATGGCAAAGCCAGATGTCAGGATTTGGGAAAAGTTTGTCTTTCAGGCCCCACTGAGCATACAACATTTCCTTTCTCGGAAAAGGTGTGCTGTCGGGAGTCAAGTTACAGACAACGGAACACGTTGCACACTGATAACATTTTTTTAGAGATTCACCACCTCCTTTGATAACATCATTGACAAATTTCAGATCGGGTGATGCAATCGTTTCTTGTGCCATGTATGTCCTCCAGTTCTCTCTAAAATTCCTTGAACGGATTATGTCCTATTTCTTTAACCCTTTCCACAAATTGATTTATCATTTCCGGGAGTTTGTGATATTCATCAATTGCGACCTGCATCATTGTAACACGCTCCGACTCAAGCTGCAATCTGTCCAGTGTCTCTCCGACTTTACTGAATCTGTAATTGGCCAGTTCACTTCCTTTAATGAAGTGGCACTGATAGTTCTCACCGAATTTGCACCCGAGCAGGAGAAACCCGTCGATACCTTTGGAAAAGGCATCTGCAATCCAAACGAGATTCATGCCGCCCAGGCACCTGAGCGGTATAAACCGGATGCTCGGATCAATAGACTTGCGATGAAGGGCAAGAGTGTCAAGTGCTGGATAGGCATCGTTTTCACAGACCAGTGCTATTATCCTGAATTCTTCTTCAGGGACATCGACAGATTTTATCATCGATCCGATAATGTCAACACTGTAATCTTTAAAGGATACAATCCTCTCAGGGCAGGCTCCCATACAGGTACCGCAACGTCTGCACCTGCTCAGCATATAGGTTGGTATGCCCTTTTCGTCTTCCTCTATCGCGCCAAAAGGACATTCCTCTGTGCATCTCTTGCAAGCTGTGCATCTGATCAGCTGCGGGTCGGGGAATGTCAGATCCCACGCCCTTGGATGCACCGCCACGCCCCTGGCTACATGATCGATGCACTGTATAGCTTTGAAGGCGGCTCCAGCTGCGTCCTCCTGCGCCTCTGTCATATTCATAGGCTGCCTTACGCATCCGGCCGCATATACCCCTGTTCTTCTTGTCTCATACTGGAAGCAGATGAAATTTGAGTCTGCAAATCCATATGCTCCCTCAAGAGAAGGTATTTCAGGGCCCTGGCGGTAATCAAGATTCAGTATGAATTCAGGCTTCGGCGTCGATTCGATGTAGGCTTTTTTTGCATCGTCGCCCTTTGTTGCAGCTTGTGTAAGTCCGTCAAGATACTCCTGAGGTGCCCTTGTCGCCGGTACCATGCCCGTCGCAAGAACAACGAGATCGGCCTCGACCTTTGCCTTTTCGCCAAGGAGAGAATTTTCCATCTCTACAAAGAGGTTCCCATTCCCTGCGTCGGAAACTCCGGTCACGTCAGCCTTGGTTAGCATTATGCCCGGATCATTCTGTGCTTCTCTATAAAAAGACTCCAGCCTTCCAGGCGTTCTTATATCTATGTAAAAAATCATTGCCAGCGCATCAGCATTCTGTCTCACATATCGTGCTTGCTTAAGAGATGTTGCACAGCACATGGAAGAACAGTAGGGGAGGTAATCAGGATTTCTCTGTCCCGCACACTGAATAAAGGCCACCTTTTTCGCCTCTTTGCCGTCTGAGGGCCGGAATATCTTCCCCTTACCTTTCTTCGCCAGTTCCTCGAACTCTATATTTGTGACGACGTTTTTGGACACGCCGTAGCCGAGATAACCAAGTTTCGATGCATCATACGGTATCCATCCCGCAGCGAGTACGATAGCGCCGATCTTTACAGTCTCGGAGCTGCCATTTGTTGATATTGTCACCTCATAGAGTCCAGGCTGCCCCTTTGTTTTTTCCACTTTCGAGGACTTATAAACTTTGATATTCGGATTCGATTCGACTTCCTTTATAATTTTTTCCACTTCTGTATCGACAATCAGTGGCTCTTTAAAGTCTCTGGTAGGGATCTTTTTGTACAGTTTATTCGCAAATCCTCCGAGCTGTAACTCTTTCTCCACAAGGATAACCTTATAACCCGCCTTCGCTGCATCAAGGGCTGCTGTCATGCCGGTGATACCACCGCCGATCACCAGGATATCCCGGCTCAGATTCTCAAGGACAGCCGGCTCAGGTAGTTCAGCTCTTTGCGCTTTCGCGATTCCCATGATCACATAATCTTCAGCAACGCTCTGCGTCTCATCAGTCATAGGCGGCTGGGTCCAGGCAACAAACTCTCTGATATTGACCCGCTCGGTAACCGCGCCGGGGAAATCAAACTCTTCGTATTTCACGCGGGGAGAACATGCGGCTATTATAATTGTGTTGACGCCTCCCTTCATATCATCCTTTACCATCTGAATTCCGCCGGGGCTGCACATAATATCATGGGTTTTTATATTCTCCTCTTTGATAGCCCCGGATTTGGCAGCTTTTGCTAGCTTTTCTATGTCAATGGCACCTGCAATCCCGCATCCCTTACATATATATACTCCGTATTTCTTCTCCATCCCTACCTCCTATTCAAACTCTGGATGCATTTTATTGCAATCCCGGTTGCATCCTGAACTGACCGGGCCACATCCGCGGGGCTTTTTAGAGTTCCCACCGCGTATATTCCTTTTTTCAGGGCTGCATCGTCCACGAGTCCGTCGGGCGTATAAGGTATATTAGTACCGACCTTTGACGTCTTTGTCGTCGGATCCATTCCCGTAGCCAGTACGACCATATCGAAAGTTGCCTTTGTCTTGCTTCCTCCATAGACATCTTCTACAACGACGGTGACATCCTTTGTCCCCGGGTCTTCGGTAATCTGAGCAACCTTGCCCTTGGTCAACGTGACGTTCGGGTCTTCTTTTACCTTCCAGTAAAACCTATGCTCATACAACCCGGGCGTTCTGATATCGATATAGAATATCTGAACCTTTGAATCAGCATATTGCTCTCTTACGTACAGAGCATGTTTCAATGAGGCTAAGCAACAGATATACGAGCAATAAGGCAGGTGATTTTCATCTCTTGATCCAGCACATTGGACAAATGCTATATTTTTGACTTCCTTCCCATCGGAAGGCCGGACGATCTTGCCCTGCGTTGGACCATCGGGCGCCGCCAACCGTTCCATCATCATATTCGAAACAGCATTCTTAATCTTGCCAGAACCCAGGATATCAAGCTTGGTCATGTCGTAGGGATCCCATCCCGTCGCTAAAACGACTGCTCCAACATTTAGCTTCACTGATTCCGGTTTCATGTTCAGGTCAATCGCGTCATATTTGCATGCATCAAAGCATGGTTTCATACAGTCCTTCGAACAGGCCTTCTCATCAATCACATACTGGAAGGGGAATGCCTGCGGAGCCGGCAGATAGGCTGCCTTTGTCTTGTTCAGTCCAAAATTGAAGGTGTTATCCCTGTAAGAGGGACAGGCCTGAGCGCAAGCATCACACCCGACGCATTTGTCATTTACATACCGGGGATTCAGCCGGATGTTTATGTCGAAATTGCCCTCTTCGCCTTTAATCTCCTCCACCTCGGCCAGAGTATAAAATTTTATGAGAGGATTGTTTTTAAGTCTTTTGAACTGGATCTCCAATCCACAATTGGGTGGGCAAAGTTTCCAGAAATATTTGTTGACCTGTGCCACCCTGCCACCGAGGTAAGGGTTCCTTTCCACGATATAAGCCTCATAGCCTGCCTCTGCCACTTCTATCGCAGCAGTAAGCCCGCTCATACCGCCTCCGATTACAAGCACTTTTTTGTTTTCTGCCATGTTCTCCTCCTTAAAGGCAGTAAGTCACAAAGAGACGCTTATATCGCGAAAATATAATCGTCTCTTTTTGTCCTACTTCTAAAATGGAACGTATTATAGCATAAAAAAATGTCAAGAGTTAATCTTATAGAGGACTCAAAACAAATCAAAAAAATGGGGAGGGCAAAGCCCTCCCCACTGGCGTTAACTACTGGAAGACTTGTACGTATGGTACCTTCTTAAACTCCCAGGTGTTAGCTTCTGCATTGTACTTGGAATTTGTAAAGCACTTCCAGTTAGCGTCATCAATTTTGTTGAAGTCACCTCTGTAATAGTAGCCGGGGTACCTGGTCTCCTCCCTGAAGAGGATATGCCGTGCATGTGCCTCGACTGAAAGAACCCTGTGATAGTTCTCAAAGCATCTGAGGAGCTCGTGGAGGTTGGATGCCGCCATCCTGGAGCAATCCTCTTTGAGCAGCTCAAGCTTCTGGAGGCCAGCTTCGAGCATAGTCTTTGAGGTCATGTACCATGTTGAACAACCTCCGAAGTACTCATCAGCTATCTTCATGAGTCTCGCCTGGATTGCTTTTGGACCGATGTAATTAGGGTTGATTAAGGGATCAGTTGTATAGACTTTATATTTCTCATAGATCTCGAACGGCAGATAGAGCTCAGCAGCAATCTCATCAAGGGACTTCTTGGGTGCTGGCTTGTAGTCTGCATGGTCAAGGATGTATGCGATTGCAGCCTTTGCTGCCTGCCTTCCTTCTGCGTGGGAGCCAGAGGAGAACTTGTGGCCTGAGGCACCAACACAATCACCTGCCATAAAGAGACCTGGTACTGTGGTCATTCTGTTATATCCCCATGACCATTCTGCTGGTGTTCCGGGAATATCGCCAGGTCCGCTTACCCAGAACCCTGCGCAGCCAGCGTGTGAACCAAGGAGATATGGCTCGGTCGGCATAATCTCGGAAGGAACCTTCTCAGGCTCAACATTAGTTGCTGCCCAGAGGGATGCCTGTCCGACAGCCATGTCGAGGAAGTCCTCCCATGCCTCTGCTTCCAAGTGTCTCATTTTCTTTGCACCAGCTTTTTCGCCGAGTTGCTCAAGGATCCTTTTGGAGAACTCTGCCATTGCGTGATGGGTGTTCATAAGGATAGGCCCTCTACCATCTTTCATGGCTCTCATCTGGAGATGGTTCCTGATAGCCGTACCAAGGCCTTTTGCATAGTCTCCATATCTGGCAACAGCGTCATCAAAGTATTCCTTATCTGCACAATAATCATTACCAAGGGAGTCTGTAGCTTTTGCCTTGAAGAAGAGGAACCATGCACCGACAGGTCCATAACCGTCTTTAAACCTTGAAGGGACGAATCTGTTCTCCATCAAGGTCAACTCTGCACCAGCCTCCATTCCAAAGGCAAAACCTGACCCAGCGCACATCACCGGATACCAGGTTCTTCCCAAACCTTCACCAACTGACCTCGGTCTGAAGCAATTAACTGCTCCAGCAGCCGCACAGACCATTGCCTTTGCCTTAAAGGAATAAATCTTGTTTTCTCTTACGCTGAATCCGATGGCTGCTGCTACGTTTTTCCCATTTGTATCCATTACTGGCTTCACAATGAATACCCTTTCAAAATGGTTCTGTGCCATACCGGTTGCATTTCTGTTGGACTCGAGTGCCTTCTTTGCAGCTTCTGCAACTACAACCTTATAGGACTCACCATTGATCATGATCTGCCACTTACCGGATCTACATGGGGTACCGCCATCCTTGAGCATCTTATGGCCTTTTTCTCTTGCCTCATGACCATCCATAGAGAACCCATCATCGCCTTTCTTCCAGATCGGGAGTCCCCACTCCTCGAAAAGATGGACAGAATCATCAACGTGCCTGCCGAGGTCATATACGAGGTCTTCCCTGATTATGCCCATCAGGTCATTCCTGACGTATTTGACGTAATCGACTACTTTGTTTTCACCAATATAGGTGTTGATAGCGGACAGACCCATCGCGACAGCACCACTTCTATCGGTTGCAGCCTTGTCGACCATAACGACCTTGAGTTTTTTGGGGTTGGCCCAGGCACATCCTTCAACTGCTGCACCGCAGCCAGCCATTCCGCCACCAATGATAAGAAGATCGCAATCGACTTCTGTTACTTCAGGCTTTTGACAATATGAAAATGTACAGGTTTCTTTTTCCATGTATAATCACCTCCTTTTATTTATTCTTTTCTTGCCGGGACGTTAAAGAACCCGGATCCCTTAATCGTTGCATAATCCGGTGCTGGTTTTCCTGCGTACGGATCAACTGAGCCTTCAACAGTCGTCCTGATCGGGAATTTGAATCTCTTGAGTAATCCATTTCTGAACTTGATTGTCCACATGATATCCTCTGTTCCTCTCAGTGGGATCGTGCTCGCTCCAAGAGGAACAAAGTCTGAATAACCCCTCACCTCGATTGCCTGCTGAGGGCAAATCTTTACACAGTTAAAGCACTCCCAGCACTGCTCAGGCTCCTGATTAAAAGCCTTCATCTTCTCCCTGTCGAGAGTCATTAAATCGTGAGGACAAATATACTGACATGCAGTCTTGTCCTGAGCTTTACAGCCATCACATTTTTCAGTAATAACAAAGCTCGGCATTTACATACACCTCCTTTTTGTTGTTATGGTTTTTGAGTTGTGAAAGGGAAAATTAAAAAGGTCTCTCCACCTCCTTTCGTTGTGTTATTTCTCTACAGACTTAATGAAGTCATCCATAACATTCAGCGACTTTTTCTTAACAACAAGGTCAAATATCTGGTCTTTTATTTGTCTTGGAAGATTCTCAATGCTTTTTGTCGTAGCGGTATCAAATTTTGCCGTGGGAAATAACTTGAGCATCTTATCTCTCTGTTCTGCGGTGTTAGGTACTGCTATAACCTTTAAGCCAGCTAATACCTCTTTGGTCATATCTGCAAGTCCCGCCGTTCTAAGTTTTTCAAGCCGTTCTTCATTAATCCATAAATTGATCGGATAGGTTTCTTCTGCCATGTTTATACCTCCTTAATTTATTTCAATGGTTCAATTGTGAATACCGGATTTCTCCTCTTCAAATAATCTTCTGTTACGAATGGATTACCAAAGCCATATTTTTCCGCACATTCCATAATCAGGTCAAAAACCTCAGGTCTAAAGATACGGCGAGGCGGTTTTACACCATCCTGAATAATACTTCTAATTAAGGTACCACTGAAAGACGCTTTTTTGTCCTTGTGACCGCAAAGACCGGAATAGGTAACCTCATCACATACGGGGCAGAACCACCAGTCAAGGTTAAAAATCGGATTTATCCTTAAAGAACCTTCAGGGATTTTATTGAAAATTCTATGGGCATCATAAGGATCATAGTAACTTCCGACCCCAGCATGGTCTCTACCAAACATATGGTGGGTGCAGCCGAGGTTTGTCCTGAGGACTGCGTGGAATATCGCTTCTCTCGGTCCAGCATAACGCATATCCCAGAAGGAACATGTACACAGGAAAGTATCTTCCCTGAAATATCCAAATTTCCCCTGAGCATCCTGGCAGAGGATTATTGCCTCATCAATATAGTCACCGGGTCTTTTTTCACCGATTATTGCATTTACCAGAACTCCCCCACGAGGTTTGTCTACCATCATAGAACCATAAGCTCCTAAAAATGCCCCTTTCATAAGCCATTCATGGCCCGTATGAGGTACGTTTCTTGTCTGATGATTGATAATCATTTCCCATCCTTTTTCCTGGAATCTTTCCCTCATCTGTTTTGGGGTGAGCCAGTATTTTGTGAAAGGCTCGTTTACTTTTGGGGGATTAAGGAGGGTAATCTTTCCTCCAAGGAACTTGTCTTGATATTGGTATGTCCTTTTGACTCCAGGATGTTTATCCTCGGTCGTACCATAAACCTTCATTGCTACTTCTTTTTTATCTAATGTGAAAATTTCAGTAACATCGAAGATTGCGAGTGGATTCCCCTTATAAGTGAGGATTACTTCATCATATTGCTTAATACCTGATTTCTGGAGCTCCTCATCTGACATATCAAAAACAATCGGTATGCTCCATACGGTTTTTCCATCTGCAAGGGTCATATTATTACAAACTGACTCTACATCAGCCTTTGTCATAAATCCTTCCAAGGGGGAGAAAAAACCGTATGCAATGTCTATAACTTCTGTTGCCATCTGTAGACGAATATCCAATACCTTAGCCTTTGCAGCCTTTAACTCCTCAAGTCTCTTAATCACTGCCGATTTCGGTATAACTCGCTCTACAATTTCTTTACCGCCATGACCAATGATTTCCATAACATTTCCTCCTTTTTAATATAAAATTTTTATTTGCCTTCTAATACAGTACAGACTTTATTGAAAATTTCATCTATACTGCCCACACCCATTACCGCTTTTTGAATGCCCTTCTTGTTGTAGTAATCCATAAGCGGGGCAGTTTGTGCAGTATAAACTTCGAGACGCTTCTTAATCGTTTCCTCTTTATCGTCATCCCGCTGGAACAATTCACCGCCGCATTTGTCGCATACACTTTCTTTTTTGGGCGGTGTGAAGTAAATGTTGTACATTTGATTACAAGACTTGCACGTTCTTCTTCCGGTTAGCCTCTTCATTAGATCTTCGAACGGAACATCAACGCTGAGCGCGGCATCAAGAGGCATATTCAACGATTGGAGCATTTTATCCAGTACCTCTGCCTGTGCCGTATTTCTGGGAAATCCGTCGAGTATGAAGCCTTTCTTGCAATCATCCTGTTTCAATCTCTCTTCCACCATGCCCAGCACAACCCTATCGGGGACAAGTTCACCCTTGTCCATATAAGATTTCGCTTCTTTGCCCAAAGGAGTGCCTGCAGCGACCGCCGCACGAAGTAAGTCGCCAGTTGAAATCTGTGGAATACCGTACTTCTCAATTAACTTTTTGGCCTGAGTACCCTTCCCGGCCCCCGGTGCGCCAAGCAAAACAATTCTCATCGTTCTACCCCCGAAGTATTTTTGACTTTCTATATTTGCGGATTATAAAAAAAACTATTACGCGCTAAAAAAATAAATGCCGAATTTTTAAAATAAATGTCTTAAAAATTATAACGACAGAGCCTTCAAACAAAAAGTAAAACGCAAAGAAAGACATATAACTATATTACTCATTCTCCTCTAAGTCAAATTCATATTTCTGATAAATAGATAAAATTTACTTATCATTGAATTTAAAATTCTAAACACCCGTTAAATCTTTTTCTCCATCCGTGATATGAGGAAGTCCCTCACTTCTCTCAGAGCCCTGCCACGATGGCTTATCGCGTCCTTTTCCTCCGCGGTCATCTCAGCAAATGTTTTATCCCTTCCCTCCGGATAAAAGATCGGATCATAGCCAAAACCGCTTCCCCCCCTGGGCTCTGTACCGACAAGGCCCTCAGTGTATCCATAAAAAGTATGGACTTTTCCATCCGGAAAAGCCAGGGCGATACAGCATACAAAGCGTGCTTTCCTGTGCTTGCCTTCCAGAAAACGCATCTCATTAAGCAATTTCTCTATATTCTTCCGATCGTTCGCCTCAGGCCCCGCATATCTGGAAGAAAAAACTCCAGGGGCTCCTTTTAGTGCATATACCTCAAGTCCCGAATCGTCAGCAAGTGATGGCTTTCCAGCACATTTAGCGCCTGTGATTGCCTTTTTGACCGCATTCTCTTCGAACGTTGCTCCGTCCTCCTCCGTTTCAGGACACGCCGGGAAATCATCAAGAGTGAGGATCAAGATAGGTAAGTCCACCATAATCCTTATTACCTCTTCAACCTTTCTTCTGTTTCGTGTCGCCAGTACTATTTCCATACATTATCCAGGTCTGATGATTCTCAGAGAATCGCTTTGGATTTGAGAGTTATAGCACAAAAAACAATTAAACACAACAAATGCCGCCCTTGAAAAAACAAAATTTTTTCCGCTACAATTTTTAATGTCCGAGGAATTCCAGAAAGCGGGGTTATTAGTAAGAACTATCGCTAAGATCCTCGACTTTATTATAATTGTGGCAGCTGTCGAAATCTTGCCGAGGGCCGGCTTTATGGCAGGTCTCGCTTATCTTCTCATTAGTGACGGCCTTTTTGGCGGCAGCAGTTTAGGCAAAAAGATTATAGGACTAAAGGTTATCTCGTCAGACAAACATTCACCCTGTACTTTCAGAGAATCTGTTTTTAGAAACAGTATACTGGGAATAGGCTTCCTTTTTTACAAGATTGCCTGGATCGGGTGGATATTAATCTTCCTCGTTTCCGCTTTTGAATTTATTATCTTGCTCGGGAGCAAAAACGGAAAGCGTCTCGGCGATGAGTTGGCAAAAACGATCGTAATAGAAAGTGCAGTTGTCCAACAGGAGGCATAATGGTTTTCCAGAAGATACTAGGTTTATTTTCGAATGATCTAGCGATAGATCTCGGAACAGCTAATACTCTCGTTTTCGTCCGCGGAAAGGGTATCGTCTGCAACGAGCCCTCCGTCGTGGTCCTAAGGAAAGACGACAAGAAACCGGTGGCTGTGGGGGCAGAGGCCAAGAGGATGTTAGGGAAAACGCCTGCCAATATTACTGCCATACGGCCTATGAAGGACGGCGTAATCGCAGACTTTGACGCCACAGGAGAAATGCTCAAATATTTTATCAAGAAGGTCCACAACAGAAGAAGTTTTGTTTCTCCCAGGGTGATCATCGGGGTACCGTCTGGCATAACGCAGGTTGAGCAGCGAGCCGTGAAAGACGCGGCCCAAGTGTCTGGGGCAAGAGAAGTTTATTTAATAGGGGAACCTATGGCGGCAGCGGTCGGAGTCGGTCTGCCTGTTGGCGAACCATCGGGTAACATGATTGTTGACATAGGCGGCGGCACGACTGATGTGGCAGTCATTTCGCTTGACGGAGTGGTTTACAGCAAAGCTGTAAGGGTTGGCGGAGACAAGATGGATGAAGCCATAATCGCTTTTATCAAACGCAAATATAATCTTATGATAGGTGATATGACGTCTGAACAGATAAAAATCACCATCGGCTCGGCCTGCAAATCACCAGGAGGTGAAAAACGCACTATGGAGATAAAAGGAAGAGACCTGATCTCCGGCATCCCGAAAACACTGACAATTAATGAAGACGAAATCAGAGAGGCCCTAACAGAACCAGTCAATATTATTCTGGACACAATAAAAGTCATACTTGAAAACACGCCTCCGGAACTTGCGTCGGATATAGTCGACAGGGGTATAATCCTTGCGGGCGGGGGAGCGCTTCTCAGGGGGCTTGATGTACTCATAAGAGAAGAGACGAGCCTCCCGGTGATCGTTGCAGACGATCCGTTGACGGCTGTAGTGCGCGGCGTTGGTAAGATGCTTGACGAAATAGATCTGCTCAAGAGAGTGGCTATTAACTTATAATGTCACAATGCCTAAAAAAAGGCTCCTGATTTTTCTTTTCATCATTGCTTCTTTGAGCTTCATGACTTACCAGAATACTGAAGAACAGTCTTTCCGGCTCCAATTTTTGAACAACGCGGTAAACAGTCTTCATGGCCTGAAAAGCTCGATTAAAAGCTTCGTTATGTCTCCCTTCAGGATGATCTTTCTGAGAGAAAAAGAAAATAGACGATTAAAAGCAGAACTCGAGAAACTGATGAGGGAAAAACAAAAATATCATGAAGCAATTCAAGAAAACAAGAAACTCAAAGAGATTCTCTCACTACGGGAAAGGGAGCACAGATATGTAACAACTGCGCGTATCATCGCAAAAAGCATCGATCCCTGGTCGCATACGCTGACTCTCGACAAAGGCGCTTCTGACGGTATTACAAAAGACATGACTGTTGTGACAACCGAAGGTCTCGTGGGAAAGATTTCAGGAGTATCTCATTCTTATTCATATCTGCTTCCTCTGGTCGATATCAATTTTTCGGCTTCTGTCAGACTTCAAGAAAGCAGGACAAACGGAATTATTTCGGGAACAGGATTCAGGAAGTGTAGACTCAAATACGTCCCCCACGATGTTCAGATCAGGGAAGGCGAAATTGTTGTTTCATCCGGGACAGATTTACTTTTTCCGCCAGGTATCCCTGTGGGATATGTATCTAAAATCGGCAGCCAGGGTATGGGAATTTTTCAGGCGGTAGAGGTAACTCCCTTTGTGGATATTTCAAAAACAGAATTTATCACGATCATTAGAAAAGAATGAACTATCTTCTCTGGACAGCTGTCATCTTGTTCACGATCGTTCTCCAGGGAAGCTTTTCTCTTTTTGACATTACTCCCAATTTCACGGTCATAATAGCCTATTATGCCGGCATCAAGAAAGGCAGGTTCCCGGGGTTGGCTGTCGGGTCATTGATTGGACTTATTCAGGACTTCCTCTCAGGCGCTTTCCTGGGGCCCAATTTTTTGGGGAAGGGACTCGTGGGCTATTTGTCCTCCTCCGTTTACAACGGGTTTTTCATTTGGACGCGTCTTCTGGGCGTAATCAGCATGCTGGTACTGACCGCTACAGACAGTCTGATCATTTTTCTCTCAAAGAGTGTCTTTAATGTTATGCCTGCAAGCTTTGGTACTGCCGCTCTCATAATTGCCGTGCAATCTCTTGTAAACGCTCCTCTCGGCGCAGTTATCAGGCCTGATGAGCAGGCGAGGTGATCGTGAAGGCTAATGACGAAAAAGAGAAGATCTCCATAATTACTTATATAGTGATAGTCACTTTTCTTCTGCTCGGTATGAGGCTATGCCAGCTCCAGATTATTCAGGGGGAGAAGTACAGAAAGACTTCCGAGGCAAATCGGATGAGGATAATAAATATTCCTGCGCCCAGAGGCATAATCTATGACAGAAACGGTATACCATTAGTTAAAAATTCAGCATATTTTTATGCCTCATTGATACCTGACGAATTCGACATGGGTAAGGTCTCAGTCCTTGCGGAAATACTCGATATAACAGAAGAGGAGTTACCTGAAAAGTTAAAAAAGAACGGCGCCAGCCCCTTTGCACCCGTGAGGCTCAAACATGGACTTTCGTTTGAGGAAGTCGCGTACATAGAGGCCCGCCGATCCGATTTCCCGGGTCTCATTATCGAGACCGAGGTAAATAGGGAATACATATTTGGTGAAGTTGGTTCACACCTGATAGGTTATCTCGGGAAACTTACTCCGTCACAGTCGAAAGATCCCATTTTTAAGGAGGTCCCTCCAGATGCCTTCATAGGGCAATGGGGGGTAGAAAAGCTTTTCGACAATACTCTGCGGGGCATACCCGGCAAAAGGATTATAGAAGTTAACGCACTCGGACGGGAGATAAGACTGCTACAGGAAAAGCCCCCCGTAAAAGGTCAGGATCTTACGTTAAGTATAGATATCAATCTTCAGAAGTCCGCTGATGAGGCCTTTGGGGAAAAGGCCGGGGCCCTGGTCGCGATTAAACCGGATAACGGTGAAATACTTGGGTTGATAAGCAAGCCTTCTTTTGATCCCAATCTATTTACAAGAGGAATCAGTCACGATGACTGGGTATCCCTCACAAAAGACAAAGATAATCCTATGTTGAACAGAGCTCTGCAAAGCCAGTATCCGCCCGGTTCGACTTTTAAAATTGTGACTGCGATCGCGGGATTGGAGGAAGGGGTTATTGATCCGGACACGACTGTAAACTGCAGAGGCGGAATAAGTCACGGCAGGTGGCATTTTGGCTGCTGGCGCAAAAAAGGCCACCATATAGTTTCCCTGCATAAAGCGATCGTGGAATCCTGTGACGTTTATTTCTATGAAGTTAGCCGACGCCTTGGGATTGATAAAATTCATGATTACGCCCTAAACCTTGGGCTGGGCAAAAAAACGGGCATTGAACTTGGTATCGAGCGAGAGGGGCTGATACCGTGCACGCGTTGGAAATTTGAAACCAGGAAACTCCAGTGGTTCCCTGGAGAGACACTTATTGCAGCTATTGGCCAGGGATATGTCTCTGTGACGCCCATACAGCTTGCTATAATGATCAGCTCCATAGTAAACGGGGGGGAAATATATAAACCCATACTTGTTAAAAATGGCCTGTCATCACTTTCAGCAAAGATCAATGTAAAACCTGAGACTCTTGAAATTATAAAAAACGCTCTTGAAGGAGTTGTAAATGACTCTGGTGGGACAGGATGGGCAGCAAAATCGCAATTTATAGAAATAGGCGGTAAGACGGGCACTGCCCAGGTCGTAGCTATCAGAAAAGATTCAGGTTACCTTCCTAACAAATTAAGAGACCATGCATGGTTTGTTGCCTTCGCTCCAGTTGAAAAACCTGAAATAGCTCTCTCCGTCTTTGTTGAACACGGCGGTCATGGCGGGGCTGCAGCTGCCCCGATCGCGAAGCGTGCGATAGAGGCGTACTTCAATCATAAGAACGCACCGGGCGCATATCAACCGCAATCTTTGGACAGATAGTCTTGCCTGAGTATTGTTAACTCACAAAATGCTTAATGTATAAATATTAAATGGATCAGTCTTCTCGACGTGTGAAAAGAGTTACGATTTTTTCGAGAGGGTGGTGATAAACCCTTCCAGTCTTGATCTGTCAGATTCAGTCAGGTCAAGAAATTCAACTCCTGTGTCATAAAGTAAGCGCTTTTTGTCTGTGAGAGGGATCAAGGAAGCAATTCTCCCGTGAAATTTTATCGGCTCGTCTTCTTTCGGGAGAAATAGTGCCATAGGATATTTCTGCTCCACCGGAAGTTCCCGGTCTGTTTCCATTAGCATACCGCACAGGCTAAGTTTTTTCACCCTGCATGTCTCGGGGTAATTGATGACAGCCTTTTCGTTTCTTATGATCGCATAACGCAAGGGACTCGGCTGGTGGTCGCCTAAAGATTTTTCTTCCGGAACGCCCGATGCCCTCATGAAATCCTTAAGCTGAATTAAGGCATTTGATGTGACGTCCCTAAATTCAATGCCTATACTGTAGGAAGATCTTTCTCCCCCGGAATCTTGCACCGTTTTATTTCGGTTTGTCCATATCGACATGCCTTTGAGCGGCTCATCAATTCTCTCGCTTCCAATCTTTATGAGCACTCTTTTATGGGGCCTCAGTGCTACTGACGTAATAAAGCAGGCCCCGCCTATACTGACATTACGGAGTTCTGCTCTTTCAGAAAAAATCATTTTGGAACGGACGCCTTTACCCTCAACAGAGAACCTGGGAAATCGTCTCTTCTTTTCATACTGCGAGGAGCTTGTATTTTCTATAACCAGGATATCTGGACGTGAATCAGTGGGAGCAGCGCCCTCATCAGACTTCGGCTGAATTGTGTCTCTACTGACAAAAAAGGACACAACTCTTTTCAGCAGTTCCATATTTGTATTTAAGCAATTTTTATTCCGGACAAATACCTCTAACTTATTTAAAAGCCTGTTCAATATCTCACAATCCCTTGAAAATCAAGGTTCTGCAACTACATATTAATTCCCTTTTACCGCAAATTCTTTTAAAATATCTCATCAATTCCACAAGGAGGCCATTGAATGAGAACTAATAGGCAGTTCAGTTTTATTGACCTTAAGATATCCACTCTTATTCCATCCA
>JBFLXE010000029.1:0-23016 GCA_040757455.1 Nitrospirota bacterium
TTCTCATTCAATGGCCTCCTTGTGGAATTGATGAGATATTTTAAGAGAATTTGCGGTAAAAGGGAATTAATATCTACTCACAGAACCTTGATTTTCAAGGGACTGTGAGATATTGAACAGGCTTTTTCAATAAGAGGGAGGTGACGATATGTTCAAGGAATTCAAGGAATTCGCCATACGTGGCAATGTAGTAGATATGGCCGTTGGAATCATTATTGGTGCTGCTTTTGGCACTATTGTAAATTCGCTTGTTTCTGATATCATTATGCCTCCTGTTGGGCTGCTTCTTGGTGACGTTGATTTCTCTTCATTATTTGTTGTTCTTAAAGAAGGGACGGCTGTAGGGCCATATGCTTCTCCTGATGCTGCAAAGGAGGCTGGTGCAGTTACAATCAACTACGGCATCTTTATAAATACAGTCATAAGCTTTCTAATAGTTGCTTTTGCAGTATTTGTGCTAATTCGGCAAATCAATAAACTCAAGAGGCAACAAGAAGCTCCTCCTGCTGAACCAATAACAAAAGAGTGTCTTTTCTGTTTCTCCATAATACCGATTAAGGCTACCCGTTGTGGTCATTGTACTTCTGAGTTGAAGGGTAGAATCAGTTCATGAGGAGAATCTATGAAGAACACGTTCTCTATAATTCTATTATTTTCTGTATTGTCAATAACTATTGCTCATGCTGGATTGTTCGACGACATTTTGAAAAGCGTGGATGTTGGAACACAAGATAAAGCCCTGGATAGTAGTACCATAGTCTCCGGGCTAAAAGAAGCTCTCTCAATTGGGACAGAGAAGGCAGTAGAAAATGTTTCTCAGATAAACGGTTATTTCGGAAATGAATTCATTAAAATTCTTATGCCCGGAGAAATCCAGAAAGTTGCAGATGTGTTAAGTAAAGTGGGCTACCAGAAACAGGTCGATGATTTTATTCTCAGCATGAATCGGGCCGCAGAAAAGGCAGCACCAAAGGCGTTATCGTTCTTTGTCGATTCAATCAAAGAAATGACTAGACCTTTGAAATTCCTGGGCCAGCTCACAAGCCGCGGCAATAGGTTTTCGAAGGTCAAGTGTACCACCCAGTTTATTGTCGGAGCATCTGACGAGACAGATTCGGAAATCATTGAATACATGTTCGGTCTGTATAATCGTTTGAATTTCAAGCGGGTATATTTCTCGGCTTACCAGAAAGGTCTGGGGTCTCCGGATATTCCCGGTGAAAAGAACTTGCTGCCCAGTCCGCAAGCATCCTTTATGCGGGAACACCGTCTGTATCAGGTAGATTTTCTTATCCGCAGATATGGTTTCACTGAAAAGGACATCATTACCGACAATCGCGGTAATTTGATACTGGACAAGGATCCCAAACAAGTCTGGGCAGACGATCATCCTGAATATTATCCCGTCAGAATAAACACATCTGAAAAAGAGGCTTTATTAAAGGTGCCTGGTCTGGGACCAGGTACTGTGAACAGGATACTAAGGATGCGGCGGGAGAGAAGGATCACCCGTCTCGAAGATTTGGGCATTAAAGGGAAAAGGCTCGAAAAGACAAAGAACTATGTAATTCTTGAATGATAATTATTAATTCTTCATGACTGCTATGCCAATCAGGGCATCTTTATTGATATCTCGTAGGTTCCGATCGAAACCTTATCCATTAATCCCTGCGCCCACAGCAGATCCGTCACTTTTAACTTCGTCTCTTTTGGAACCATGAGGATGAGCTTCGTTCCGAGACCTGCCAGTTTCTTCCACCTTTCTGCCTGCTGTCCCGTGATGCTCGCCTCTGTTTCCACTTCCACGATGGCGAGAACCATTCCGTGGTTGCCCAGAATCATATCGGGATAATGACCCTTGAATTCGATCTTTCTCTCCTCCCCTTTGTTGATGCCTATCTCCTTAAACTCGCTCGAGAGTTTCTTTCTTAAGTGTTCTGTCATCATTTCATGAATAAGGTTCTCATATTTCATTTCCTTTTACCTCACTAAAAAGCAGGACTTCCTGAAATTTTACGAAAAACACACTTGACAACACAAGGATGTTTATCAATAATCGAGATTAAGGAGGTTGGCAATGTGGTATGTCTCTATTTTTGATGCCAAAGAAAATACATCACAGTCCGATATCAAGAATGAAAGGTCTGAATGGCTGAAAAAAGGGATGGATAAGATCTTCAAGCAAAGATGCAAAACGATAAAACGATTTGAAGTCCTCGGTAGTTCTCCAATGAAAATCCTGTTCATCATCGAAACAGAGGACCCGACCGCTCTTAATCTGCTGTCGAGACACTTCGGAGATGCGTGGAATTCCATCACCTAT
Organism: Nitrospirota bacterium; assembly: GCA_040757455.1. Classification (GTDB taxonomy): domain Bacteria; phylum Nitrospirota; class Thermodesulfovibrionia; order Thermodesulfovibrionales; family SM23-35; genus Kmv42. The sequence goes on from JBFLXE010000029.1 coordinate 2,324, forward strand.
CCAATCATACAGAGAGAAATAGCTGATGCCCTTGAAGAGGACCACGCTGTTGTGGGCGGCTAATAGAAAACCGTAAGTGGCTTCAAGCCTTTTTATACCTGTGAAGTCCACGAGATGATAATATTCCCAAATCCAGCAATAACTTGCCGTAAGAAGCGATTATGTCATGGTGAGCCAGTCGACCCATCACATTACTGTCACCCTTCGACACGCTCAGGGTGACACAATACAATGGTTTGCATGTTTATCGCTGGATTTGAGTACTTCTTAACTCATAGAGTCGCTATTCTTCTGTCGCTGTAAGGCTGCGGCCAGTTAAATGTATCGATGAGCCACACGAGATGTTCCAGGAGAGCCGGCTGACCAACCGTGTTCAGTTCTTCATTAAAAATGATCCCGATCAGATAGATTTTTCTGAACTTCTTTTGCCAGTCGATCTTGCCCTCCACGAGATCCTCGCAGACTTTTCCGCTCTTATCAAGGAAGGAGACTTCAACTTTCACCTTTTTCCCTTTGCCAATAGGCAAAGGAGAATATAACCCCATTCCTGACAATGAGATATTCGCTATAGGCGCTTCAACAGCGACATCTTCTTTAGGTACAGTCAGAGTTGCGCTGCCAAAAAAATGATATCTGAACCATTTACGGGTATCTTTGATGTTTTTCTTTTTTCTCATAATCTAAAGCAATCCGGCTCGTTCCATAATAACCGGAACCCTGTCTTCCATGCCTATGGCCATGATGTGCACACCGTCGCAGATATGTTCTTCCTTTAACTGTTTTATATGTCTTGCTGCAATTGTCAGGCCAGTGTCGAGAGCTTTCTCTTTACCAGCTGCCTTCAGCTCATCGATAAGTTCTTGTGGCACTCTGATTCCGGGTACGTTTTTATTCATGAAGCTTGCCATTCCGGCAGATTTCAGGACTACAATCCCTGCAAGTATCTTAACGGGGAATTGTCTCGCATATTTCATAAAATTCTTAAATTTTTCTATGTCATAAATAGCCTGGGTCTGAAAAAATTTTGCCCCCGCCCCCACCTTTTTCTCGAACTTTACGAGCTGCGGTTCCAGGGGGGTTGCCTCAGGCGTCACCACGGCGCCTTGAAAGAAATCCGTTGAGCCCCTGAGGTCATTTCCAGCCATGTCCTTGCCATTGTTCAGCCCATCGACAATGCCGAGCAACTGCACGGATTCAACATCAAAAACAGGTTTTGCGTCCCTGTGATCCCCTGCGGATACATAGTCTCCGGTCATGCACAATACGTTCCGCATGCCCAGTATGTGCGCTCCCAGCAAATCCGACTGGAGCCCTATCCTATTTCTGTCCCGGCATGTCATTTGCAAAATGGGCTCCAGACCATGATCGAGCACGACCTTACAAACTGCCATCGAGCAAATTCTCATGACTGCTGCCTGGTTATCTGTAACATTGGCCGCATGAATTTTCCCTCTCAGCAGTTCGATATGGTGCACCATCTCCACAATGTCTGTTCCCTTCGGAGGTCCTATCTCCGCGGTGACAACGAATTCGCCTGAACCGATGATATCTCGGAATGCCATTTCCTCCTCCTTTTATTCCCTTCCGATATCTGTCCTGTACCTAATTCCCTCAAAACGGACCTTTTCTATGTTCCTGTAAGCAATAGAGCGGGCTTCCTGAAGTGTCCCTCCTTTGCCCACTACATGGAGAACTCTACCGCCATCAGTAACAAGCCCCTTCTTTTCAGAACGGTTCACACCTGCAAAAAATATTTTGCAATCACTGTCACTAATCTCTTCGATCCCGGAAATAGAATAACCTTTCCCGTAGCGAGAGGGATAACCCGGATACCAGCCCTTACTCTTTCCGTTCTTAATCTGACGGGTTCTTCCTATCGCGGCAACAACGTCGCAGTAATAATCATGACTCCATTCCACCCGTCTTTCACTCAGAACTCCATTGATTATCTGGAAACTAATGTCACTCATTGGCGTCTTTAGCCGCGGAAGTATTACCTCAGCCTCTGGATCTCCGAGGCGCACATTCGCTTCCAGGAGGTGAGGAGTCTCGTCAACCAGCATTAATCCCAGATAAAGTATTCCCTTGTATTGAATACCTTCTTTTTTTCTAAATCCTTCTATGATGGGAATTGCAACTTTTTCGCACACAAGCCTCGTGAGTTTTTCACCTTCAAGACGATGAGGAGAATACGCACCCATACCTCCAGTATTGGGTCCTTCGTCATTATCAAAAGCCCTCTTATAATCCTGAGCAACAGGCATAGGGGCAACCCTTTCTCCGTCAGTGAAAACGAAAAAAGAAATTTCAGTGCCATATAACCTTTTTTCTATCACGACTTTCTGTCCTGCGTCGCCGAAGACTTTTTCTATCATCAATCTGTTAATGGCATCGAAGGCTTCCTGCGTGTCCGAACACACAATTGATCCTTTGCCTTGCGCCAGGCCGTCAGCCTTAACGACCACCGGATATTTAACATATTCGATATAATCCCTGGCTTCTTGAGGGCTATCAAAGACCTCAAAATCAGCGACAGGAACTCCTACCTCCCTGCACAATATTTTGGTATATGCCTTGCTCCCTTCGAGAATACTCGCTTTCTGCACTGGACCGACAACCGCAAATCCTTCCTTGAGGAAAAGATCAACAATTCCACTTGTGAGAGGGCTTTCGGGACCAACGAAGACAAGATCGACCCCTTCTCTCTTTGCCAGATCCAGTATTTCCTCATTTCTGCGGGCATTTTCGCATCTAAATTCCATAGCTATCCCGGCATTGCCTGGTGCACAGATTACCTCCTTCACATTCGGGTCTCTACTGAATTGCCATGCTATCGCATGACCTCGACCACCGCTGTCGACTACCAGGACTTTCACTATAAGCTTGGACCTTCCTGGTATTTATGGAACAGCGTCATGATCTTTTCAGCAGAGTCCCTCTTAAGAGTCCCTTTCTCAAGGGCCAATTTGACTGTGTATCTGCCGAGTTCTGAATAGAGTTCGAGGAGATGAGGCATCTCCGCTGATATCGCCTTCAGATGATTTTCGACGACCTCCGAATCTCCTCTTGATATGGGTCCGGTCAATGCAAGCGGAATATTGAGGCTCTCCACATTTTTCACGGTACCCTTAATAAGAGGCATAAGAGCGTGCAGAGAAACAGTCCTTTCTATCCCGGCTGCTTCAAAAAGTTCCAGTCCAAATCCCAACGTCGCTACCAGAAAGTTTGAGGCCACTGAGGCGCCTGCATGGTAAAGCGGCTTTTTTTCACTATCCAGAGTTATTTCTTTTCCTTTCAGGGCCTTAACCATCTCGCGAGCAACGAGAACCGCCTTTTCGTCGCCTTCTATACAGAAGTATGAACCCGGAATGTTATTTACAGCTTCTCTAACATCTGCGAGACTCTGCAGTGGATGCAGCGAGCCTATGCTCGCTCCCGCCTTTCTTGCAGCATGCAAAATTTCTGACGGGAGCGCGCCGCTGGCATGGAATACAATCGCCCCCGGATTGATTCCCCCCTCGAGAGCCAGCTTATTACACGTGTCTTCAATAAAATCATCCGGGGTAGTGATAAAGATGATATTAGCCTTTTTTGAGGTAGCTATGAGATCTGTTGAGGCTTCTCCTTCACCTATGAACGTCCTGGCCCTATCAGCAGATTTCAGTGTACGGCTGGCTATGCCAACCACAGGATACCCACTCTGCTTCAACAGGTATCCTATTGCGGTACCGACGACTCCCGCTCCTATGATCGCAATTCTCTGATTGTCCACAGTCTGACAGGTCTGCCGCTATTTGGCTTGCTCCTCTCCGTGGGCCTTATAAACGCCGGGTCTCTGGGTCTTCGACCAGTCTTTTGCTTTGACCGCTTTCTTTAAATCATCAAGTTTACCCAGCTCTTTCATACGCTCATAAATCATAACCCAGGCACACGGTATATCGGAACTCACCTCACATCTCCCGTTTTTTGTACCACCGCAGGGTCCGTTCAACAGACCCTTCGGGCACCTCGCCAGGGGACAGATCCCGCCTGTTAGTGACAGGATACAGTCGCCGCAGGCCGCGCACATCTCAGCAAATACGCCTTCACTGTCAGAAGCGCCTATAAATTTCGTATTCATGGCCGGCAGAACCAACATAGGTCTCAGTCTTTCTACAATCTCCTGGACCCCGGCTCCACACCCCATGGAAAGGATCGCTTCATATTGCGAGGCCTCGTCTTTCAACTGCTCAACAAATCTCGGCTCACATTGCCTGCCCACTGTGCGCTCCCCGATCAAAATTTCATCATCATCTTCCGTTCTCTTTGCTGCCCTCAGAGCCGTTGCGAGTAATTCGACTTGTTTCTTTCCACCACTCAGACACACCGCCATACACGTGCCGCATCCTACAATCAAGACTTTCTTAAAATTCTTGAGCATTTCTTTTATCTCTACAAAGGGTTTAATCTCTGCTACAACCATTTTAACTCACCTTCTTATACAATTTTTTTTTAAATTATCTTTATTCGCACTCCTCGCGCACTATTTTAAGCTTTTCATCGTCTATGCCAATATCTCTCAATATTTTTTTGGCGCGTTCCACATGCTTAAGTATCCAGTCTTCACAGCCCATGAAACGGCAGTCATGGTGCTCGCATTTATTGATTTGTACACCGGTGGAACCTGATTCAAATGGCTTCAGAAGCTGGTAAACATCTATCCGCGCCATACAGGGCTTGCCCACACCGTAAGTACCGGCCTTCTCCTCACGAGAACGACCGGCCTCATGGTACTGGCAATAGAACTCTATAGCGAATTTCTCCGGTGCCTCTCGCATTGCATTATCAAGAGCCTCTTTCAGTTTTCTCCTGCTTTCTTCTCTCGATTCCAGTTTCACGTCGATGGCCGAGGCAGGACATTCAGCTGCGCATATCCCGCACGCCTGACACTGGCTTATATCAATCTTCGCTCTTTCTTCACCTGCTACAGGAACTCCGTAAGGACAGACCAGCACGCAATTAAAGCACGCGACACAATCTTCTGAAACGACCGCGCCAGAGCCGCAGTTCAAACACCGCTGAGCTTCTCTCACGGCCTGCTCCCGCGCGAAACCCAGGTTTACTTCCTCAAAACTTCTTATCCGCTCCTCAACCGAAAGAGCCGGCATCTTTTGTCTCACTGCCTTAACAACAAGGGTGACTATCCTCTCATCCAGAGGTCTCACTACAACCGGCTCTTCTATCTCCTTAGGCGGAAGATTGCGAAGATACCGATGAATAGAATCGGCAGCCCTCTTGCCCCATGCGATAGCCTGAACCACACTCATAGGTCCGCTCACGACATCTCCTCCGGCAAATACGCCTTTGATATTAGTCAGCCCTGATTCATCTTTCACCACTATTTTCCCGCTCTTCCCGGAGATCAGTTCAATATCTCTTATCGCATCTGTTCTTGGCTCATATCCTATCGCGAGAATAACGGCGTCAGCTTTTATATCAAATTCAGAACCCTCAATTCGAACCAGACTGCCACGTTTAGACCCTTTTATTTCGTCCAATTGCATCTTTACGCACCGCACGCCTTCTACTCTTCCTCTTCCGAGAAATTCAATTGGTGCGGTCAGAAATTCGAATTTAACACCCTCGCTCTCCGCCTGCTCGACCTCTTCTTTCCCTGCGGGCATCTCCTTCATAGTCCGGCGGTAAACGATTGTCACGTTCTTAGAGCCGAGCCGGATGCATGTGCGTGCTGCATCTATCGCTGTATGTCCTCCGCCAATCACGACAATATTTTCGCCCAGATAAGGCCTCTGCCCCTGACTGATCTGTTTGAGAAACTCCACGGCAGTGATAATACCAGGCAATTCCACTCCCTTACATTTCGGATACAGACTTCTTTCGCTTCCCAGGGCCAAAAAGACAGCCTGATAATCTTTGAGAAGATCGTCAACTGAAAAATCGCGACCGAGAACCGCGCCTGTTTTTGCCTCTATACCCATAGATAGAATATAATCTATATCGTCTTTCACAACACTTTTCGGGAGCCTGTATTCAGGTATGCCCCTGCTGAGCATTCCGCCCAGCTCATGCTGAGCCTCGAATACTGTAACCTTATATCCAAGCAACGCAAGATCATGGGCGGCTGTAAGTCCGGATGGTCCGCTGCCTACAACAGCGATCTTTTCATTATAATAGGGACCGGAAAAACGAACCTTTTTTTCCGCACTCCTTGCTTCATCCGCTGCGAAACGTTTCAGAGCCCCTATTGCTACTGGTTCATCTACCTGTCCGCGACGGCACGCAGACTCGCATACTCTCGTGCAGATCCTGCCGCAAACAGAGGGGAAAGGATTCACCTGACGGATTATTTTTATAGCACTCTGTATATCTCCTCTGGCAATCGCAGATACATAACCGCGCACGTCAGTGTGTATGGGACAGGCTGCCTGGCAAGGTGGCATCGCACTGATACTCATCGGAAGTCCTCCTTATATATGTAAGAATGGCCTTTTAAGGGCTGTCAAGAAAACACTTTTAAATATATTATATTTTATTTTATTGAAAAACTGCTAAATATCAGTGATGCCCGCCTGCATCTTTGCTGCTTGAACGGTATTATACATTAGCATAGTTATTGTCATAGGGCCGACACCCCCAGGTACTGGAGTAATCGCTCTCGCCTTCTCTTTCACTGCATCGAAATCCACGTCACCGACTAATCCAGTCTCCAGCCTGTTCACTCCCACGTCAATCACAACAACACCCTCTTTCACCATATCATCCGTGATTGTCTTTGGTTTCCCGGCAGCAACGACAAGTATATCAGCCCTTCTGGTGTGAGAGGCAAGATCTTTAGTCCCCGTATGACAAACTGTTACCGTTGCATTTCCACCATTCCTTTTCTGCATGAGCAAGTTTGCAATTGGCTTTCCGACGATATTACTTCTCCCCACTACAACAACGTCTGCGCCGTCGGTCTGGACTCCGCTCCTGATCAGAAGCTCGAGAATTCCGTGCGGTGTGCAGGGAAGAAAACAGGGCTCGCCGATTACCATTTTTCCTACGTTCACAGGATGAAACCCATCAACGTCTTTATTCGGATCGATCGCGTAGAGGACTTTTGATGAATTTATATGTTTAGGTAAGGGCAGCTGAACAAGTATTCCGCTGATTTTGCCGTCTTTGTTGAGCTTCTCAATACGGGCCAGGAGGTCAGCCTCGGTTGTTTCAGCCGGCAGGTCATTTCTTTCAGAATATAAGTTAAGTTCTTTACATGCCTTTTCCTTGGCACCCACATATACCTTCGAAGCTTCATCTTCACCCACCAGCACGGTCGTTAGTCCGGGCACAACATTATATTTTTCTTTCAACAGAGCTATTTCTCTCTTTAATTCTTCCTTAATCTGTTTCGCTATCTCAGTACCTTTTATTAAGGTTGCCGCCATAGATCCCTCCTTATTAATGTAGTTCATAAGTAACTCGGCGCAAACAGTGCCTGCCCAAATTGACTTCGAGAAAGGCGATGCTATTCCCTTCTCTTGATAAGCTCCAGTAATTCTTCCCGTGTGGACTGCTTTGTCCTGAATATCCCCCTCACCGCGGATGTAACCGTTCTGGTACCCGGCTTCTTTACACCTCTCATGCTGATGCAGAGATGTTCGGCATCTATGATGACCATAGCACCTTTTGGCTTTATCCTGTCCATGATCAGGTCGGCCAGTTGTGTTGTCAGACGTTCCTGCACCTGGAGCCTTTTTGCAAGGACTTCGACCGCCTTCGCAAGTTCGCTCAGCCCCACGATCTTCCCGCCTGAAGGGATATATGCAACATGGGCCTTTCCCACAAAAGGAATCAGGTGATGTTCGCACATGGAATAGAAAGGGATGTCCTTCAACATGACCATTTCGTCGTGGCTTTCGCCCTCGATCGATTTGAGAAGTTCTTCAGTGGGAGTTTTCAGGCCGCTGAATATCTCTTCATACATTCTCGCAACACGTTCGGGGGTTTCCTTAAGGCCGGGTCTCTCAGGATCCTCTCCAATAGCCTCGATAATAAGTTTCACAGCCTTCTCTATCTTCTTTAAATCCATGCTTTTGGTACAGGCTTAAGGTATGGGTATTGTATCATTTGTTTATGATTCCTTCAAATACTTCTTTTATCTCACGGAGTACGCTTCCATGAATGAACGGGTTGCCAGCCACTACATTTCCAGTAGACAAAAAGTCCCTGCCTCCGCCAAAATCAGTAATAATTCCTCCAGCTTCCTTTATTAGTATCTCGCCTGCTGCGATGTCCCAGGCACTGAGACCTATCTCGAAAAAACCTTCGCACCTGCCACAGGCAACATAGGCAAGGTCAAGAGCCGCAGAGCCTGCCCTTCTAAGATCGCTGGCCTTAACAAAAATGTTCCTGAAGGCTTTTAGATAGCTGTCTATGAATTCCTTTTTGCGGAAAGGAAATCCTGTAGTGATGAGGCTGTATCCCATATCCCTGATCGCAGATGCATGTATTGGCCGACCATTCAAGAACGCTCCTTTCCCTTTTTCCGCAACAAATAGCTCCTTCTTGAAGGGATCATTGATTACGCCAAGAATTACCTCGCCTTTATACTCCAGAGCTATGGACACTGAAAAGACCGGGAATTGATGGATATAATTTGTTGTGCCATCAAGTGGATCTATAATCCACCGATATCCTTCCGGTTGCGCTTCTTTAGCAGATTCCTCTGCAAGGATGTGATGATCAGGGAATTTTTCCCGGATCGTTTTTATTATGAGGCTTTCTGATTCCTTATCAACGCGCGTAACAAAATCTGCCGCTCTTTTGATGCCTATGTCTTCTTTAGAGATCTTCCCGAGATTATCGAGTGTAAACTCGCCTGAAAATTTTGCAGCCTTGATAGCGACATTGAGAAAATCCTTTTCATCATCAAAGAGCATGATTTATTGTCTATGTATCTTTATCACCCTTTTATCAGTAACAATAATATCCACTTTTATATCATGAATTTCAGAAGGAACTGAATCCACAAGTTGTTCTTCATATGCCAGGGCAATAACACTTATTTTTGCAGGCATTCTCGACAAGAGGCCATCATAATAACCTCCTCCGTATCCAATCCTGTTTCCTGAACTATCAAATGCAACACCCGGTACAATAATGAGATCCATATCATTGAGGTTCCTTGATCTCTCTTTTGATCGGAAAGGCTCCATAATTCCCGCGTATCCAGGGGATAATTCGCCCTTATCCCGGATTTCGTATAATTCAAGCTCGTGCCTGTCCCTGTTCACCCTCGGAAGTACCACCCTTTTGCCAGCCTTAAGAGCTTCTTCAATTATACTGGACGTACTGACTTCTGATCTGAATGAGGCATAAATCAGTATGTTCTTCGAAAGAACAAATTCAGGAAGGTTGAGGATATTCAGCTTGATACGGTTATCTTTTATGAGTCTCTCGGTGTTGGGTATCCCGTCACGCTTTTTGAGCACCTCCTCCCTTATGGTCTTTTTCATTACACTGTTCACTTGATTAACACTATTGCATATATGAGGTAAAGGCCTCCGCCTAAAAGCATGGTGAAAGGCGAAAGTCTTTTTCTAAAAATTAGTTCCATTAAAATGATCAACGATGACGTAAGAGCTATAACGGCAGAAAAAAAGGCCATGCCCGTAATTCTCCACTCGGTGAATAAAAGGCCCACCGAGACGGGAAAAGTCGATTGGAAGACCATGGCACCGGTAATGTTTCCCACAGCAAGCGTGTCCCTTCCCTTCCATGTCCAGGTGATACTGTTGAATTTTTCCGGGAGTTCAGTCGCAACAGGCGCAAGCATCAGGGCAAAAAGGAGTGGACTCATACCGAACCTTATTGAAATTTGTTCGAGATACTCAACAAAAGTGTGGGCGCCCATTATCATAACGAATAGCGCCCCCACAACCTGAATCAGCATGACCACAAAATTAGGGCTCTCGGCAGAGCTCACTTTCATACTCGTCATGAGTCTCCAGAGATACATCCCTTCAGAGAATTCTATGCCTGCGCTCTCACATCTGAAAGTCCTGTAAGCATAAAAAACATAGCCGAACATCAGGATAATTGCTATTGGCACTGATAATATGCCCCCTGATATGATCGGCAACATTACCGCCATGGAATACATGGGCAAGAAGAATATCAAATCTCTCCTGGTCGTTCGGGCTTCAACCTTCATCTCCAGCTTACGCTTCCTTTTTGCAAATGAGGCGAGTACAGTCAAACCAACAAGGAAAAAAGCAACTGTAGACAGCATGAAGGGAGCACCCAGTATGGCTCCCACACCAATTTCCTTGGCGGACTCACCTTTATAAAAAAAAATTGCTACGATCGGCAGTATCGTCTCTGGAAGTGCCGTGCCAACGGCAGCAAGGAGGCTTCCCACAACCGCCTGCGAAAGGCAAAATCTCTTTCCAAAGGCCTCTATTCCATTCGTAAAACCTTCGGCCGCTATGAGAATCAGTATTAGACCTAAAAGGAGAAAAAAAAATTCAGAAATCATCAGTGAATGACGAATACCGGGCAGGCCGATGTTTTAAGAACAGCGTCTGTAGTGCTTCCTATGAGCATTTCTTTTATACGCCCGATGCCACGCGCTCCTATTACTATAAGGTCAACATCTTCCTTCCTGGCATATGAAACAATCACCTTATCAGGCTCACCCTCTTCAATCACTCCCTCACCAATTATTCCAAACTTATTTAGAAAATTCAACATAGTTAGTCTGAATTCTTCAAGTAATTGTTTAAGTATTTCTTGCCCCTTTCCACTTTTTGCTATCATCTTCGTAATCATTTCTCCATGGATGACATGTAAGACATGAAGTTTACAGGAAAACTGGTCCGCTAATTCCTTGGCTGCCTCCAGTGCCCTGCCAGATATGTCAGAAAAGTCAACAGGACAGAGAATCCTTCTGATATTTGTCGACTTGTATGCAGCCTCGGCCTTTTCACCCCTCACCACAAGCATGGGTATCCGAAGACTCTTAATTAATTTTTCGGAACTGCTCCTCCTCAAGGCATGCCGCCTAAAGCCGAGAATGATCATATCGGATTTCGTCCGCTGCATCGCCAAGTCGAAGGATTCATGCAGTCTTCCCATAATTACTTCTGTCCTTACTTTGATATCGCTGCAACGCAATTTCTCCTTTAATGGCAAGAATTTTTCTTCGGCAGCCTTTTTTTCTTCTTCAAAATAAGGAGCGAGATAGGCTGGAGGTGTGACAAGGTAATCAACTACGTAGAGGAGATGCAGGGAAGCGTCCATAGTCGCTGCAAAGAAGGATGAGTATGCAATGACCGAATCAGTTGCCGGTCCGAAATCCACACCAACGAGGATTTTGTTTGTCTTCATCGAACTAATTCAGGAACTTTTCTATCTTTATCTTGAGCTCCCGCACTTCTTCTACTGTACCAGGCGCATAAATATAAGGAGAAGCACCTTTAATGTCGGCCTCCATGACTGAATGATTGAATCTTATCGATCCCACAAGTTCCATATTACCGAGATGTCCTTTGAGAAAATTCACATCTTCCTCACCTCTCACTTTATTGGCGACAATGAAGACCTTTTTAATTCCGAGTTTAACGGCCATTTCTGAAACGGTCATGGCTGTTTGAATGCTTCTCTGACCCGGCTCGACAACAACGATAAAGGCATCAACGGACTCAGCGGTTCCTCTTGTGAGATGCTCAATGCCTGCTTCCATATCAACAATAACAACTTCACTTCTCTCTACAAGAAGATGTTTAAGAAGGCTCCTCAACAGCACATTTTCCGGACAGTAGCAGCCCGACCCCGCGGCCTTTATTCCTCCAATAGTGAGAAGCGTTATTCCATCAACCCTGTATCCGACTCCTTCGGGCAAGTCATCAACCTTCGGATTAAGCTTAAATATCCCGCCCATTCCGCCAGGCCTTGCTCCGGTTCTTTCTTCTATCAGCCCCTCCTTATCTGCAAGCGGCTTTATTCTCCCTGCCTCTTCTTTCGGGATGCCAAGGGCAGACGCGAGGTTTGCATCTGGATCTGCATCAACTGCGATCACCCGCTTCCCCTCTTCAGCAAAGAGATAACCGAGTATTGCAGCGAGTGTCGTTTTGCCCACTCCACCTTTTCCAGTTATTGCAATTTTCATTCTATAAATTCCTTACTGATTGTTCTTTTTTATTATATCCTTTTTTTTCTCTCTGATTCCGACCTGCTTGCCCGCCGTCCCTTTGGAGGATCCGGTTACCCCGGCGACTCATACGGAAACCATTTTCCAGTTACCCCATCTGTCATTCCGGCTTGGCCGGAATCCTTCCCAAAAGCTTCTCGTATGAATCCTTGAATGTCGGCGAGAATCATAATACCTTTTTGGTGGATAGGATTCCCTTAATCCGGGGATCAATCGTGACCGCCTGTCTCAGAGCTCTCCCAAAAGCCTTGTATATAGCCTCAATTATGTGATGGGTATTTCTACCATAAGGCGAGACAATATGCAATGTTATGGCGCAATTACTAACAAAAGCCTGAAAAAAATCTTCGATCAGGTCCACGTCGAAACTCTTAATCTTTCTCTTTTTAGGAAATTCGACCTTGTAGACAAGGTAAGGCCTGCCGCTGATATCAAGGCTCACTAACGCAATGGCTTCATCCATCGGCACTGACGCCTGGCCGTAGCGTGAAATGCCCTTCATATCACCCAGGGCCTTCCTGACAGCTTGTCCCAGCACTATACCCACATCCTCAATGGTGTGGTGAAAATCAACCTCTATATCTCCCCTGGCTTTTATATCTACATCAAAGAGACCATGTTTGCACATCAGAGACAGCATATGGTCAAGGAAAGGTACCGAGGTGTCCACAGAATACTTGCCACCTCCATCAAGATTCAGCACTACTCTTATGTTTGTTTCACTCGTCTTTCTTTCCACCTTGGCCTTCCTCATGATATTCTCCTCAATGCTTTCGTTTTACAAAATTTATTGTCGCCCCAATTATGCGAAAATATGGCCGAATGCCAAAGAAACACAACCACGACACTTTCAGACAATCTCTTTCAAAGTATCAATGAATGTCCGATTCTCTTCAGGCGTTCCAACGGTCACCCTAAGACAATTTTCTATTACACCCTTCATATTGCGCACAAGAATACCTTCCTTCAAAAGATCACTATAAACTCTGTTAGAGTCTTCTACCCTGAATAGAATAAAATTGGCCTCTGAAGGAAAAGGTCTCACGCCTTTAATAGTCGCCATTTCTTCGTAAAGTCTATCCCTCTCAGAAACTATGGATTTAATCCGTGAATCAAGAACTTTCCTCTTACTTAAAACTGTTTTCGCTATCGCCTGAGAGAGAGAGTTAAGATTAAAGGGAAGCCTCACTTTATTCACTTCATTTATAATTTCTTCATCAGCGATCAAAAAACCTACGCGCAGACCGGCCAGCCCAATCTTGCTTAACGTTCTCATCAAAACAAGATTTTTATAATCCTTTAAAACCGGTATAAAACCTTTCTTACCTGCGAAGGGCTGATACGCCTCATCCACCACAACGACGGACTTTCGGGATGTTATGTCGACTACTCTTAATATTCTTTCCGTAGAAAAGCAATTACCCGTCGGGTTGTTCGGCGAACTGAGAAATATTATTCTCGGCTTCTTCGTCTTTATGGCTCTGAGGATTTTTTCAACATCAAGGTCAAAGTCCTCATCGAGTGGTACCTCTATCCCCGTTTCATTCAGAGCCCGTGTGATGATTCCGTACATCGAAAAAGTTGGAACTGGATAAAGCACGGGGCCGCCGAATGTCGTAATAAGATAATAGATTAGCTCATCCGAACCATTGCCCTGCAGGAGATTTTCCGAATTGATTCCAAAATAACGGGAGACCTGTTTCTTCAAACCCTTGGCCTGGGAATCAGGATATCTATTTAATCCGGACAAGAGGGCCTGGACATCACCCAAACGTAGCATATCCGGAGGCAATCCGTAAGGGCTTTCATTCGCGTCGAGCTTTGTTCTGCAAGGAATTTCCTTCACATCATAGGCTAATAGTTCGTAAACATTTTGTTTTACAAGCTTTTTTATGTTCATTGCAAAGCAATTATACCATAAGTGATTCCTCCGAATTGGTTGGAATTTGTGACTTATTTGTGATTTGATCAGTGCCATTATATGTTAAATATGTATAATTAAGAAGGGGCGAGTTATAAGCCAGGGTGAAGAACTCTTCGGGATGACTTTTGACAGAGGTGAAACAATCTTCTCTCAGGGTGAACCCGGAGACACAATGTTCCTCATTCAGTCAGGGGCAGTCGAAATAAGCCAATTCCGAAATGGTCAGAAAACTGTTCTTGCCCTTCTGGAATATGGCGATTTCTTTGGAGAAATGGCCCTGATCGACAAACACCCGCGTTCTGCGACCGCTACCGCTATAACCCGTTGTTGTCTCTTACCCTTTACCCGCACCTCTTTGATGGACCGCATCCGTTACGACCCCGGAGTGGTCATTCATCTGCTAACAACACTCACCCAGAGAATCGCATACACCAATAGATTTCTGAAGACAATGTTCGAGAGTGATGAAGATCTCCGTCTGGCACTACAAGACATGCAGGAAGGCTACGCGGTTGCTATGCAGACTCCTGAAGATGGGAATGATACATCTGCTGCCCGCGGATCGGCCTTTGAGACTCCTGTGAGCACTCCGGCATCAAGTGAAGAATTAAGACCATTGATGGATTATCGCATAAACCGGGAAGAGTGTGTGAGGTTTGATACAGGGGATTTCATATGTCTTGAGGGTGAACCCGGAGATTCCATGTTTATTATTGCGGACGGAGAAGTCGAAATCAGCCAGGGCTCAGGGGACGATAGATTCATATTGGCACGCCTGTATCCCGGCGACTTTTTCGGAGAAATGGCGATCATAACAGATCAGCCTCGCACTGCGAATGCTGTCTCAACCCGACCTTCCCTCCTCCTGCCGTTGCAGAAAGATGATTTCCTTGTCAGAATCAAAACAGAACCTGAACTTGCCCTTTACATCCTGCAGGGTATGATTATCCGCCTGCGCACAATGCTGACGGCTGTCTCGGACCCTAAAAAAACTTTGAGTGTGGCCGCACGAAACCTTTTCCCACCCTTTACAAAAAGAAGAAGAATTAGAACTTCTCTTGTATCTCTCTCCACATGCGGAGGTTGTTCTGCCATTTTACTTGAAAACCAGGAAGAACTGATACGACTCCTCGAAAAGGTAAAAATATCTTACTGCCCAATGTTGATAGACCGGGAGGAAATTAGTGAAGCCGACGTTGCCATAGTGGACGGCGTCATAAGAGTAAAAGAGGATGAAGAGAAGGTCGTTGAGGCAAGAAATAAGAGCAGGTATCTCATAGCCTGGGGAACCTGCGCGGTTTTCGGTGGCATTCCTGCCTTTGCGAATCATTACGAACTGGAAGATTTAATAGAGGAATCTTACGGGGAAGCGAAGGATCCTTTTAGCTACTATCTTTCGGGTTCGCGAGGCATTGACTGGAGAACCTACCAGGAGAATCATAAGGAACTGAAACTCATGAGAAAAGCCGGCAAGATCGATGATTTTGTCTGCGTCGATTACTATCTGCCCGGTTGTCCCCCTAATGTAAGCCTTCTAAACGAACTTGTAAGTGAACTCACAGGCGGAAAAATCAAGTTGAAACCCCGTCCCATAGTCTGTACCGAATGCAGCCGCAAGCACCTTAAGACGGCTGTGAAGCATATCTGGGTATCGCCGAGGCCTGAATGGGAGGCTGCTCACTGCTTTACCTCGCGCGGGAGCATCTGTATGGGATTCGTTACAAAAGGCGGCTGTGGCGCCATCTGCCCGCGCGCGGGACTTGCGTGCTGGGGTTGCCGCGGTCCTTCTGAAGCTGCGTTGAAGCGAATGGAGGGAGGAGATAGTTTTGAGGATTACATGGTAAGCTCTTTTTTGAGTCGCAATCCAGGAATGGAGGATGAAATCAAATCAGTTTTGAGGATTTTCCGCAAACACGGCAGCAACTCCCTTAAATTCAGCCAGAATTTTATAAAACATTTGTCGAGAATCAGATGAGCGAAAAGATCCTTTTTCAGAAAGCCACCCGTATAGAAGGCAATGCAAATATACAGATAGAGATAGAGGCTGGACGTGTAAAAACCGCGCGGTTTTTAGTCCACGAGTTCCGGGGTTTCGAAGGATTTCTTCGCGGCATGCGTGTCGAGAACGTCCCCCATATTGTCTCCCGCATCTGTGGCCTATGTTCATCATCCCACCAGGTAGCCGCCATCAGGGCCATAGAAGAAGCCCTTGCGGTAAAACCTCCAAAATCCGTGCAGGCTTTGCGAGATATCCTTGTCCTGGGAGAATGGATAAGCAGTCATGCCTTGAGCTATTTTTTTCTCACAGTGCCAGATTTCGTCGGCATATCCGGAGGCATTTTTGAACTTATGGAAGCTCAGCCCGAAATAGCAAGAGAAGCTTTTTTTCTTCGTAATGCCGGCCTCGCCATTGTGAAAATCCTCGGAAGGAGAACATCGCATCCTGTAACTATCGGAGTGGGCCGCTTCACGATACCTATAAATAATGATGATCTCGAAGAAATCCACCGGACTGCTCGCGATGTTAAGGAACGGGTCTTAGGCCTCATAGATGGAGTCGGAAGAATGCATTCGAATGAAGGGCGGATCACTTTTCCTTCTGACCAGCAGATTAATTTTGTCTGTTATGACAGTTCACCCGAAAGAGACAGCTTCTGTGTGTACGACTTGAATGGTGAATTGAAGCTGCTCTTCAGCCGCGCGGAATTCATGGATAATATATCAGAAATGAGAGCCGATTGGACGCTGGCCAAATTTCCTTACTTGAGACAATATGGCTTTCCCGCAGGAATTATGCTCGTGGGTCCACTCGCGCGAACTTCTCAGCCAAATAGCTTGTTATACTATCCTGAGTTTCAGCATCTTAATCGGATCCGCATCTCTGCGACAGGTCATCTCTCTCGCTCGAATGTTACGATGCATGCCGCCTTATCGAGATATACGGGGCAGCACAACGAATAATCAATCTTCTGGAAGATCTGAATCCTATCGAGATTTCAGTTGACGTTGATTTCAAGGTCAGCGGACAGGGCATCGGCGTACTCGAAGCGCCCAGAGGCGTGCTTGTGCATAACTATCTTGTCAATCGCGGACTCATCGAGCGCGCACGCCTCCTTGTTGCAACACAGTTCAATAATGCTTTCATCAATCTGCTTCTCAGGGACATTGCAGAAAAAAATTTGGAGGGAGACAGGATTTCGGCAGAGGGGGAGAAGCTAATCGGAAGGTGCGTAAGGATATTTGACCCCTGCCTGAGTTGCGCTACACATTAAATGCCAGATCTATCGACCAGGGCTGTCATTGCGAGTGTAACGAAGCAATCTCGTCTCTTGTAGTGAGATTGCCACTCCGTCCGCCAGAGGCGGATCGGATCGCAATGACACACTTAGACAAAGTCTCTGTCATCATTATATGCTGGATTTGGGAAATATATCGCGCTAAAAAGAGGTCTGTGACCATTTACTCTCCAAGATACTAAATTATGGAAAAGATGTGGATTAATTGATATTATTATCAATAGATTTCCGGTGCCGAACTTCAGGTACAATGATCCCAAAAAAGTTCATCGAGGATTGACAGGGATGAGAGTACGCAGGATAGAAGAGGCTGATGTTGAGCGCGTAATTGACATCTACAGATCAATTTATGATGAAGATTTTCCGTTTCAGGAATTTTATAATGCCAGGTGGGTAAAGAAGGGCGTTTTTGATGACAATATCATCTGGCTCGTAGCTGAAGATGACAGAAATACAGTTGTCGGGACCACGGCTGTCATGTTGAATGCTGGCGATGCCGATGATTTAATCGGAGAATTTGGTCGCCTCGTTGTTGCTCCTGAATGCCGCTCTCAGGGCGTGGGTACCGAGTTGATAAGAGTTCTGACAGATCGAGTCGAGGACAACATAGAATGGGGCTTTGCAGAATGTAGAAGCATACACGCTGGTTCACAGAAGATATTCGAAAAAATGGGCTTCCGTACTATCGGCTTCGAACCCCTGGTATATAAGCTTGGCGGGGGTAGAGAGAGCATGGTTCTGATGGCTCGATTGTTTGGAAACGCAGCAAAACTTCGAAAGAATAATCCTTACGTGATTGCCAGTGTTTATCCCATAGGCTGTCAGGCTATGCAAAACCTGGGTCTGGAGCCGGACTTAATTGTTGCCGGTGAGGTGTCTGCCTATGCCATGGACGACAAGCTTGAAATTGAAACTCTAAGAAGCGAACATGCATATCGCCTCTTACGCATCGGGCGTGGAAGAACATGGGAACGTGAGATTTTCGGAGGTATGCGCCTTGATTACGGATATTTGAAAATGGCTTCATATTCGGCTAACTACCTGGTAGCAAGAAAGGGAGAAATATCAGTTGGAGCACTTGGTTTCACTTATGATCCGATAGACGAAAAGGTGCGCATTTTTGAGATGATTGCTATTGACGATGCTACTAAGGGAACGCTTTTGCAATTCTTTGTAGATCAGGTAGTTAAATATCGTGGTATCGTGTACATTGAGGCAACCGTCAGCGCCTATTACCCGCGTATGCAAGCTACACTTGAACAACTCGGCTTCTTTCCCGTAGCCTTCTGTCCTTCAATGGTATTTGAGGGTGTCGAGAGGCTGGACACTATAAAAATGGTGAAACTTGCCATTCCCTGGTGCCTCGGCCGTCTGGAGTTGCTGCAGGAACCTGCTGCAATGAAAGACCTGGTGCAGCACGCCTTTGAGGAATTGAATAAGGGCCAAACAATTGCAGACGTTGCCCGAAATGTGAGCATCTTCGAGGGTCTTGGCGATAATGAGATTGGATTCATCCGCGCTATCTGCCGCGAGCGCCGCTATGGTGCTGGTGAACTCGTCTTCCAGGCCGGGGAACCGAGCAAAGACTTGTTTATATTAATGGAAGGAAAAATTGCGATAGTTTCGGGTGAAGATAGTCAATCCCAGCTTGCTGAGTTCAATGAAGGTGAAGTCTTTGGCGAGATGGCTCTTCTTGACAAAGAACCTCGTTCAGCAAGTGCGATGTGCAAAGACCCCAGCACTTTGCTGGTTATATCTTATGGGGATTTTCATCATCTTATTGAACGTTATCCTGAACTGGGTAAGAAAGTTATTCACAATATTGCCCGAACATTGTCTCAGAGATTGCGGAGTGCCGACCGCGACATCGAGTGGCGGCGCAGGGATTAGGAGCCTGTCTAAAAATAGCTATTCGCATAGTCCGTCATTCCCCGACTTGGAAACGTGTTGCTTTATCTGTGTAATCTGCCTATTCATGAGAAACATCGCAAAAATACGTCATTCCCTGGCTTGACCAGGGAATCCAGGGTTTTTAATTGATTCTGGATTGTCCGGTCAAGCCGGACAATGACAGAATGGAGTTTTTTAGACAGGCTCTTGGTCCCATAAGAAATAAGTAAAAGTATTCGCAGAAGTCCTTTGAGCTACTAAATATTGTAAGGAAAAACCAAAATTATATTAAGGAGTTCATAAGTAAAGCAGCATTCAGCCGCCTGCTGTCATTCCGGCTTGCTTGCCCGCCGTCCTCTTGGAGGGTCCGGAATCTTTCTTTGTTTTCAGAAGGATTCCCGACGCTCCGCCTCTGGCGGATTGCAGGAATGACAATTTGTGAGATCTTACTAATGACACTATTAGTAACTCATACCCTGATAACATCCCCGTCCTTCAAAGTCATTATGTTCTTTATATTTAGCCTATTGAGATCATTCTTAATATTTTTCGAAAATTGAGGTTTTTGGTGGGTAATGCATATTCTCTCAGGCATGTGGTGCATTTTTAGAAGCTCTTGTTTTAATAATTGCGGAGTCAGATGCCCTGACTTTATCGCCATTTCTTCCATACTGTCGGGAAAGGAGACATCAATGATGAGGCAATGAATTTGCCTGTCCCATATCTTTTTCCAAGTATCCTTCAAAGGCCCCGTGTCCCCGGTGTAAAAAAATCGTTTGTTTTTTCTGTCTTCGACAAGATATCCCACGGCAGGCACGGTATGGTTAACCTCAAATGGAGTGACGGAATAACTATTCACTTCTTTCGGTTCCCCCGGCTTCAATTTTATTAGATTCAAAATGGCGTCGTCCGGATAAGGGAGTATCGTAAAATCCGGCCAAATAGAACTGTTAAATAGATGCTTCTTAATAGTTCTGAGTACAGGTGATATACTGAAAATATTTACTCTGTGCTGCATATTTCCCACAATGATATTGTCAGCAAAGAAAGGTATACCTCTAATATGATCGAGATGTGCATGAGTAATAAAGATATGTTTTATCTTGAACTGTGCCTTTTCATCAAGGACACCGGTAAGGCTGCCTGCATCGAATAATATATCCTCGTCCAGTAAAAAACCAGGAACATTGTGTCCCGGCATCTTTGCACCCGAGCATCCGAGAACTTTAATTTTCATAACCGTCCCGCATTCTTATTCAGTATGAAATTAGCCCACATTATTCATAAATTTTTCATACATGAGGATTTTAAAGATTTTTGGAGTCGATCGGAGCCAATGGAAGACGAATACGCTGCAGTTTTATACCGAGTCACGCTCTGATTTTACAAAATC
>JBFLXE010000030.1:0-22628 GCA_040757455.1 Nitrospirota bacterium
GTTCTCATTCAATGGCCTCCTTGTGGAATTGATGAGATATTTTAAGAGAATTTGCGGTAAAAGGGAATTAATATCTACTCACAGAACCTTG
The DNA here is from genome assembly GCA_040757455.1 of Nitrospirota bacterium. Classification (GTDB taxonomy): domain Bacteria; phylum Nitrospirota; class Thermodesulfovibrionia; order Thermodesulfovibrionales; family SM23-35; genus Kmv42. The sequence continues at coordinate 92 of JBFLXE010000030.1, forward strand.
ATTTTCAAGGGACTGTGAGATATTGAACAGGCTTTCTAGTACTAAATGGAGGTATGAGTTTAGTGAACAACGTGAAAACCTTAGTGTTACTTGTCACTCTCACTTTGATACTCGTGTGGGCGGGTGCGGCCATGGGCGGAAGGCAGGGTATGACCATCGCACTCATTATGGCTTTGGGGATGAATTTTTTTGCTTACTGGTTCAGTGACAAAGTTGTCCTTAAGATGTACAGAGCAACAGAGGTAACAGAATCCGAGGCTCCGGAACTCTATGGCATCGTCAGACAGCTAACTCAGAAGGTCCAGATGCCCATGCCGAGAGTTTATATTATTAACCAGGAACAACCAAATGCATTTGCGACAGGGAGGAATCCAAAACATGCTGCGGTTGCCGTTACAACAGGTATTATGCGCATACTGAGTCGAGAGGAATTGCAGGGCGTTATAGGTCACGAGCTGGCTCACATCAGGCACAGGGATATTCTTGTTAGTACTATCGCTGCCACAATAGCGGGAGCAATAAGTTATCTCGCTTACATGGCGCAATGGGCAATGATATTCGGCGGACACAGAGGAGATGATGAAGAAGGCGGAAGCCCCATCGCGGCACTCGTCATGATGATCGTTGGCCCCATCGCGGCATTGATTGTGCAAATGGCAATATCAAGATCAAGGGAATATGCAGCAGATGAAGGCGGCGCGAAGATCGCAGGAAACCCCCGGTACCTGTCAGGTGCGCTGAGGAAGCTGCATATAGCATCGCAGAAAATCCATATGGACGCCAACCCCGCGACATCTCATATGTTTATTGTCAACCCCTTGTCCGGTGGAGGGATATTGAAGTTGTTCAGTACGCATCCCCCTGTTGAGGAGAGGATATCAAGACTTGAGTCTATGAGCCTTTAATTTGAGCTTGACTCTTGACTTGAGCATTACTCAAAATATTGCTATCTTATGAAGGCTCTGGTTACAGGAGCTTCGGGCTTCGTAGGAAGCCATTTATGTGAAGAACTCACCAGGAGAGGTTATCAGGTAACCTGTCTTGTAAAAAAGACGTCAAACCTTAAGTGGATCGAAAATCTTGACATCGAACTTGCCCTGGGTGACTGTACGGATATCGGTTCCCTGCGTGCGGCAGTCAGAGAATTCGATTACGTCTTTCATCTCGCCGGGCTGACAAAATCCTGTTCAGAAAAAGATTTTTTCTGTGCAAATGCGACAGGGACAGAAAATCTGGTAAAAATAGTGGCTGAAAAAAATATGCGGCTGAGAAGATTTATATATTTGAGCAGTCTCTCAGCCATCGGGCCGAGTAAAAACGGAACGCCTATGCGAGAAGATTCCGTTCCTTCACCGGTATCTAATTACGGCAAGAGCAAACTTTACGGTGAAAAAGCAGTTTTGCAATACATAGACTCAATACCGGCGACCATATTGAGGCCACCTGCTGTTTATGGACCAAGAGATAAGGATCTGCTTATTTTTTTCAAAATGATCAGGAGAGGTATTTTACCAACATGGGGAAAATGTTATTATTCATTGCTTTATGTGGATGATCTTGTTAGGGGCATAATTTTGGCAGCAGAAAATAAAGAGGCAGAAGGCAAAATATATTTCTTGTCTGACAGTAAATTTTATGCAGACAATGAGATAGCAATGGAAATCGCTGCCGCGCTGAATGTAAAGCCAACTCAACTGAGAGTTCCAAAATTCATCATGCCTTTTTTTGCATTTATTGGTGAGAGAATTAACAAAAAACACATAATTAATAGAGACAAGATGAAGGAACTCGGTCATTCTCACTGGATATGTGATGCCGGAAAAGCGAGAGAAGAAATTGGCTTTACAGTGAAAGTCGGGCTAAAGGAAGGAATAAAATGGACAGCAGACTGGTACAGAATTCACAGATGGCTGTAAAAAGATCAACGGATTTATTTGAAAAGTGTTTCAGATTCGATAAGGCAAAATTTCTTATCTCCCGTGGTCTCTACCCTTACTTCAGGGTGATAGAGAGCGCCCAGGAACCAGAGATTATAATGAACGGAAAACGCATGATCATGATAGGTTCGAACAATTATCTTGGCCTGACAAACCATCCGAAGGTGAAAGAGGCGGCGATCCAGGCGGTAAAGAAATATGGCACCGGTTGCGCTGGCTCAAGATTTTTGAACGGTACCCTGGATATACACGTTGAACTTGAAGAGAAACTCGCTCGTTTCATGAGGAAAGAAGCAGCTCTTGTTTTTTCGACGGGGTTTCAGGTCAATCTGGGAGTGATCTCCTCTCTTGTCGGAAAAGAGGATCTCGCAATAATAGACAAAATGGATCATGCGAGCATAATCGACGGATGCAGGCTTTCTTTTGGGGAGATAAAGAAATTCAGACACAATGATCTTGCGGACCTCGAAAGGATTCTTAAAGAACATGAGGACAAAGGCAAATTAATAGTTGTCGACGGAGTTTTCAGCATGGAGGGGGATATTGCAAAGCTTCCGGAGATTAAATCTCTTGCAAAAAAATATGGTGCCCGCATAATGGTGGACGATGCACACGGTATCGGCGTTCTTGGAGAAAGCGGTCGTGGCACTGCCGAACACTTCGGACTTGAAAAGGAGATTGATCTCCTGATGGGAACATACAGTAAGTCTCTCGCCTCAATAGGAGGATTTATAGCCGGAGATGAAGAAGTAATACATTATATAAAGCACCATGCGAGGTCTCTTATCTTCAGCGCAAGCCCTCCTCCTGCTTCCATCGCCTCTGTGAGCGCGGCTCTGGATATAATTATTAATGAGCCCGAAAGAAGAGAGAGTCTGTGGAAGAATACCACCAAAATGCTAAATGGCTTTAAGGCCCTCGGTTTCGAGACAGGTCCCAGCCAGACGCCGATCATTCCAATAATTGTGGGTGACAATGAGAGAGCATTTGTTATGGCCATGTTGCTTCAGGAGGAAGGAGTATTTGCAAACGTTGCGGTGACGCCGGCCGTGCCGAATGGAAAGGCTCTCATAAGAACAAGCTATATGGCAACCCATACAGACGAACATCTGGACATCGTACTTTCCGCATTCGAAAAAGCAGGCAAGGAACTGGGAATAATATAAAAGTCTTCATTTAGTCAATGGTCATTGGTCATCAGTCATTTGGCAAATGAGATTTGACCATTGACTATTGACTGATGACTATTAACTGATGGCTGCCAAAAGCATTGAAATCATAGAGGTCAAATCAGACAAAGAACTACGTGATTTCATAGAATTTCCCTTCACCATATATGCGCGAGACCCTTTCCATGTTCCGCCTCTCAGGTCTGAAATCAAGAAAAAATTTTCGAAAAAGAATCCTTTTTTTCTTCATGCGTCTGTAAGATATTTCATAGCCCGATTCAGAGGAAAAAATGCGGGAAGGATTACGTCCATCATTAACAGAAGGCACATTGAATTTCACGGAGAGAAAACGGGATTTTTCGGATTTTTTGAATGTATTAATGACACAGAAGTTGCTGCAGCTCTTCTCGACAAGGTCTCAGAGAGTCTGAAAGAAGAGGGTATGGACATCATTCGCGGGCCTATGAACTTTTCGACAAACGAAGAGTGTGGCTTACTATTGGAAGGCTTTGAGCGTCCCCCCATGCTCATGACCCCTTATAATCCGTCTTACTACAATGACCTGATGGACAAATATGGCATGAGAAAATCAAAAGATCTTTATGCATATATGATTGACATACCCGAGAAACTGCCGGATAAGATTATGAGGGTTGCAGAGATGGCAGAAAGAAAAGGCATCATGGTCAGACCTTTTAATAAAAAGAGATTCAACCGGGAGATGGATTTATTCAAAGATGTGTATAATTCAGCATGGGCAAAAAACTGGGGGTTCATACCGATCACAGATGACGAGCTGGTTTATCTTGGGGAAAGTCTCAGAAAAGTCATTATTCCTGAACTTGCCATGATCGCTGTAAAAGATGGTGAACCTGTTGGCTTCATGGGTCTGCTACCAGATTTCAATTACGTTCTGAAATACATGCAAGGAAAGATCAACGTTGTGAGCATGATAAAGGCATTCCGCTATTCAAGGAGAATAAAAGATCTCAGGCTTCTTCTCCTGGGTATCAAGGCCGAATACAGGAACCGGGGGGTCGAAGCCCTCTTTTTCAGAGAGGGTTTCAAAGCAGTGAGAGGGCGGTATGAAAAGGTTGAATTCTCATGGATACTTGAGGACAATATCCCCACACAGAGACTTGTCGAGATGATAGGAGGGAAATTGTACAAGAAATACAGGATTTATGAAAAGAGATTATGACCGAGCTTTTCCCACATAGGCGTCTTCGCTGATAATATAGACTCTGTTTCTGCCTTTGTCTTTAGCCAGGTAGAGGGCATTATCCGCCCTCTTCACGAAGTCTTTTATATTTTCTTTATCGGGATCGAATTCGGCTATGCCGAGGCTCACAGTGGTTTTGACTGACATATTTCGATCGAGCCTTAATCTGTAATCTCTTACAATCAGGCGAATGCGTTCCGCCATTTCCATGGCACCTTCAATCGATGTTTCCGGAAGGATCAGGAAAAACTCATCTCCTCCGTATCTTCCCATAATGTCTGAATTCCTCAGAGATTCTTTAATCAAAGAGGAGATGATCTGCAGCGCCTTGTCACCCGTGTCATGACCATAGGTATCGTTTATTTTCTTGAAATAATCGATATCACAAATTATTAGCGCAAGTGCCGACCCATACCTCTTGGCCCTGTTTGCTTCCTCTTCCAATCTTTCCAGCAATGCCCTCCTGTTCAGAAGGCCCGTAAGATCATCCGTATGGGACAAATGCTGGAGTCTTTCGATCAGGATATCTCTCTCCGCTTCTGCTTTCTTGCGTTGTGTAACGTCTCTCGTGTACTCAATAACACTCCATACCATTCTATCTTTATCAAAAATAGGATATGTATAAATTTCTACCCACATTTGTAGACCGGTCGGAGTCCTCATCAGCTTCTCCTTAGTATTAGGTCTGCCTGAATTAAAAGTTTCTTTAACCACGCACCCCTCACAAACACTGTTTCTGTTATATACTATTTTGTAACACAGGTTATTCACGAGTTTGTCAATTGTTATTCCCTTCATTCGTGCGTATGATTCATTCACTTTTATGATCCGGTAATCACGCCCTATAATGCAGAAAGGGTCATTGATGCTTTCGAATATCGTATTGTGAAATCTCTCGGAATCACGAAGTGCGATCTCGTCTTTTTTTCGTTCTGTTATGTCGACAGCAATTTCCATCCTCACATAACGCCCATCAGGCCAGCAAATAGCTTTATCAATACAATGATACCACCGCCCGGTTTTGGTGTTTCGAAAATCCCAGATAACAGGTGGGCCTGGCTTGCCATTCACCAGTAAACGGCTATTTGTACAGAAAGCACATGGGCGATCCTGACCAGACTGGAGCACCTGATAACATTTCTTGCCAACTATGCTCCTCCCGTAGAAATCCTTTATATACTTGTTCACACGCAGAATTTTATATGTCTGCATGTCAGCAACATAAACCGCACCTTCGAGACTGTCCATTATCGCAAACATTTCGTCCACGATTTCTCTGGCGGCTTCTATCTCGAGATTTCCTATATTCTTTTGGCTTTTGTTTTGATCTTTCAATTTCTCTTCAGCTTCCTTATGCTTTTTCTTCATATCTCGATTGACGTCTTCCTTGTATCAAAAAGTCGTCCAGGTAGAATAAGTTGAACCATGATAATGGCAACAATTACAGTCAATTGCACTAACCGTTCTGTTGCATGTTCCTCCTCCCATTCCAACCGTATCGTGACAATTATTGCACATGCCTCCAGTGTAAAACGCATCTGTGCTTTGATGATGAACGTAGCACCAGTTGTTAGCCGTTCCACCGATTGCGTCTGCATCATCTTTATGGCATCTATTGCAGAGATAACCAAGATACTTGTTACCGGCCAAATATGTGGCAGTGCAATCCACAGGAGTGAGGGTAGAAATTGTTCCGGCAAGTGCAGTGCCATTTACTTCCTTCCTTATCAGCATCAAATTTGGTGCCCCATGCGGTTCATGACAATCTGTGCATGCAAGGACATATTGGCCTCCGTATGTATTTGAGAATGGAGTATCTATGTCAATGTAGTTACCGCTTGTAGCAGTAGCAGCAGTTTTTCCATGTTTATCACCTGTTTCCCAGTTTATAGGAGTATTGGATAGACCATAAGCCGTCATACTGCTTAAATGACAATCCTGACAGAAAGTTACATAATCAGTAAGGTTAGAGCCATTCTGTGTGGCTGAACCATCGGGCTCGTATGTTGCACCCCCAACACGGTAAGGAGCCTGGTATCTATAACCAGTTGCATAATTACTCATCCTCTCAGTAGCTGCTGGAAGATTATCCCCCCATAGTCCCCACGCGTCATTGTCTGTACTATGCTGGCTTGGACGCGAAACAGGCCAGCCTCTTGTAACGGAGCTCTTTGCACTATTCGGTAAATCAGCAGGATCACCTTGTACTCTGTGCGGATTGTGACATCCACCACAGGGATTGGAATCAGAGGTATAACCCCACGATTTACCTGTAAGAAAAGTCCTTATGTTTCCTAAGTTGTGTGACGACCCTGGCGAAGTGAAAGAAAAGGCCTGGAGGATGTCATTCAGGGTATCCGAAGTATAACCACCGGCGCGATAACTATAACTTCTGTTAATAAGGCCACCCGTCTGCAGAGAACTCAGATCTGTATGGCATTTATAGCAGAAGTTATCAGTCTGGCTTACATGATTGTTATAAAAGAGGCAATATATGGAAGCATTTGTACCATCTGGAGCTGGCGCAGACCCGCCAATACTTGCATGCTGCTCATGGCAATGGGCACAATTTCCCGTAGAATATCCAAATGTAGACAGGCTGGTACGGTTGACACCATAGGAAGTATTACCATGGGCTGAATCGAGATAAGGGCCAGAACTTGCACTGTCAGGCAGAATAAAGCTTAGAGCTAAGAGCAAAGAGCTTAGAGCTAAGAACAAAAAGTTTACTTTGTTTACGTGATTTCTTTTATCCATTGCATGTATTCAGTTAATTTCTCCTTTTTATTTTTCCTCTTCGTTCCAACCTCTAAATCTTCAAATCTCTCAATCTTCATAACTCGGCAAACCCGGTAAACTGTGTAAACCGTGTAAACAATTTAATTTTTAGACGTATGACATACATTACACCCATTTGTTCCTCCACTCCCTGGCCAGCCTTTATAATCCCACCTCAGCATTTTGAAATAAGGTGATGCATGAGCACGATGGCATGAAAGGCACATTACCAGATCACCACCAGATCCCAGGGTTACAGTACTAACTGGGCCGGTCCAGCCACTAAGACTCGGCCTTGCTACAGGGACCACCGGGTCATAAGTTCCGGTTCCGCCTGTTGCATTAAACGCCTTTGAATATTCTCCCGCGTTAGGTATGATTGAATCTGACGGATGTCTAATCCATGGACTAGAGCCTGACGATGTAGTATCTTCTATATGGAAGTTCCCATGGCATCCGCAACAGAAACCACTCATTGTATCCTCTTGCAATGAGAATCCTCCTGCAGAGCTTTTACTGCCATCATTAAAACCGACGTACTCATTGTGATCATTCGCGCTATTGGTAAATTGCCAGTCGTCATCTTCAATCCCTGAAGCGCCATGTCCCGCGCCTGCCTCATGCCCATCTAAAAACCGGTACCATCCTTCGGCTGCGCTGTCAATGACAGGGCCTGTGTCATCGAGATGATGGTAGCCCTTGGGTATGGTACCGCTGCCCACCATATGGCACTTCGTGCAACCCTGTCTGCCATCATAGCCAGCACCGACAACTGTTCCATGTATGTCCGCATGGCAACTGTCCGTTCCGCAGGTACTTCGGCCTGGATCTCCCGGCGCTACAACGGGATTTAGGGTATTTTCGGGATTGCTGGAGAAAACGTTATGGCCTTTCGTGTCATCAGTTAGTACCCAGTAAAAATTACCTGCAGCTAATCCTTTTGTTGTGTTATAGACAGGTTCTAAAGAGTTGAAAACTACGGGGGCATTGGTCACACTATTTTTCCACGTACTTGAATCAGTAGCCGAGTGGCAACCAAGGCAACTGTAAAGCACTAGTGATTTATGGGGAGTTTCTTGCAAATTCCCGGCATCGTCTCTTGCCACATATCCCCCATTCTGACTGTTGTGCATGGTGTGACAATTACTGCATACTCCGGTAATCTTGGCTTCCAAAGACGAAGCAAAGAGCAGAGAGCTAAGAGCAAAGAGCATAAAACGTAAAGCGATTAGCTTAGAGCGAAGAGCGAAGAGCATAGGGTTCTCACACTTTGCCCTTTGTCCTTTTGCAAGTTCGCTCATGGCTCTTTGTCTTTTTCTCCATGCTCTTTGCCCTTTGCTACTTCTTATGGCACTGTATACAAAGCTGCCTCTTCCTGTCGAAATGGAGCATGAAATCGGCCTTAGCTGAATGCATGCCATGACATGTTTTGCACGTGATCGGTTGGCCATTTCGCGGATCCTTTACATCCGGACCAAGCGGATGGGTAATTTTATGCTGAGCTTCGTGACACCTCGCACAGGTTTTAATTTCATCTTCTCTGAAATAAAGTATATTGGGCGCATGAGGAGGAATGTGACATTCGAAACATCTTCTCTCTTTTACGGGAACGCATCTTATCGACTTCAAAGCTCTTTCCATAAGGACTGTCCTTTTTTCAGTATCCCCGTGGCATTCCAGACAGACGTGGGATTCCCTAACTGTCATGTTCTTCTTTTTTGAAGCGTGATACTCGTGGCAAAGAGTACATCCGCCCCTGGCTTCATCCACATGTATATCTTTTACCCATGTGCCAGCGGGCTCTTTTTTATGGCAACTGAGGCACAGATCCTTACCTTCTGCCCTCGTGGTAATTTTCCGATCAGGAGATATAGGGTTATGGCATTTCTCGCATCTTTTCTCTAAGAAATCAGGATGTCCGTAAGGCCCGAGAAGACCCTCCCCCTCTGAGGCATGTCCTGCATGGCATGACGAACAGTCCATTTTTTCTGTCACAAAGACTATCGGGACATCGCCTGATTTACAGCGGGGAGCATGACATTTTTTGCAGAGAGTCCTGGGATTATCGAGTATCTGGTTCTCATGCAACGATGCGTGAGGATCATGACAGGAAGCACATTCCCCATTCTTAAATGGCAAATGTGCATAAGTCTTATTCATCTGTCCTGTGATGGCTTCGTGGCAGGTGAGACAAAGATTTTTTTCTGCCTTATTCAACAGCTTTCCATGTTTACTTGCATGTGCACTGTGACAATCCGTACACATTCCCTTCTTAATCGCATTATGAACGAACTTTGTCTGAAGTTCTTTTTTTGTACCCTGATGACAGTTCAGACATAAGGAGTTAATCTCTTCTTTCATCAATCCTTTGAGACTGCCGGCATGAGGATTGTGGCAGGCCATACAATTGCCCTGCCGGAAGGGAAAATGAACGTGATTTGCAGAGAGACCATCCTTGAGTTCTGTATGACACCTGTAGCATAAATCAGGGATTCTTTCTTTTAGGCCATCCTGAGCATATGCAAAAACAGCAAATAGCATAGAGCTAAGAGCTAAGAGTACGAAGCATATAGCATAGAGTTTCACACCCTTCGCTCTTCGCTCTTTGTTCTTAGCTAATTGCACTTCACTCTTTGCACTTTGCACTTTGCACCTTTGCTTATTCATGACACCCCCTGCAATCTCCCTTCGCAAACGGGCTATGCTGAATCTTCCTGATCATCCCGGCATTCTCTGTCACGTGGGGCTCATGGCAGGTCAGACATCTGCTAATGTTTGTTATCGGTTTTAGATGAACTTCTGAAAGTTTCTGACTATCGTCCGTATGACATTGCACGCAGATTTGAGGATCTTTCGCACTCTGCAGATATCTCAATTCAGAATAATGTGGTCGATGACAACTCAAACAATCTCCCTTTTCCATTTCTATATGTCCTTTTCTTGCGGTTGTGGTCACAATCCGTTCATGACAGGAAAGGCAGAGCTCTTTAGGCCTGCTAAAAAGTAAATAAGTGATCTTCGTTCCATGAGGACTATGGCACGTGGTGCATTTGCCCTCTTCAGCTGGCAGATGCCTGATTTCATTCGATTTCAAATCAGTCTCCATTTTCTTATGGCATTCATAACATAGTCCGGGCATGGACATAATCGTACTTGCAATATATTCACTCGCATGAGGGTCGTGACAGACTCCGCATGGTTTCTCTTTTAATGGTTTGTGGATCATTTCATCCGTAAGATCGAGAAACAGACTGCTATGACATTTTGAACAGAGCTGGTCAGAGGAAGTATTCAGCAATTTTCCATGAGATGATCCATGAGGCTTGTGGCAGGAAAGACACTCCCTTCTATTCACAGGAGTGTGGATGTAAGTTCTAAAGAACTCCTTTTCTTGTTGCTTGTGACATGTATAGCATAAATCAGTAATCGGAATTTTCATCATCGACGCATTGTTACTTCCGTGAGAATCATGACAACCTTTACATTCAATCTTTGTAAAAGGCGCGTGCGTGTATCTCTCTTTCAGTTCTCCTTCCGTATTGGCATGGCAGCTAAAACAGATCTGCTTCTGAGACATTTTAAGGTAGTAAGCGTTCTCAGAAGAATGAGGATCATGGCATACCGTACAGCCCTGATCCTTTATAGGAGCGTGCAATCTGCTAACCTTTAAAAGGCCGGCCTTTTTCTCATGGCAGCTGAAGCAAAGGTCATTTTTTCCCATAATAGTGACTTTTGGATAATCCGTCGCATGAGGACTGTGGCAGCTCTGACATTTGCCTTGATCCATGGGGCTATGCATGTGTGTCTTTTTAAATTCCTTCTTTTCTCTCTGGTGGCATCCATAACAGAGCCTGCCATCCGGTGCGGCTACGGCAAGCGGATCAGGATCAGTTACCGGTCTGTGGCATGAACTGCACTGCCCCAAATTGAGTGGAGCATGTACGGATTCCCGCAATAATTTGTCATTCGATGAACTATGTGCAGCATGACATCCCGTACATTTGCCCCTCTCGACAGGATATCCTCTGTGAGCCTTTTTGAAATCTTCCCCCGCGGTGTTATGACATGACTGGCAGAGATCCGTCTCGGATTTTATTAGATTATTATTATTCTGCGAGCCGTGAGCCAAATGGCATACCAAACAACCATCTGTCAACGGCTTATGCTGTTTCTGACGCGTAAAAGAAGACTGATCATGGCAGGAGTAGCACTGTTCTTTGCCGGTTTTCCTCTGCAGGGCAGTGTCATTTGAAGCATGTGGATAATGGCAGGGAAGGCATCTCCCCTGCATCAGTGCTGTATGCACATGAGCTGTTTTATCCATATCTGCTGCCATTTTAGTGTGGCAGAGATAACACAGTTTTCTTTCCTCTCTCTCCTTGAGTGTTAATACGGCTATCTTTCCATGTCTCAGGTGACAGGCTTCACAGTCTTTTTTGGACATAGGCGAATGGACGTATTTTTTTTGAAATTCATTGAGTGTCTCCTTATGACATTCCAAACAGGGTTTTGCAGCAAAACCACGCTTTCGCGCAGCTTCTTCTGTAGCGCAGGCCAAGAAGAAAATCACTATGACAAAAAATAAAAGGAGTTTTGCCTGCGACTTCATTTGTTTTTTGATCTTTACTTCATTATCTACCTGAATTGGAAGTAATAATTTCATTTTTTATTCCTTTGCCTTTATTTTTTCGTCATACAATCCTTTTGCCTCTAAATTATATAAAGCATAAGCTTAAGTCAATATCATTTCTCAAATTTTTCTTCAAGGGCCCTGATTTCCTCGTCATATTTTCTTATTTTCGAATCTTCTTTAAGCTCACTCACATATTTTTTTAGAAGGCCGTTCAGTTCTTCATCAAAACAGACCTCGTAAACAGAGTCCCTGACTTTATCAAATTCTTCAACGCCCTCTTCCGTCTTTTCGATCAGTTTTATGATGCTGTAAGAAGAGTCAATTTCGGTTATCGCACTGATGTCCCCCGGCTTCATGTTATCAACGCTTTTTCTCAGTTCCTTTGGCAGGTTCTCTTTAGTTACCCAACCGATTTCGCCGCCTCTTGGTGCTGCAGAATCAACTGAATACATCTTTGCCAGCCAGGAGAAATCTGCTCCTTCATTTAGTTTTTTCAAAATTTCCTCTGCTTTTTCCCTCGTCTTTGTGGTGATCTGCTGAACCCTGTGATGTCGGGGTTTGAGAAATTTCTCCGGGTTCTTGATATAGTAATCTTTCACTTTCTCCTCTGTAATCACTATCTGTGGGACGATGATTCTCTTTACAAAAGCATTTCTGAGAAGCTGGTTCTCATAGCGGCGTATCATCTTTTTAAGGTCTGGATCATCTTCGTAATGACGGCTAAGGGCCTCATGGTCTATCAGTTTTCTCTCGATCCAGGCATTCATGATATCCTCGTTTGATTTGCGGGATGAAGGCTTAATCATGCTCATGAATTCACTTGCCGTGAGCATCGATCCGTTCACTTCGACCAAGGGTCTGTTGTCCTCTGCTCCAGTCTGACCAATGTCGGGTTCGATAGAATCAAGAAGCTCTCTATCGATCTTGATATCGGCCTTCTCACGAAGATATTTGAGATACTCATCGCTTCTGTCCTTTTCCCTTTGTTTCCTTAACCTACTTTCTATGCTTTTTTTGACTCTGGTATATTCATCGTAGGGTGCATCTTTTCTTTCGATCAACTGTATAATGTAATATTTATCAGCTAATTTTATGACATCGGCAATCTGTCCGGGATTTAAAACAGAAACTACCTCCTGTAATGGTTTCTGCATAGAAATTCTTGGAGTGTCAATAATTCCTTCATTGGCTTTTGACGGATGAGTTGAATATTTCTTCACAAGTTCTTTGAAATCTGTTCCTCCTTTAAGTTCTTCTAATATCTGCCCCGCTTCCACCTCGGATTTCACCTCTATCATCCCGATAGTAAACTTCTCATAATTCTTTTTGTAATAATCGGAGATCTCTTCTTCTGTCACAGTGACTTTCTTCACAACTTCCTCGTCATGTAGTCTCACAACAGATTCCCTGAGGATATAGTCCTGAATGGCCTTTTGAATCTCGGGAAGCCTGTCCATCCCTGAGCTGCGGGCTTCGTTTATGATCAGCCTGTCCTCGATCAGTTTTTCTATGAAGTGTGATAAATTCAGCGCCCCTGCCGATGACAAATCCTCCCGCCGGTGAGAAATGGTCAGGACATACTTGAGATCGCCCTCGGTGACAGGACTTCCGTCGACCACAGCCAGAACCCTCTCTCTTTCATGGACAGTTCCACAACCTGCAAATAGAAAGAAGAAAGGGCCGAGTACAGAAACCAGTGCAATTATGAATATCCCCATACCCCTCTTTCCCCGGCTCTCAGCCTTTTGCTGATTCCACATGTTTGTTCTGTAATTCTCGGTACTCTGCCCTCTCATGTGTTATTCCATTTCACCCGGTCAATTTCTTTCACCAGGGCGGTGACAGCCTTATAGGCCGCATTTTCGACTGATCTGATTCTACCCCAATCGAGGACAACGATATCCTCATCACCTTTAAACTCATTGAAGTCGGACCATATGATTCTGCCTTTCCGTGCGTCTATAAGTCTCGCACTGATACTAACCTCCGGGGGTGCTGCGTTATCCAATCCTTCGTTGTAAATCTCAACGGTACCTACCAGTATCCCGTCAACTCCAGATGAATCTGAAATGGCCTCTATATTTTTGAAGTTTATCTCACCCTTCTCTCTTACCCTTAAATCCACTATGAGACGTCTAACCTCCCCGAATTCTATTGGTTCAAATTTCCCGGATTTGAATAATTCAACTATGAACAAATTCGTCGCAATCTTTCCGACGTTACTTGAGCTGGTCTCATTCTGGAAAGGCATCACCGCAATCCTGAATGTCGACTCTGTTTCTTTCGCGGGCGGAACAACACTAAAGGAGTGAAGCAATTCATCAAGAACCTTACTGGTAAGCTTGCCGATGTCCGTAATCCTTCCCAAATTTAGTATAGTTGTGAAATCCTCTCCATTGGCCGCCGCATGATTGGCCCACAGGATTTTTCCGTCAGAAGATCTCACCAGACGTGCTGAAAAACCCACGGTGGGACTATCGCCTTTTTCAAAAGTATTTATTGAGCCGATTAATATCGCTTCAACATTCAGCTCCTCGCGCAATTTTCCGGCTATGTCTGTTGATACATAACCGGTGGACCTGATTCTTTCTTTCAATAGAAATTCATCCAGCCTGTCCTCATCCAGTATGTCAAATTTTTTATCCAATTTATTCGTTATGAGATGCATGACGTATGTTAAGGCATCCCTGTCTTCGCTAAAGTTTTCAAAAGGAAAAATGGCTATCCTTCCTATTTGTCCATTTTGCGCGGCATAGCCTTCGGCAGCCAAGAGCATATAGCTAAGAGCAAAGAGTAAAAAGTAAAGAGTAAAGATTTTTTGACTTTTAAATCTTTGCCCTTTGCTCTTAGCTATATGCTCTTGGCTCTTTGCTCTTTTAGTATTCATAAAGAGTCTGGATCGCCTCCCTCACAACTTTCAGCACTGTTTCGCTCATTGTGTCTGACCGTGCACCAAAATGTTTGGCCCAGAAACTCGGGCCTCCTCGGGTTTTTGTGATAGACCAGATAATGCTCCCTGAACTTGTATCAGCCATCAGAAGCGTGATACTCACTTCCGGTGCAGATACGTTTCCTTCCCGGATCTCGCCATACTTATTGACAGCACCCATAATGACAGCCTGAACCTTGAGAGCTTTGCCCACAGCTTTGATCTGTTCTGCGTTCAGAGTCTGACCGTGTTTAATTTTTAGACTATCAAGTGCTGAAGCTACATCTCCAGGACATACCACGTCCACGAGTCCTGAAGCCAAAAGCTCACTGATCACCACCTGCCTCACAGCATCTCCTGCAAATTTCTCGTTTGTAAGGTTCTCCAATGGAAGAACAGCAACCCTCTTGATGAAGCTGAAATCCACATCCTGGCTGATATAAAAGGCAGGGGAGCCCTTGCCGCCACAGCCTGAAATAAAGAGTAGGAAAAAAATAGAGCTTAATGACAATAATTGCTTTAATAATTTCATACGCTACCACCTCTCATTTATCATCTTTTCAAAACAATGTCCCCACAGCCTCTTTCACTACCTTTCTGGCAGTTTCGCTCAGTGATGGCCCTTCAGAACCAAAGTGTCTGGTCCAGAAATCAGGTCCGCCCGACGTATGACGTATCGACCAGACGATATCCCCTGAATCTGTCTTTAACAATCTCAAAAAAATAGTAACTTCAGGATACGTAACTGAAATCCCTCTGCTCATGCCGTAAGTTTCTACTGATCCCACGATTACGCCGTCTGCATTAAGCGCCTTTCCAACATCCTGTATCTCATTGATTTTCATTAAACCAATAGACCTGACCTTTAAATCTTTAAGATGTCGCGTTACTTCTCCGGGCTCGACAATGTCAATGCCTTTTTCCAGTAATTCAGTAATAACTATTCTTCTAACCTTCTCGCCCGCAAATTGATCTCCAGTAAAGTTCTCAAAAGGCAATACGGCAACCTTTTTGATCTCGCTTATATCAGTCTTTGGTTTCATGAAGCGGATCTGACTGCAGGCACAGAAGGATAAAATAGAAAAAAAGGATATAAGAAAAATTATGTGCAAATGTTTCCTATTTTTCATCTTCTCTTTCACAAAAATTACCAGAATCTGCAGGTTAAATTGGCTCCAATGTTATAAGTTTCTGTTCTTTTTTCGTCCTTCTCCAGTAAATAGTTATAATTCAATTGCAAATCTATGAATTTTGTAACATACCAGAGGATGTAACCACTCAAGTTGTCGAGTGTTCTTGATTCCTGCTCGCGATTCTGGTGCTCGTAACCCACATTCAGCCTGATGGCTGGCAGAAATAGCCAGTCTACAAAGATACCTTCCGTGGTATCGGTGTCGCCGTCCACATCTGAAAGCCTGAAGTTTCCGGTGAAACTGATAAACCTTCCAGGCCTGTACGTGAGAATCAGAGCACCCTCTTTTGAGGTAGAAGAGGTATCCCCGGAAATACGGCTTAAACCATATACCAGATTTCCATAAAGGGTTTCAGTCAAACGTGCATCGATTGTTCCCCTGATGTATTTATTAGTGGACCTCATCTCTTCACCTGGGGGCAGAGAGGAAGATTCGGCATCGACAGAAAATGTTTTTGACCGGATGTATCCGATATCTGTTATCATATTGACATCTCTGTAAAGTTTCGCCCCTATTGTTAAAAGATATAGATCACTCTCTGACTGTTTTTCTTCAAAGTCATAGCCAATGGTTCTAATCAAGGAAAGCTTCGTATCCAAGGTCGGCAGGGGAGATGAGCTAAAATCAAGAGAATATGTGTCAGAACTGAAATCCGTTACAGCCTTGTTATCGAAAGCCTCATTCCTCTGAAAGCGGGCTGCCGTGGTCAGAAACCTGTGAGTTAGCCAGGTTGTGCCTGCTCCGTAAGTTCTCGTTATATTCGTTTTTAGTCTCGCCTCCTTTTCTATCTCAGGTCTGGTGAAGATGTTGGAAAAAGCCCCCTCAATGGAATCTAATACTGACTCGGGATGCTCATCAGCCCTGTTCAGGAAATAATTGAGAGTAAAAATAAGACTTTTTATAGGCCTTATATTTGTTGTCAGATTTATTCCCTGCGTGAAGAAAGTGGTTGTATCGATGATCTTACCCGATTGGGGGATAACGTCTGTGCCGAAGGCCTCAATTTCTGTAACCAGGACATCGTTGACCGAAGCCCTTTCCATGTTTATGGCACTGAAGAACAGGGCATTCTGGGGAACAGCAAATCTTATTTCATAGCGGTAGATATTGTTCAATCTGTCGAATAAAGTGACAGACACGTTCTGGATGATTATCTCAACCCATGTGCCTGGCAGATTAAAGTCACTTCTGAAAACTCTCCAATTACCCGGATTCGTAAGGTTCATATCCGTCGTAATGTCTTTGTTTACATATATAAAAAGAGAATCTACAGATCTCTCGGAAGAAAATAGCTGGATCCCGAGGTTATGAAACCTTTCACCGTTCTGTCCAAGATTTATGGTTCCTGAAGCGGTGGTTGCCGGGCTGTCATAAATGTCATCACTGAGTGTGATGGTCGAAACCAGGGTATCCACCCTCGGCCGAACCTGAGTACCAAGTGCGTAAAGCCCGAGAGAAGGCATACGCTCAAACTCAACATCGCCTATCTGTGTAGCAAATTGTTCGTTTTTATTTCGCACATAATTTCCCTGGTAGCCGGCAGATATGCCCACACTGTCTTCCCAGAATGATTTGTTGTACGCAATGTTATATAAAGCACTAAAAATAGTATTTATGGTTTTGGATATCGTTTCATCTGCAGGGGTCTTGTTTTCATTTCTCGTGTAAGTAACATTATAAGAGAGGTTAGCTCCTTTGTATGTCAGATCATACCAGGTGCTTCCAGAATATCTGTCGGTTGTCGAATCTATGGTTCTTGGCGATAGATAATCATACTCCTTCTGCCTGTCGAACTGAAGTGACAGCGCCGGAAGTTCACGGGGCGTCAGGTCAAAACGCGAATAATAAAAGTCAGTAGTTATCCTGCTTTCATCCCTTAGATGCGCTGTCGACCATTGCTCAAGGCGGCGATACCCTGCAGTCAGGCCGTAGACTGGATTGCGGAAGAAGATATCGAGAGATGGTTCGATGGCTCGCTGATAGGTAGTCGTTTCATTTCCCTCTGTATCTTCCGTATGAGAATTTGTGAGGTTTGCTCTGAGGTATAACTGATAGGAAATGAGAGGTGTTATCGATTTATTGAAACGAAAATAGTAATTCTCAAAAAGGCTGTCCGAGGACGATATCCTCTCCCCATCCTCATACTGTTTTGAATTAATATAGTTTATGTTTAATAGCATACTTGGTCCCTGTGCAAACGCCGATGAACAAGAAAGCATAGAGCATAGAGCATAGAGCATAGAGTAAATAACTAAGAGCGTAAAGTTTTTATTAAACCGCTTATCATTCGACATGAATTTTCGAGTTCTGACAAAAGATCTTGTTTTAATTGAGCAGAAACGTAACCTTTTCTTTCAAAAATAATTAGCATATTTGCATTTTCAAAACATGATCTCTTGGCAATATTAAGAAACTGGACAAATTCCCTTTTAGAGTTGCTGCCTGACCCCTCGGCTATATTGTTGGATATTGACAAAACCGCACCTCGGAGTTGCTCTGCAAATTTATACAACTTTCTTCTTTCAAGCTCATCAGCTATATCAAATAAGCGCTCCGCAATTTCAATAGATTTCTCCCATATCTTTAGTTCTTCAAACCTAAACATTTTGCTCTTCGCTCTTCGCCCTTTGCTAAAAAGGGAACATCGCTATTCCGTAAGGTTTTTTGCCGACAGGAATAACCTTTTCCCGCCTTTTTGTTGTCTTATTTATCACCGAAACCGTATTGGAGCCCCTATTTACGACATAAATCGTCCTACCCTCGGGATCAAGGACCAAAGATCTTGGAGAATTACCAACGGGTATTCTGTCAATCACTGGAGACATCACCATTGTTGGCCTCTGTGGAATAAGAGCCTCTCCGAAGGGCCTTATAATTAAAATTTCGCCAGTTATTTCCCTTAAGAGATATATCCTATCCAGATCAGGATCGGCAAGGATTCCTACAACAGAAGTTCCAACATTTGTAATAGAGCTCACTGCTCCGGCCGTATTGCCCCTGATGATCTGGAGGACATCTATGACCGAAAGGCCATCATAATCATAATTTCCCACGTAAATCTTCCCTCTTTGAGAGTCTACTGTTATGGTAAGTGGGCTCCACTCAACGGATAAATTAATAACCTCAACTGCTCTGCTTTCTCTCCTGTCCATCTTTATGACAGAGACCTCCCTGGAATTTCTGTTTGCCACATAGACATTGAAAAACCTGTCCCCGTAGTCCCTGAGTAAATTAATATCCTCAAA
Source organism: Nitrospirota bacterium (assembly GCA_040757455.1). GTDB lineage: Bacteria > Nitrospirota > Thermodesulfovibrionia > Thermodesulfovibrionales > SM23-35 > Kmv42. The sequence goes on from JBFLXE010000030.1 coordinate 19,198, forward strand.
ACTGAGAAACCTCGCGCGGGACTGGGTTTCAGCGGGAGGATCCACTGCCACCGCAATGGGCCCTCTGCCTACGTTTATCTTTTCCATCTCTTGATAGGTTGCCGCATCGATAACGGATACGTTGTCAGAACCGTAATTGGTTACGAAAATGAGTTCCTTATTTGCCGATACTCTTGCTGCTGCAATTCCTTCAGGTTGTTTTCCAAATCTTATTGGAATCTCGACATCAATTTTATTGAGTGTGGGGTCTATGACAGATATGCTGTCAGAGCCAGAATTTGAGACATAAATCCTTGGCCGCTCCCTTAGTGTGCCCGCAGCTACGCCCCTTGGCTTTTTGCCCACTAAAATTGTTGCCACAACATCGCCAGTCTGCCTGTTGATTACCGAGACATTATTTGAATTCTCATTTGTGACATAAACAAGCAAGGAGCCCAATTCAGGAACCTGGCCAGTGATTGAAAAAACAGGACGAAAAAGATAAACATCTTCAACGGAAGCATCTGCATTCCAGTTCAAGAAAAGGGGTGCACTCTGATCTCTCTTTATTGTCAAGTCTATGTCAAGAACAATTCCTTCAGCCGGGAGAGCCAGAGTCGCAGTCCTGTCTTTTCTCTTTATTGAAGCTTCTTTGACCGCAAGTTGAAGCTTTTTGTAATTACCCTCCGGTAAATATTTTTCACTCAAGAGTAATTGGCGTCCTGCTATAGTGATAGAATTTACTCTTATAGGATCGCTGACGATGTCTTTGTATGTTCCGTCATCAGCCATGATTTTTACTGCAGTAAGCTCAAAAGTGATATTGGTTGAAGGTTTTTCAGTGCCTTTCAGGAACAGGACTATTTGCCCCTCGGAGGGCTCCTTAGGCTCAGTATATTCCTTAACAGAAGCACAACCTAACAAAAGCAAAGAGCAAAGAGCAAAGAGCATTAATCTCCCCCTTCCCCCTTTAGTAAAGGGGGGTAAGGGGGGATTTGGTTGACGCAACACGTTTCGTGTATCTGTTGCGTATTTCGACTTTACAGATACGGGCTTCGTATCTTTAACCTCAAATGTATGCTCTTTGTTATTCATTTATCTGAAAAACCTGAATTCTGTCATTAAAGGTATCGGCGACGAAGATTCGGCCGTGCATATCGACATCTATATGCCTCGGATACTGAAACCAGCCTTCACCCCAGCCCAGTCCGCCGAATTCAAAGAGATATTTCCCTTCCCTGTCATAGACCGTAACAGTGTGGCGCATGTAGTCGACTACATACATTCTTCCTGTGCGATCATCGACGCCTACTGCCTCGGGTCTGCTCAGCTTGCCAGAACTGCCTCCTTTTTCGCCGAATTTAAAGAGAAAATTTCTGTTTGCGTCATATACATAAATGTGGCTTACTTCCTCGCTGACAAGATAGATCCTGCCCGCTCCGTCGATAGTCACATTATTTATCCTCACCCTCTTTCCACCTTCCTCAGGCGAGATAATCTCCACGAGTTCGCCCTGGTTATTCAGCACCAAAATGCCCTGGTAATTTGATCCTGCGACATAAATGTTTCCATCTTTATCAACTGCCAGGCTGTTGGCAATAAACGATTCTGCTTCTTTGAAGCCTTCGAAATAGATTTCTCGCGTCCACTGTAAGCGTGCGTTATAAACTGAAATCCTGGCTTTCGGATTCTCTTTTGTCGGAGCTAGGGCAACATAAAGATTTCCTTCCGAGTCAACGGTTAACCCCTGCGGGGTCTCGATGCCGTCTTTCTTAGCCAGCGTAAAAATAGGGAAAAAATCTGATGTATAGATTACAATTCTTGATCCGCTGATCACATATATTTCATCTCGGACAGGCTCGGCAAAGACAGAGGAGGGGAAAGATAATCCTTTTTCTTCTTCATCCGTGGCTATGCTCTCCACGAAGTTTACCTGATAAGGCGTCAAATTGGCGTTTAGAATAACGGGCATTAGAAAAATACAACAGCCGGCAAATACCAATAAGGCGATATTGGCAAAAGCTCTTCTCGCTAAATTCAAAATTGTCGATTTCAAAGTCTACAATTCCATTGCCTAAAAAAAGGGAGGGCACCATTATTCTGAGACCCTCCCTTGAATGTCTAACCGTCCCGCACTAACCGCCGGTATCTTTCGTCGTATGGCAGATAAAGCAACGGGTTGTGTTTGCGCCGCCGCCCGCGTTCAGATCCTCATAATTCCATCTGAGAATGTCCGCATTTGCTGAGGCATGCGCCTTGTGACAGGACAAGCACATAACAATCGCATCATTCGTTCCCGGAGTTGCCGTATTCTTCGCTGAAGGATAGTTCGTGTTGTTGATAGTATCAGCCCTTGCAACAGGTGCATCAAGGCTATATGTTGCTGCAGCTGGAGGAACACGACCGTTATAATACTGGTACTCACCCGTATTTGGCAGCACAATGTCAACCGGATGTCTGATCCATGAGCCAGCAGCAGTCCCTATGTCTGCAGAACCTCCGTGAAAGTTTCCATGACATTCCGCACATAGTCCGCTTATGGAACCTGCCGCACCAGGGCTAGAAATTGTGGTATCCTCGGAAACGCCTCCTGTACTCGTTCCCTTGTACTCATTGTGATCATTTGCAGCAACAGTAGCATGCCAGTTAGCATCCTCAGCGCCTTTAACACCTTTCAGAAACCTGAAACTCAGACCTGTGGTACTGCCTTGGCCGGTTTCATCAAGTGAGAGCCCGTACTTGAGCACTGTGTCGTTCGTGTGATGAGCACCGCTTACGGCTGAATACTTATCTGCTACAGTTCTGACGCCATGGCAGCCGTTAGTGCCGGAACATGTGAAGTTTGTATTCGTAATACCGGTCGTATTTTCATCTCCTGGAGGTGTTGTAAGAGTTGTCTCTTGATAGGTGGCAGTAAGGTCGATCACGTTATGACCTACTGAGTTCTGTGTTGCGCCAGAGTCCGCGGCATCGCGAACCTTTGTGGCAGTGACATAACCAAAATTTCCACCTGCAAGATCCGTAGCATTAGAATGCAAAACTTGCGGTGTGTTACTTGTGCCAAAGATCTCAATGTTGTTGGCAGAGCCTCTTCCGTGGCAACCGATACAGGTTCCGCGTAGGAGAGTTCCCTTTGGAGTGGTATCGGTCTCAAATGGAGCTAAGAAGATCATATGAGCGTTGTTCTGACTGTTGTGCATAGTGTGGCAAGCAGCGCAAGAACCGGTAACAGTTGCTCCGGCAAAGCCATATGTGAGGACAAGTGACAGAAGCGCAATTAGACATATGATGAATATCCTCCTCATTCCTTTTCACCTCCTTTCTCTAAAAAGCCTGTTCAATATCTCACAGTCCCTTGAAAATCAAGGTTCTGTGAGTAGATATTAATTCCCTTTTACCGCAAATTCTCTTAAAATATCTCATCAATTCCACAAGGAGGCCATTGAATGAGA
>JBFLXE010000031.1:0-22184 GCA_040757455.1 Nitrospirota bacterium
ATTGGTTAGAACCGACAATAAACCTGTTTTAAAATTCCCAGCCAATTGCCTGTATAAAGAGAGCATAGAGTATGCTTTAAAACAGATAGAAAAGGTAAAACTATGATGTTTTCACGCAGGATTCAGGTTTATCTCTGGTTTATTCCGATATGAGTAGTAAATGCAAAAGAATAGTAATCGATCTATTAATTGTTCTCGCCATTTGCACTTCAAGCGCCATTGCTGTAAACGAACTTCGTGCTGACAAGATACCGTTACTACCTGCATATTTGAAAAACAACTTTTATCAAACAGTGAGTTTGCAAGAGTTCCTTAAAGATGAATCCTTCATGTCACATTGTCTTCTCTTTGATGCCCGTCCTCATATGTATTACGCAAAAGATAGTCTGACGGTAGCGAAGAACTTTCCTGTAACAGATTTCGACTTCTTCTATCATCTATATCTGCCTGAGGGATCCAGTGATACACCTATTTTTGTATATGGGAGGACTCTCAGCCGTGCCTGCGACCTGGAGCTCGCACACAGGCTTTCGCTAAAGGGTCATAAACACATCGTTATTGTAGAGAATGAATAGCATCCCAAAAGCCGTGATCTCTTCCCATAGAGTTTTACGGCGTACGACAATCATAATTCTCTTGAGGTTCTGGTTGGGCGGATTATTCATATACGCCAGTCTCCATAAGATCCGCGACCTTGGACAATTTAGAGATGCGATCGTAAATTATGAAATAGTTCCGCACTGGCTAATCAATATTACTGCGATAGTGCTCCCCTGGGTAGAATTCTGGATAGGCATGTTTCTCATTTTAGGCATATTCGTCAGATCTTGTGTCATTATTCAGGGTCTCCTGCTGATAACCTTTATATTGGCTATTGCCCTCAATATTACACGGGGCAACGAGTTTTACTGCGGCTGTTTTGGTAATGATAATTCATCGGGCATGAATTATCGCCACATCGTTTTCAACGCGCTATGGCTTTCAATGGCGATCATGCTTTTCATACTGGAACGCAGGAGATTCAGCCATCGCATTCTTAGGGGGTTCTATTGCAGAAAACAAGAGAAGATCTGAATATGAGAAGATTACTCTTTTCTTTTTTCCTTGGTCTTATTGTTTTCTGTTGCCCGATACACAGTGGTCAGGCAAATGAGGGTATCCCTGTCAGGGAAGGCGACCCATTCCCCGATATCCCGCTGGCGGGCATTTTTAGTGAAGAAGATTGGAGGTATCTCGGCAGCCTGAAAGAGAAAGGTAGATCGCTCAGTCGTATCCGGTCCGATTTTCTGCTTGTTGAACTCTTCAGCATATATTGTCCTGTCTGTCAGAAGAATGCACCAAAGTTGGCCACCCTGTATAATTCTGTTCAGGGCGACAATTTTTTGAAAAGAAATATTAAATTTATCGGCATAGGCGCTGGCAATAACCTCAGGGAGACCGAATATTTCAAGAAATATTTCAGCGTACCGTTCCCTCTCATTCCCGATCCTCAGTTTAAAATCCATAAAGCACTCAAAGACGCGAGGGCGCCGTTGCTTATCATAGTTGACAAAAGAAAAAACCCGCGCATAGTGGCTGTTCTGGACTTTACAAAGGCGCCGGCAGACCTCATGAAAGATATAAGGGCCGGGATAAATATTCATACGAAGAATGATTAGAACTAAATTTTCGTTTCCTCCATCCAGTAAAGCCACACCGATAATTATCCTGAGACTTTTTCACTCCCAATAAAAATCCAATAAATGTTAGCAACCGATAAATTAAAATATAATTGGATATAACCATATTGACAAGAGGGTCTTTATCAGAGATCATTATATCAAGGTTATCCATTCGGAAAGTTATCGGAATCTTGCGACACAGCTTTATAAATTATTAAAACAGGGGAGGCAGTATGAAAAATATCATTTCTTTATTTATTCTGGTTGCGTGTCTGATAATTGCGGCTTCATCCGCTTATGCAGTCGAGTGCCCCGAAGAAGGAGGTTCCTTCCCGGAACTGCTGCTTCCTGTACCGCAGGATGCTGCGCATAAAGATTACCTCGGCATACAAGAAAAAGGGTCTTTCAAAATATCAGAGATAAAAGCTCCGGTTGTAATAGTAGAAATATTCAGCATGTACTGCCCTTACTGCCAGAAAGAAGCGCCTCTTGTCAATGAGCTTTATAACGAAATCGATAAGCGTGATCTTGAGGGCAAGATTAAAATCATTGGAATCGGCGCTGGCAACACGCCTTTCGAAGTACAATTTTTCAAGAAGCAGTATGACATCGCTTTTCCCCTTTTTCCGGACGAGACTTTCGCTGTTCATAAAGCAATCGGTGATGTCAGAACCCCTTATTTTTTTGTATTTGAGACCGGAGGAGAATCCAGAATCTTTTATTCCAAAGCAGGAAGTATTGAGGATCCGAAAAAATTTCTTGACCTTATAATTAAGAAAACAGGCATCTGACAGGAGGAAAGTAATGATGAGATGGAAGAGCAGATTCAGTTTAGCAATTTTTTCGGCACTTTGTGCGTTCCTTTGTTCAACAGCCGTCTATGGCATCTCTGAACAATTCAAGGGGAAGATCTACCATCCGGGGAAACTCAAGCCCGTCGACAGTGTCTCCAAATTGAAAGTGGGAGACAATGCCCCGGATTTTATTCTCCCTTCAATATTGGGGGAAAAGATTTCCTTGAGCCAGTACCGCCAGAAAAAGAATGTGGTTATATCCTTTGTCCCGGCCGCATGGACACCTGTATGTTCTGACCAGTGGCCTGGATACAACATCGCGAAGAGCATATTTGACAAACACGATGCTATTTTACTTGGCATTACTGTCGATAATATCCCGACGCTGTATGCCTGGACGGGTGAGATGGGAGCAGTCTGGTTCCCCGTACTTTCCGACTTTTGGCCCCACGGGGCTGTTGCTGAAAAATACGGGGTTCTTCGGTCAAGCGGCGTCTCTGAAAGGGCATTATTCATAATAGACAAAAGGGGGATCATTCGCTACATTGATATTCATGATATAAATGAAAGACCGCGCCTTGAGGTTCTGGTTCGAGAATTGGAGAAGCTTGAGAAATAAAAAGCCCGTATTCCTCCTCCTGGGCATATGTCTTTTTGCTTTTTTCTTTCATGGATTCGTGACTGCCGAGGTTAAGCCACCCGGTGCAGGTGATCCTTTTCCGGATTTAATATTTAAAGACACTTTGTCAAAAGAGCAACGGCTGTATCTCGGAATACCGAAGAAGAAAAGTTTATCCTTCCGCATGTTTCAAGGTGAATTATTCCTTCTTGAAATTTTCAATACATTTTGTACAAGTTGTCCCAGGAATGTTCCCATTTTTAACGATATTTATTTAAAGAGCAAAAAAGATCCATCACTGAAAGGAAAAATAAGAGTAATCAGCATAGCTATAGGAAACACCTCAAAGGAGGTTGAATTGTACAGAAAAGAGCAGAAGGTTCTTTACCCCATATTAACAGATTACGAATTCGCCGCACATAAAGCTTTGGGAACCCCACGCGTGCCATTCACAATAATTGTGGAAAAAGATACTCAGGGGAAATATACAGTTGCTTACTCTCACCAGGGTGTCCATGAGAATATCGACGAAATCATGTGCAAAATCCGCGATCTGCTCAAACAACCTCCATCCCGTCAATGAACAGAGCAGGAAAAGCATGGATCGTAGGCTCTTACAAGCATCTCGCAGAGAAGTGACAGTTCCTCCGGCGGCTTATCAATATTCTGCATAACCAATTTTTCAAGTGATTCCTCGATATTCAGGAAATTGTAGGCTGTAGGTGTTACAATGTCCGCCTTCTCTATCACTCCCAGTCTGTTCAATTCGTAATGATGATAAAGCAACCCACGTGGAGCCTCTGTAACAGAAGTGCCCGATCCCTCTCTCACCCGTACATCCAACAGGGTATCTTTACAGGTCAGCGTATCAAGCAGGTCTATACATGTCCAGATACAATGCGCGATCTCCACAGCTTGTGCCACAATGTTCGAAAATGGATTCTTCTCTGAGGCAAGAAAACCGACCTCTCTCGCCGCCTTCTTCGCCTCCGGATGGAGTCTGTCAAATTTCAGATTGAGCCTGGCCAGAGCTCCAGCCATCACAGACCGTTCTCCTTTGAGAACAGTCTTTTTTGCGTTTGAATAGGAAACTTCTTTTTCTGAGAAGAAAGAATGATAATTCTCAGGCTCCACTTTAACTCCCGAACTGGTTGCTATGATTCCTTCATTTATCGCATATCCATCAGCACCTGAAAGCGCCAGATATTCAGTATCATTTTTTAATACCGGATAATCGAGTTCAGAAAACATCTTGATCGTCTCGACTGCATCCTTTTTGACGCCTTCGAGTCCTTTTATGAGTTTCGACAGTTCCTTCCTTTCAAGTGCTTTCGTGAATCCACCAACGACCATTGCTACCGGATGAAGCGGCCTTCCGCCGATCGCTCCTGTCACATTGTTCAAAGCTTCCTTCAGGCGAAGGAGGCTGTTCATTTCCTTTTCACGTTCCGAAAGCATGGCTAGCCCATAATAGTCCGGCAGAGTCAGCATGTACAGATGGATGACATGGCTGGCCGCTATCTGGCTTAACGTCATTATGTCCCTTATTTTTTTGATTTCTGGCGACGCAACAACGCCCAATGCATTTTCCACAGCACATATTGAGGTTGTCATATGAGAGACGGGACAGATACCGCATATCCGGGATACTATGTCAGGCGCTTCGTAGAATTTCCTGCCGACCAGGAAACCTTCAAAGAAGCGTGGGGGTTCCCATATATTCAGTTTGAGATTAACGAGCTTTCTATCCCGGATCTCGAATTTGACCGAGGCCTCACCTTCCACTCTTGCAATATAATTCACATCAATCTTCACATGTCTCCACCGCCCTTCTGAACTCAAGAGTGTCTGCTCCAAACTGTGTAAATCTCCTTATGATGTCATCCTTTGACAACCCCAACATCCTGAATTTCCGGGCCAGGGCTGGACTGTTAGCCTGTTTCATCGGCCCAAAACATGCATAACACGCCCTGTTCATGGATGGACAGAGAGCTCCGCAGCCCGCATTCGTGACCGGTCCCATACAGGGCATACTGTATGCCACTAATACACATATATTGCCCTTCAACTTGCACTCAATGCAGACGCTGTACTCAAGAAAATCCGGCTTCTTTCCTGATAGAACCGACGACAAAGCCTCATGAAGATCTCTTTCTCCAGGAGGACACCCTCTGATATATCCGTCTACCTTCACATAGGCATCGAGAGCATGCGGCCTTATTGAATGGATATGAGAAAGGTCATTGTAAACCCTTTTTTCAACGTCGAGTTCTGGCCTTGTCGCTTTGATGGCCGGTATCCCACCGTCTATTGCACAGGAGCCTATGGCGAAAAGGAGTTTGCTTTGTTCCCGGATTTCTCTCAGCTCATCCACCTGCCATGATTCCGTGATCGTTCCTTCTACCAGCGCAATATCAAAGGGACCATGGGGAGTGCCTCCTCTTTTAATCATTCGCGCAAAAACAAAATCAAAACTGCGGAGTGTCTCCAGAACATGCTTCTGAAAATACATGAACTGAAACTCGCAGCCTGCGCAGCATGAATACTTAAAAAAACCGAGCCTTGGTTTATTCTGCTTCATATCCTGAACTCACATGGCTAAAGCATGCCATCGGGAAGTCCCCGCACCCTGTCAAAAGGAAAAATAGGACCATCCTTACAGACGAACAGACCATAGTGCTGGCAGTGGCCACAGTGGCCTATACCGCACTTCATTCTTCTCTCCATAGAGATATAGATTCTCGACGGTGGAACATTCCGGAGGGCTATGCCGCGGCAGACAAAACGCATCATCACCTCAGGCCCGCAGACGAATGCGAATGTTTTATCCGGATCGATTTCCACTTCCGCAACAAGATCAGTAACCAGACCCACACGGCCTCTCCAGGCATCGGGATGTAAGATTTCGTCAACTGTCAGATGTAAAGAAATTCCTTTTCTCCACCTTTCGAAGTCATTCGTAAAAAGAAAACTTTCCTCGTTCCTCGCACCATATATAAGAGTTACTTCACCAAAAAAGTTTCTCTTCTGCATTATCATTTGTATGACTGGCTTTAGAGGAGCGAGTCCGATTCCGCCTGCGACAAGCAGAATATTATTCTGTCTGGCGACGTCCATTGGCCAGCCTTTTCCATAGGGGCCTCTGAGGAATAGATAGTTGCCTTTTCTTAGAGTGTCTATAAATCTTGTAACTCTTCCTACGGCTTTGATCGTGTGATCAAAATAACCGTCAGACACGAGAGAGCTTATAGATATAGGAGCTTCACCCACTCCGGGATATCCGATCATATTCACCTGCCCGGGCTGCATTACAAACCGTTTTTCCAATGAGAGCGTATATGTCTTCACCTCGCTTGTTTCCGTTCTTATATCTTTGATTTTAGCTTTGAGCGGTACAAGATGATTCACGATCTCTGAATCTCCTTCGTTATCTCCGTGAGGTCTATGCTCGTCGGGCACCATGTGATGCATCTGCCGCAGCCAACGGTGCCAGGCATACCATACTGAGCCGTCTGATTCATCTTGTGCGTCACGAACTGTCTGAGTCTCGATGCCCTGCGCTGTCTGAAGTTTCCTCCGAAAATCTCCGCAAACCTCATATCCTGGCAGGCATCTAAATGTCTGTACCGGGTTACAGTCCGCAGATCCATTGAAGTCTCATCGACCACTTGATAGCAAAAACAGGTAGGGCAGACAAGGACACAATTTGAGCAAGACAGGCATCTCTCGTCTGCTGTTCTCTGCCAGACCGGATGATTCATATTCTCCAGAAACAGTCTGTCGAGGCCCTCCATATTGACGACTTTCCTGATCTTGCTGAGAACCGCCTTTTCTTTCTCTGATTTCATTTTCATTACCTTCGAGGTCGCCACCTTGCCTTTGGGCCCGAATAGTCTTTCCGCTCCTCTGCTTCTTATTTCCACGAGATAATCATCCCCGAAGTCTGTCAGAAGAATATCGCACTCTGCCTCCTCCTTCAAAAAAGGGCCGCTGTTTACTGAAGAACAGAAACAATTGAGGGACACCTGCGTACAGTTCAGGCATATAGTCAGGGTGTTTTTTCTCCTTGCCTCGTAATAGGGATCTTTGAACATGCCTAAAAATGTGTGGTCAAGATAGAGAATGGCATTCATATCGCACGGGTGCACGGCAATCACAGCCTGTTTCTCCGGGACAGCAGGTATTTCTTCTATTGATATATCTTCTTCCAAATGAAACGTGCAGATTTCTTCTTTTGGTTTATAGATGAATAGCTTGCCCGGCGGCAGCATAGTGCTCCGGTATTCCATGGTGAGTTCTTTTGATGACCCTATCTGTCTGAAGACAGTCTGATTCTCTTCAGTGACCGGCCCGAAGAGCTTGAATTTTTCTCCTATTGAATCAAGCCATGGAAAGAATGTGTTTTTTGAGACGAGCTTCTTAGATCCTCGGAAAACGTGTTCCCCAGTCATACCATTTCCAGACATCTCTTGCAAGCTCTTTATATTCATTGCTAATATGTTCGAAAAGGCGCGCGTTCTCAATTGCTATAGCGCCCTGGCAGGCGAGTGTAGTCAGAAAATCTATCTCGGACTTCTTAAATGAATATGGAAAAGACGTGTATACCCTTAAGACCCCTATTGCGAAGCCCTTCACAGTAAGGGGAACAGAAAGGAGCGCCTGTATGCCTTCTCTTAAAAGTTCCTCCGGATACTGAAGCCTCTTATCCTTTCGTATATCCTTGACCGCAACAACCCTACATTTAAGACACTCCCTATCGATAATGCTCTTGTTTACATCAACCGGACCCTTTCTTAAATATGCCTCACTCAACCCATAAGCGGCCCTGACCTCCAATGTTTTTTTCTCTTCATCCAGAAGTCTTAGCGATGCTGCCTTCATGCCCAGTATCTTCGCTGCGTTTTCAACTATCATCTGAAGCACTTCACCGAGAGACAATGTGGAATTTATGGATTGAGCTATCCTCATCAATGCCTCCATCTCTTCCCATATTCTTGCTCTTTCGACAAGCACACCACCTATCGAGGCAAAGGATTTCAACGTCTCGATTTCTTCTTTTGTATAATCGTGGGGGACTGAGGTGTAAACTCTGATAATGCCGAGCGGCCTGTTTTCTGAGAGAAGCGGGACGCTGAGGACTGATTTTATGCCTTCTTTCTTGGCCTGTTCAAGATAAAGGACGTGTCTTTCTTTCGTGATGTCTTTGGTACTTACAGCTTTTCCTTTCAGAATTTTCCGGTCAACCGGATTCTCTTTTATACTGACAGGACCTTTTTCCAGATAGGTCTTGCTCATTCCGTATGCAGCTGCAATTTCAAGAGTCTGGTTTTTTTCGTCAAGGAGCCTGATGGTACAACCTTTCACGCCCATTATTTTCGTTATATTGCGCGCCAGAGTATCGAGTGTAGTCTGAAGATCAGGAGCGCCTATAAGATCGCCGCATAATCTGCATACGTATGGTTCTGGTTTACTCATAAAAAAAGGCTATCAGACGCATATTTGGTTGTCAAGTAACCGTCATTTCGACGCGATCTCCGCCTTTTTTCTTTGCTTCATACATGGCATCGTCTGCTCTTTTTATCAAGCTATCCTCCGTATCATTTTCTTTGAATTCGGTAACACCTAAACTTACGGCTACTTTCTCAACATCTTCAAACATATGGCTCTTTATTATTTCTCTCATTCTATCTGCTAATAAGTACGCCTCTTTTAAATCTGTTTCTGAAGAAATTATCATAAATTCGTCACCACCCCACCTTACAAAGTAATCTATCTTTCTAATATTCTCTCTCACAATATCAGCGATAGTTTTTAACACATTGTCGCCAACATTATGTCCATATATATCATTTATCTCCTTGAAATGGTCGATATCAAATATTATTATCGATAATGGTTGATTGTATCTCTTGACTCTCTCTATTTCTCTTCCAATTATTTCCTTGAATTTTGTTCTATTATAAGCTCCGGTCAGTTTGTCCGTTGTTGCAAGTCTTTTGAGTTCCTCCTCCGCCAGCTTACGCTCAGTTATGTCTTCGATTAAACCATCATACCGCGTCATCAGTCCTTTCTCATCATGGTAGATCACCATGGTGTTGCGAATCCAAACCACTGTGCCATCGCGACGGATTATCCTATGCTCGATGGGCGGAACCTCTATACCATCGAGTATCTGTTGGATTGAGTTTTCGACTATCATCTTGTCATCCGGGTAGATCATCTTATGCCATAAATAAGGATCGGATTCATAATCCTCAGGATTGTACCCCGTGATTGAAAGACATCCCATAGTATGTCGGGTAGAAATCGCATGACCATCCTTGACTTCTACTGAATAAGTATAAGCTGTAACTGCTTTGATCAGTCGTTTGTAGCGTTCTTCACTTTCTATAAGCGCCTGTTCTGTTTGCTTATGCTGTGTTTCTAATATTTCTAAATCAGCGATCCGTTGGCGGAATGCTACTAATTCATTTATAAGTTGCTCTTTTGTCTTTTCTTCATTTTGCATGGGGATATTCGCGAAAAAAGCCAACATTTACATATGTTGATTACTAATACTCACCTCTGAATATTTTGCCTCTAATTATGCCACTAAATGGTGCCCCGGTATTTTCAAACAATATGAATTACCTATGATACAATTTCCCCATGGAAATCCAAAAGAGAAAACTTGGGAAAGACAGGGGTTGAAGTGACATTACTCGGCCTCGGCGTTTATCGAAAAAACAAACTATCTAACATCAGACTAATCCAGAATAAAAAATTGCTATAGTTGAATAATATTTCATGAACACAATGGATCGACAATTTCATGATTCGACAGGCTTGCAATGACGTTTGTCATCCTGAGCCTGTCGATGGATAGAGCCTGTCAAAGGATGAAGGAAGGTTACAGAGGACCTGCCTTGTTACCGGATTACGGGAAAGCTGATCGTAAAGGTGGTACCCTTTCCAATTTCGCTCTCTACAGATATATCACCGTCGTGCTCCTGTATAATCTTTAACGCAAAGGTCAATCCCAGTCCGGGTCCGAACATCTTTGACGTGACCAGCGGATCAAAAATATTTTTTATTTTGTCTTTCGAGATGCCCACGCCTGTGTCCGAAATCTTAACATCAAAGCGATTTCCGGATGTCTCGCTTACAATCTTGAGTGTCTTAATGCCAGTCTCCATAGCTTCAATAGAATTTTTGATGATATTGCAAAACGCCCGTTTAAGCATTTTTTTATCCGCATTAATAAGGGGCGGATTGTGCATCAGTTGCGTCTCAACCCTGATATTGTTCCGCAAAAAATCCTGTCGAAATACGTCAAGTGATTCGAGGATCGTAGTGTTAATGTCAGTCGGTTCCTTGTATGATATGGCCATTGTCTTCAATTCAATCAACTGTTTTATCATATTCTCCAGAACAGCCACATCATTGATGATCATTTCCATGTATTTTCTGTTCGGGTCACTCTCAGGCAGTTTCGAATAAACTTTCCTTGCAAATCCACCGATTGAAGTAAGTGGATTCCTTATTTCATGAGCCACCTGCTCCATCATCTGTCCAAGAGCACCTGCCTTTTCCTCTTCCGCCTTTTTCTCATGTGCAGCCCTTTGAGCAAGTAATGATCTAACCCTGGCAGACAATTCTTTATAATCGAAAGGCTTGGCCAAATAATCGTCAGCTCCGATATCCAGCCCCCTTACCTTGCTCTCGACCTCCCCTTTCGCAGTGAGCATCAGAACCGGAATATATCGTGTTTCTTCATCCGATTTGAGTATCTGGCATACCTCATAGCCGTCAATTTTTGGCATCATCACATCGAGGACAATAATGTCAGGATTATATTTAGTTACCATATGGAGTGCCTCTTCTCCATTATATGCCTCTGCCGTGTCGTATCCTTCGGCACGGAACCTTTTTTTCAAAAGTTCCACGGTGTCGACCGCATCATCCACGATCAAAATTTTATTCTTCGCCACCTAATATGCTCTCCCACTTGCCTCTCAAATATGCCCTTATCAGTTCAGGCAATTCACGAATATTTATGGGTTTGGAAATATATCCCTCGAATCCTGTGGCGATGAATTTTTCCCTGTCTCCCTTCATGGCATGAGCAGTGAGGGCAACGATCGGAATTTCGCTAAACTCGTCCAGGCTCTTAAGTCTCTTCGTCACTTCGTAGCCATCTATTTTTGGTATCGATATGTCCATGAGGATCAAATTCGGCTTTTCAGCCATAGCCTTTTGCAGGGCTTCTTCTCCATCTTCTGCCTCTACTGTCACATACCCGCTATTTCTGAGTATCTTAACAACCAGCTCTCTACTGTCCTGATTGTCTTCGACTATTAATATTTTTCTCGGTGGACCTTTTCTCGTATCTTCCATGTTATCTAACACCATAACTATTATATAGTCTGGTTTATCGCATTTTGTCCACTTTGTTAATGGTATCCTTGATCTCAGATAAAAGATCTTCTTTTGTCAGGATACCCTTATTCAATATTCCCTCTATCCGGCCATTCAAATCTTCTATTTCTTCATCTGTCAAGTCTTTACGAGTCAGTATGATAACCGGAATGCCTTTCAGAGTTTCCTTTGTCTTTAAATATTCTATGACATCAAAACCTATATCCGCTGCTGTGGGATTCAGGACTATGAGATCTGGCCTGAAATCCTTAATGGAATTAATGGCATCATTGCTGTTGTAAGCGGTTGAAACCTGATATTCTGCCTCCTTCAAGACACTTCCTATAAGTCTGACTGTTTCCGGTTCATCGTCCACCACTAATACGCGCTTTATCTTCCTCATTCTTTCGAGATTCTTGAGTTTTCTGAGAAAAACTCTCTTATCGACAGGCTTTACCATGTATTCCGCAGCACCCAGGCTGAAGCCCAATCTCCTGTCATCTACAATGGAAAGGACGATCACGGGTATATCCTGTGTCTCCGGCTCACTTTTTAACTCGCGAAGAACCTGCCAGCCATCTTTCTTTGGCATCATGATATCCAGAGTGATTGCAAGCGGCTTTATTTCCTTCGCCCTCTCGACCGCCTGTTCCCCACTAAGGACACCGACTACCCTGTATTCCTTCCCCAGATATTTTCTGATTATATCTATCGCTTCCGGGTTGTCATCAATCGCCAGGATTGTTTTTTCAGTCTCTGTCTGAGACGTATCAACCTCCACCATCGCGGATTCCAGTTCAGGACATACGATGAGATTCTTAATAAGTTCGCAGCCTTTACAGAAGTCTACTTTTTCTGGATAAGAAGCGATCTTCATGCCCGCGCAATGTGTCCCGAAGATCAACCAGCACCTGCCCTCTTTACTACCATACGCTGGACAGCTCGGCTGACCGCAGCGCACATATTCCCAGCATCTGATAGTTTTCCCCCCAAATTCAGGCTCCTTTAAAAATTTTTCGACTGGCACGCCAAAATAATCTGCGAGAGCCTCTGCTACCTTCTCCTCTATTATCGGCTCAGCCGGTTTTTCAAGGACATCTTTATGCATTGGAATTGTGAAACAGAATTTACTGCCCTCACCTAACTTGCTTGTCGCCCAGATCATGCCTTTATGTAAAGATACCAATCCTCTGGCAATGCTGAGGCCCAGACCCGTACCCTCATACTGACGGACTGTGGTGAGATCCACCTGCACGAATTTATCAAAAATCTTTCCTAAATCTTCTTCCTTAATCCCTATCCCTGTATCCTCCACACAGATTTCCGCAAATATAGCCGGCTCTCCCGGACCAACACCTCTTTCTGAAGATCTCGCACTGATAGCGATTCCTCCTTCATAAGTAAATTTAACAGCATTAGAGAGAAGGTTTATCAGAACCTGCTTGATCTTGTCCTCATCACCATATATGAGAGGCATATCTTCAGGAATATTTACAGCAAGGGCGAGATTTTTCTGCCTTATCAGTGGTTCGAAGGTTGGAATGACAGATTCGACAAGCCACCTTATGTCGATTTCCTTCGGAGAGAGCTTCATCTTTCCTGACTCGATCTTTGATATGTCAAGGACATCATTTATTAGTTGTAAAAGATGCATGGCATTTGCAGCAACCTTTCTGAGACTCTTTTCCTGTTCTTCATTGACCGGGCCATCAACTCTGTCCAGAAGTAGATCCGTGTATCCTATTATGGCATTCATCGGTGTCCGCAATTCGTGTGACATATTTGCAAGAAAGGTAGACTTAAGCCTGTCGAGCTCACGCAGTTCCTTATTAGCCACCTCAAGAAGTGTTAATAACCTTGTTCTTTCGTTCAACAATGCTGTTTTCCTTTTTATCTCGTCCTCCAGCTTTTTGCTTGATGACGAAACACTTTCCACCATGTAATTAAAAGTTCTCCCCAAAACGCCGATTTCGTCCTCTGTCTTCACATCGACAGAAACGGTCGTGTCACCTTCGGCAAATCTCTTTGCCTTCTCGGCGAGATTCTCCACGGGTCGTCTTATAAATTTGTTTATTATCAAAGAAACCATTACAACTACAAAGGACAGGCCGAAGAGTGTCAGTACCAAAGTTCTGTTTCTCTGCGCAGCAACCGTTGCGTAAACTCTTTCTGCGTCTATTCTCACAACCATGCTTCCGAGAACTCTTCTGGTGGAGCCATGACAATGGAAGCACTCTCTTTCATTTAAAACTGGCGAAAAAGAAACAAGATACTTTCTTCCCTCAAAAATATCTTCAAAAGGCAGTTTCGGCCCTACCCCTTTCTGAATAATCTCTCCCAGGGCTATTTGTGCATCTCTGTTCTGTATGAATTCAGTCATATTTTTGTTGACTTTTTCCCAATGAGTGGAATATATGATCTCGTTTTCAAAATCACATATATATACCTCTACATCCTTCGCTATTTCCCGGATATCCGAAAGCTGTTTTCTGATGGCTTCGGCATCGCCGACAGCCATTGGATGCTTTATTCCAGCGTATGTCGCGGCAGCTAAATCAGCGGAAACCATGCTCATCAATTCTATCCTATCCTTCGTACCGAAATATATGCGGACGAGGATTTCCGTGCCCATAATCAGCGCGATTGTAATCGCTATCGCAAATAGAATCTTATTGGCCAGTCGTTTTCTCGAAAAGGAGAACACTGTCTTTCCCTGATTAAATTTATTAATGAGCCCCTCCGTGTATTAAAGGCTTGTATCTGAAGGCCTTGATCCTCTCAGAGGTATGACAGGTCTCACAGTCCTCTGTCGTCAAATGCCTTTTGATGTAAGAAGGGTCCCTTGTCTTCACGTGCAGTTCTCCCGGACCGTGACATACTTCGCAGCCGGCGTTTTTCAGGTGAGGCGTCTTTTCCTCGCTTATGAAACCGCCCGGCTTTCCATAACCTGTAGTGTGGCAGAAATAGCAGCCCTTAAGCTCCTCTTCAGTCAATCCTTTGCGCACTCTTTCTATGCTCCTGAAAGACGTCGCTTTCTTTGCATATGTAATAAAATTATTATATTCATCCTGGTGACACTGCTTACACTTGTCAGAACCAATGTAAAGGTTTTCTGCCTTTTGAGCGTATCCGTGCGAGGGATTCATTACAAATAACAAGAAAGGCATAAGAAGAGTAAATAACAAAGATTTCTTCAGGAGCGAAACTATTATCATATAATGATATTTTCTTTTATTACATCGAAAATTTCAACTAATCCCTCTACTGGCTGTAGTAGCAGTGCGTCTCTCAGAAACTTAAGTGATATTTCCCTGGTGACGCCCTGCTGCTCCCGCGTTTTGTCTGTTATAATAAATCATGTCATTCATAATTGCATTGGCAGGAAAAGGTGGTACCGGAAAAACCACGATCGCAGGGCTGACAGTTCGCTACATCATTGAAAAAAGAAAGATGCCCGTTCTTGCCGTGGACGCTGATTCAAACAGTTGCCTGCACGAAACCCTCGGTGTGGATGTCCATACGACGGTCGGTAAATTAAGGGAGGAATCGCTCCGTGTGATCAGAAGCGGCGCCGATAGGCCAGGCGGCATGTCTATGGAGCAACTCTTTGACTACCAGATTCAGCAGTCGCTGATTGAGTCAAAAGGGTTCGACCTCATGGTTATGGGGAGGCCAGAAGGCCCTGGATGTTACTGTGCTGCCAATAACATTATCCGGAAATACACAGATAAACTTTCAGAAACCTACCCTTACGTTGTTATCGACAATGAAGCGGGAATGGAACACTTAAGCAGAAGGACAACTCACAGTGTCAATTTGCTGCTTATCATAAGCGACCCTTCTTTGAGAGGTATTCAGACCGCCAGGAGGATTAAAAATCTGGTTGATGAGTTACAACTTGAGGTTGACAGGTACGCGGTAATCATAAACCGGATTTCCCAGGAAGGAAAGAAATTAAAAGAGCTTGCAGAAAACCTTGGTCTTTTTGTTTCCGGAATTGTTCCGCAAGACAGGGCAATATTCGATTCCGATCTTCAGGGTCAGCCGATAATTAGCATCCCCGATACTGCAGATGCGGTGAAGACTGTGTTTGCAATACTCGACTCCCTCGGCATTCCTTAGATGCTGTGGCCTCGGCATTCCTAAATTTTATTTTTTTAAAAATATAAAAAAATTTATCCTGGGTTTATTTAACTTGACATGTAGGCACGTATATGATATAGATGTGATAACTAAATTCATGGTCTGCATGAAAATATTTAATTTAAATAGCGAAACATCTTCTCTCATTCCAAATATTTTTATTATTAACCTTTAAAAGAAAGGGGGATTTTATGAGTGTTATCACTCGCAGAGACTTCTTGAAGTTCTCGGGTGTGACCGCAGCAGGCCTGACCCTGAGCCAATTAGGGTTTGATCTCACGCCTGCGCAGGTCTATGCTGCGGAACTCACAGATTTTCGAATCAAGGATGCAAAAGAAACGACGACTGTCTGCCCGTATTGTTCCGTGGGGTGTGGCTTAATTGTCCATACCGTAAAAGGAAAGATAGTTAATATCGAGGGTGATCCTGACCAACCCACAAGTGAAGGCACTTTATGCGCAAAGGGAATGAGTCTATTTGAACTTGTAACCAATCCGAAAAGAATTACAAAGGTTATGTATCGTTCGTCTTACGGCACAAAATGGGAAACGAAATCCTGGGATTGGGCGCTCACAGAGATCGCCAAAAAGATCAAGAAAAGCCGTGATGCAAGTTTTATGGAAAAGAATGCCAAAGGCCAGGTGGTTAACAGGTGCATGGGAATTGCGGGTATAGGAAGTGCCCACATAAATAATGAAGAGGGCTGGCTCTATCAGGCATTCCTCAGAGCATTGGGGCTGATTTATATAGAACATGAAGCACGCCTCTGACATAGCTCCACTGTAGCGGCTCTGGCAGAGTCGTTCGGTCGCGGAGCGATGACAAATAACTGGAGGGACATCGGGGTAAGTGACTGTGTCCTGATTATGGGAAGTAATGCCGCAGAGAATCATCCTATTTCCTTCAAGTGGATACTCCGGGCTCAGGAAAAAGGCGGGAAGATTATCCACGTCGATCCCAGATACACGCGCACCTCCGCAAAGGCGGATATTTATGCTCCCATGAGGGCGGGCACAGACATAGCCTTTCTTGCGGGGATGATTAAATACATCATGGATAATGATTTAATCCAGAAGGATTATGTTGTTAATTACACAAATGCCGCCTTTATCGTAGGTCCAAAATACGATTTTAAAGACGGCCTGTTCTCAGGTTATAACCCCGACAAAAGGTCTTATGACAAGTCTTTCTGGGCCTTTGAAAAAGATGAGAGTGGAGTGGCAAAAAAAGACCCGACTCTTCAGCACGAACGTTGTGTTTATCAGATAATGAAAAAACACTATTCTCGTTACGATCTTGATACTGTCTCAAATATTACAGGTACCCCGAAGGAAGATCTGGTAAAGGTGTACGAGACCTTTGCTTCCACTGGCAAACCAGATAGAGTGGGGACAATGCTCTATGCAATGGGATGGACACAGCATACCGTGGGAACCCAGAACATAAGGACAGCAACATTAATTCAATTACTTCTGGGCAATATGGGTCTGGCGGGCGGCGGAGTGAACGCTCTGAGGGGAGAGTCGAATGTTCAGGGCATAACTGACAATGCACTATTGTTCCACATATTTCCCGCTTACAATCCGACTCCACGGGCTTCGGGTGAGACACTTGCCAAATATAATGAAAAGAACACTCCAAAGACTGCTGAGCCCAAGAGTATTAACTGGTGGGGTAACAGGCCAAAATATGTCTCAAGTTTTCTAAAATCCATGTACGGCGAGAACGCCACGAAAGATAATGACTTTGGATATGCCTGGCTTCCAAAATTAGATGACGGTCAGAATGCCTCATGGATGTTCATGTTCGACGAAATGCTGAAAGGCAACTTTTCAGGATTTATCTGCCTCGGCATGAACCCTGCCTGTTCGAGCCCTAATGTGAATAAGGCGAGAGAGGCTATGTCAAAGCTGGACTGGATGGTAGCGATAGATCTGTTTGAAAGCGAGACTACCAATTTCTGGATGGGGCCTGGTGTGAACCCGAAAAAGGTTAAAACGGAAGTCTTTCTCCTTCCTGCTGCTTCTTCTGTGGAAAAAGAAGGAAGCGTTTCAGACAGCGGACGTATGGCGCAGTGGAGATACAAGGCGGTAGATCCCCCGGGAGATGCAAAATCAGACGGCCAGATTGTACATGAACTCTATGTAAAGGTAAGAGACCTTTACAAGAAAGAAGGCGGTAAATTCCCTGACCCGATCCTGAAACTGAAATGGGATTATGCAAAAGACGGCAAAGTGGATTTTCATGCCGTAGCAAAGGAGATTAATGGCTACTTCCTGGAAGATATCGCCGAGCATCCTGTGGACAAAAAACCTTATAAGAAAGGCACGCTCGTACCTTCTTTTGTATACCTTCTTGCAGACGGTCGCACGTCCTGCGGTAACTGGCTCTATTCTGCCAGCTATACCGAAAAAGGCAATATGATGGCCCGAAGGGATAAGACGGATCCCACAGGAGTAAACCTCTTTCCGAACTGGGCGTGGGCATGGCCGGTAAACAGACGGATTATTTACAACAGGGCGTCTGTTGACCTTAACGGGAACCCATGGGATCCGAAACGTGCTGTTATCAAGTGGGATGCGGAAGCAAAGAAATGGGTCGGTGACGTGCCGGATGGGCCTCCGCCACCTCTTGGAATGGAAGGTGGCAAATTGCCTTTTATCATGAAACCCGATGGTGTCGCCTCATTATTCGGACCGGGACTTGCAGAGGGACCTTTGCCAGAGCATTATGAGCCCTTGGAGTGTCCGATTGAAAAGAATCCTATGTCTTCTCAGAGGATTAATCCCACGATCGCCCTTTTCCAGGATTATACCTTTACTACCTGCGATCCGAGGTACCCCTTTGTTGCAACTACGTACCGAGTAACAGAACACTGGCAGACTGGACTTATGACCCGTTATACGCCATCACTTATAGAAGCTGAACCTCAGATGTTCGTAGAGATCGGCGAGGAACTGGCAGCCCTTAGAGAAATCAAGAACGGAGAGCGGGTGCTTGTTTCGTCCGCAAGAGGTCAGGTTGAGGCAATAGCGATAGTAACAAAGCGTTGGAGACCTCTTAAAGTTGCCGGTCAAACGATACACCAGATCGGACTGCCCTGGTGTTACGGATGGCTGGTTCCCAAGGACGGAGGAGAAAGTGCAAACCTGCTTACACCGACAATAGGCGATGCAAACACTGTAATTCCCGAATATAAGGCTTTCCTTGCAAACGTGCAGAAATTGCCGAAAGCCCTAAAAGGTTAAAGAAAGGAGGTAAGAGATAATGGCAGGAAAAGGTTTTTTCATAGATACGAGCAAATGCACGGCCTGCAGGGGATGTCAGGTTGCATGCAAAAACTGGAACCAGCCTTTTGGAACAAAAGGTACCAAAACAGTCCAGCGCGGTAACCATCAGAACCCTGAGGATCTTTCCTTCTTTACATATAAATTGGTGAGGTTCAGTGAGGTAGCGGTCGGAGGGAAACCCAGATGGTATTTCTTTGCGGATCAATGCAGGCATTGTCTCGAACCGCCATGCATGTATACCGCACAATCCCTCGGGTACAAAAATATCACCAGGGATGAGAAGACAGGCGCCGTGCTTTACAACCCGAATATTAAAGTGAAATTGGCAGACGGAAAGGCTATAAGGGAGTCATGCCCATGGGACATTCCAAGGGTGAACGAGAAAACAGGAATAATGGCAAAATGCACAATGTGCTTTAACCGAATAACTAATGGAATGCTCCCGGCCTGCGTCAAAGTCTGTCCCACGGGTACGATGAACTTTGGCGATCTCGATAAGATGACCGAAATGGCGCAGAAGAGGCTGAAGCAAGTGAAGAGCATGTATCCAAACGCACAGCTTACGGGTCCGGAGATTCACCGGGCAATTATTCTTTTCGTGGATGATCCCAAAAAATACCACAAGTTTGCGAGTTCTGATGTGGAACCGACGATAGGCGCATCTGTTAGAAATATCGTTCAGTCTGTCACAAGTCTGGCTGGATAACAGAATTAGAGAAATAATTTTGTAACGGCTTGTTCCGGAACAACCGGAACAAGCCGTTTTGATAATGGAAATGAATCAGATAAAAGAACGGATCATCCACCTAAAAGAAGACAGGCCTGCATACAAAGAGATGTTGAATTTTTACGAAAATCTCGTGCAAGTTCTGGACGAAGTAAAGCCATTACTCAGTATATCCGGGGGAGAATTCAAAAGAGAGCTTACGGAATTTCAGATCAGAGAAGGCTTCCACCTCTTGAATAAAGAAGATTTTGCTATAGATATATCATCTTCTGTCAATCTCTTCAATTCACTGTGCAAGATTGGAAAGAATACAAACGAAAAGATGAAGGAAAACATCGAGTCGATAGAGACTGCCATCCAGCAAGGAAATCTGCACCTTGAAGAACTTTTGAAGAGACACTTTGATGAATCGTCCATCGAAAGGACAGCACGGGATTCAAGGATAAATAAGTCTATCCTGAACTTTCTTGTTCACATGAGTGTCCTGCCATCCATTCATGCCCGCGTCAAAAAATTGAAGGAACGCGTTAATATGAAAAACTGGTTGAGAAGCTACTGTCCCATCTGCGGTTCTCTCCCCCAAATATCGGCTCTGAAAGGAGAAGGTCAGAGATACTTGCTATGCTCCTTTTGCGGTTTTGAATGGCAGAGCGATCGCCTGAAATGTCCATTCTGCCAAAACGCGGAACAGAATACTCTTCACTATTTTTATGAAGAGGGTAAAGATGCGTACAGATTGGATCTCTGTGATAAGTGCAAACAATATATAAAGACCATCGACCTCCGTAAGCTTATTGATGTGACTTACCTTGAGTTAGAAGACATCACCACCATTCACCTCGATATACTCGCGAGTGAGCGCGGATATAGACGCCCTATCCCCTCACCCTGGGGCATCTAACGCGGAAAATCCACTTCACGGCAAGGTTGGCAGATTTAGAATAATACTACCATAACTCTACACTGAAAATAGCTCTAATATCGTTTGGATTAAAAGTTCCACTCCAGGCGAAATTAATTGTACCGGTGAGTGTAAAATTATGGAACGTCTCGTTATAAATATGCATATACATCTGATTGTTAGTGCTGATAAGAGTTCCATTAGTTGGGGAACCATTCAGAGATAAGTTATTTATCACGCATCTTCTAAACGAACCAGCATTGCGACTTGAAGCCAAAAGCCATATATGATCCACTCCCACATTTGGCTTACCAGAATTCCACGTTGTTGAAGGTCCGCCTGAAAGACTCAGAGTAAATGTTCCCGCGCTGGCCTTGTGGATTAATGAGAAAGGCACATCTGATCCATTACCCCAGACATATTGTTTTGTATCCTGTTCGATGCCATTATTGTATTTATGCCCGAGCTCCCATGTGGGACTCATGACGTTATCGCCGATTCGCGCAGTAAATTCTACAACGGGTTGACTTGTTATACCTGGCCAGGGAGTCCAATCCGGGTTTAAATAACCCATGTCTATTAGAAGCGGTGTATACAACGGAAGCATATAGTGAAACGGCGACATCTGATCGGGAAAAGTATTCTGCGTACAACCTTGACAGGGGGCCCCGGCGCCAACACACCAGTTGACACCACGTTGGGTATATCCTGGCGAGTGCCATTTCCTGTAAGAGCAATCAGACTTCGTTCGTGATCCTTTACAGCCAAAATATTTCAGACAGTAGTTGTTTTTGTAAGGATTTTCAATCTCGCTAATTCTCCTTATAAATTTGCCAGCCAGGCTTGGTAAGAACCTGTCGCAGTTATTACAGATCCTTTCACCGAAGTAAAGCCTCGGCCTGCGAAGCGCATCAAGTGCCGGGAAAGAAAGGCCATTGGCCAGCAGATATGCGATCGTACCAACGATCCAGTTAGGATTCGGAGGACAGCCCGGAATGTTGATAGTCTTCCCTCTGACGCTGCTCCCCAGATAACCGAGAACCCCTTTTGCACCGGTCTCGTTTCCGGCCGCTGCGGGGATTCCCCCAAAAGAAGCACATGTACCAATAGCCAAAATAGCTTCGCAGTTAGAATGGTTTGCGAGGTAGGAGACGACATCGTGCATGTCTTCAGTAGGTACTCCTGTAAAGCTTCCAATCTGGCAGTATCCGTCTTGCGGTGTAATAGCGCCTTCCACCGCGAGTACAAAAGGAGACCTCGTCAGATTTGCCTGCTGGGTCGCTTCATTGCTCATCGCTGCCATCAATGTTTCGTGGAACTTGAGTTCAAGTGTTCCCAAAGGTGTTGACGGCCCGGCGAGCAGGAGTTCCTGGATTGTCGCGTAATAGACTGAATTCGCAAGGGATGTCGTACACCCCGTGCATGCCTGACCTGCGATCCACAGAACCGATAACCCGCCGGAACGAGCCAGCGACTTTTCGAGCTTCATAAGATCCGCTGCAGTCAGTCCGAGAGCACCTGCAGCGAC
The DNA here is from genome assembly GCA_040757455.1 of Nitrospirota bacterium. Taxonomy (GTDB): domain Bacteria; phylum Nitrospirota; class Thermodesulfovibrionia; order Thermodesulfovibrionales; family SM23-35; genus Kmv42. The sequence continues at coordinate 22,061 of JBFLXE010000031.1, forward strand.
CGAACAATATTTCAGAAATTGTCTACGGCTTACGATCATTCGGTCTCGGTCTCGCGGAAAATCAAATTAATTGAATATTGATATAATGATTAAAGAAATCTATTTTGAGCCGATTGAAGCTCAA